>CAZUUU010000006.1:0-50355 GCA_964622685.1 uncultured Methylibium sp.
GGAGCAGGCGCAGGTGCCGGCGCAGGGGCAGGAGCCGGTGCCGGCGCGGGAGCGGGAGCCGGCGCAGGGGCGGGTGCCGGCGCAGGGGCGGGTGACGGCGCAGCGCTGCCGCTGCTCACGTAGCAGGCCTTGTAGACACCGGGGATCGGATCGCTGCCGAAGAAGGCGATGGAACAGTTGCCGGTGCCGGACACGGTGCGCTGCACGTAGCGACCGCCGTCACCGAAGATCACTTCGCGCGCGCCGCCGTTGACCGTGAAGTTCCGACCTTCCCAGGCGACCTGCGTCCAGCGCTGGTTGTTCCAGGTGACGGTCACCGGCCGCGAGGCCAGGGCCTCTGCCGACTCGTCCGTTGCCTCGCTTTCGGCAGCCGGGTCGCCCGAGCCGCCGCAGGCGGCCAGCAGGGTCGAACTGGCAATCATCAGGGTCAGCAGGCGCAGTCGCGAGACAGAGAGGTTCTTCATGGTCATCACTCACGTTCCAGAAATCGGGTTCCCAACAAACACCCCGGGCGCGGTACGCACGGCAGCGACGAAAGCAGCACCTGGGCGGCAGACCGACGGGGTCGGTGCGACGTGGAACGTGGAAGACGCCTGGCAACTGCTGCCGGCCTCGCTGCGTCCCGTGCGATGCGCGGTGGACGCCCGAACCCGGGACTGCCACTGATAACGACGCCCCTTGTTGCTCGATGAGCGGATAGACGTAAGCGCGCGGGTCAAGCTGTAACGGCTGGTGCGCGATCGATCGCAGCGCGAGCGAGCCCCATGCAGCCGCGAGAGCGACCTGGAGAACGCGGCCGGACTTTCTTCACGGGCAAGTCGTGTCGCGACGGATGCGGCGCGACAAGCCGGCGGTCGATCGCCGACGCGCTGTGGTGCGCGTCGACCGCGGTCCCGGAGGCGGGCCGGATGCACGCCTACAACATGAGGCGGCTACCCATTTAGGGGGGCGGACCGTGCATCGGCCGCAAATAATAGGGGTCTGACGCCTGCGCGTGCGCCACCCTTCATGACACTGACGGTGAATGGCGGCACCATGCAAAGCGAGGAGGGCGTGCCGGTCCGGAAGCTGCCGCGATCGGATCGCTGGCACCCCACGGTGCGACAGCCCGCGCTCCTCACCGCCGATCCCTGCTGACCTTCATCCAGAGCCTCATGACGACCCCTTGGCGCTGCGTACTCCTCGGTTCCGAGTCCTTGCTGATCCAGTGCGCCGAGTCGCTGGAACAGGCCGGCCACCAGGTCGTGGCCGTCGTCACCGCGCGGCCGGCGATCCGGCGCTGGGCCGGCGAGCGCGGCATCCGCGTGCTGCGCGACGCCGCGGCGCTGCTTGCTGCCCAGGACCTGCGGCCGCTCGACTACGTCTTCAGCGTCACCAACCTGTCGGTGCTGCCGGACGCGGTGATCGCGCTGCCGACCCGCGCCGCGATCAACTTCCACGACGGCCCGTTGCCCGAGTACGCCGGCCTCAACACGCCCGTGTGGGCCCTGCTGGCCGGGGAGCGCCAGCACGGCATCACCTGGCACCTGATGACCGCCGAGGTCGATCGCGGCGACATCCTGGCGCAGCGGCGCTTCGACATCGCGGACGGCGAGACCGCACTGACGCTCAACACCAAGTGCTACGAGGCCGCCATCGAAGGCTTCGAGGAACTGCTGGCCGGATTGGGACGCGGCGACCTGGCCGGTCGGCCGCAACCCGGCGCTCCCACGCACTACTACGGTCGCAAGGACCGTCCGGCGGCCGCCTGCGCCCTGCCTTGGGATCAGCCGGCCGATCGCCTTGCCACGCTGGTGCGCGCGCTCGACTTCGGTACCTACGCGAACCCGATCGGTGCGCCGAAGACCTCGCTGGGCGGGCAACCGATCCTGGTGGCGGCGCTGCAGGTGCAGGAGACGCGCTCCGGCGCGGCACCCGGCAGCATCGTGGCCGTCGACGGCAGCGGCGTGACGGTCGCGACGCAGGACCAGGATGTGCTGCTGCAGCGCTTCGGCGCGCTCGACGGCAAGTCGCTGTCGCCCACCGAGGCGGCGTCGCGCTTCGGCCTGCGCGCCGGCCTGACCTTCGACGTGCTCGATGCGACCCAGGCCGCCGGCCTGAGCGAGCTGAACGCCGCGGTCTGCGCGCACGAGGGCTTCTGGCTGCGCCGCCTCGAGACGCAGGAGACGGTGGAGTTGCCCACCATCGACCGCAGCGCGCCGCCCGCATCCCCAAGTCATCAGTCGCTCGACGCGACGCCGCCGTCGGTGCCCGGCGCCGCAGCGGCCGATCGCGCGACGACGTTGGTCGCGAGCCTGGTGGGATTGCTGGCGCGGCTCGGCGACAAGGACGGTTTCGACATCGGCTATGCCGACCCGGCGCTGCGCGCGCTGGTCGGCCCGTGGTCCGCCTGGTTCGCGCCGCAGGTGCCGCTGCGCGCCACGATCGACTTCGCCTTGCCCTTCGAGGCCCTGCGCGACGCCGTGCGTGCCGAACAGGCGGAGATCCGCCGCCGCGGCAGCTTCGCGACCGACCTCGTGGCGCGCGTGCCCGAACTGCGCGTCGCGGCCGCCGTGCGCGACCCGCGCGTGCTGCCGGTGGCCGCCATCGTGGTCGATCGTCTGGATGACGCGACGGCGCAGCCGGGCAGCGAGCTGACGGTGGCCTTCGCGGCCGACGGCAGCGCCAGCCGCTGGCTGTTCGACGCGGCCAAGCTGTCGCGCGGGCATGTCGCGGCGCTGCAGGAGCAGTTCGCGCAGTTCGTCGCCGCCGCCGATGCCGACCCGAAGCGCCCGCTGGCCGAGCTGCCGCTGCTCGGCACGGCGGCGCTGCACCAGGTGCTGGTCGAGTGGAACGACACCGCCGCGCCGGTCCGCACCGACGCCTGCGTGCACCGCCTGATCGAGGAGCAGGCCGCGCGCACGCCCGAGCACGTGGCCCTCACCTGCGAAGGCCGCTCGCTCAGTTATGCCGAGCTGAACGCCCGCGCCAACCAGCTGGCGCGCCGCCTCGCGGCGATGGGCGTCGGCCCCGACGTGCTGGTCGGCCTGATGTGCGAGCGCTCGGTCGAGCTGATGGTCGGCCTGCTGGCGATCCAGAAGGCCGGCGGTGCCTACGTGCCGCTCGACCCGACCTATCCGCGCGACCGCATCGCCTACATGGTCGAGGATGCCAAGGTGCCGGTCCTGCTGACGCTGGAGCGCCTGCGCGGCGACCTGCCGAAGCATCGCGCCAAGGTCCTGTGCCTGGACAGCGACTGGCCGTCCATCGCGTCCGAGTCCGCCGAGCCCTTCGACGGCGGCGCCGAGCCGCGCCACCTGGCCTACGTGATCTACACCTCGGGCTCGACCGGCAAGCCCAAGGGCGTGATGGTCGAGCACCGCAACGTCGTCAACTTCTTCGGCGGCATGGACCGGCACCTCGGCAGCGACGCGGCCGGCACGTGGCTGGCGGTCACCAGCCTGAGCTTCGACATCTCGGTGCTCGAGCTGTGCTGGACGCTGACGCGCGGCTTCCACGTCGTGATGTCCTCGGACGAGGATCGGGGGGCGGCCGGCCCGGCGCGCGGACCGGCGGCGCACCGGCCGCTGGACTTCAGCCTGTTCTACTTCTCGGCCGACGAGGCCGAAGGCCAGGGCCACGAGAAGCGCGACAAGTACAAGCTGCTCCTCGAAGGCGCGAAGTACGGCGACCAGCACGGCTTCGCGGCCGTGTGGACGCCGGAGCGCCACTTCCATGCCTTCGGTGGCCTCTACCCGAATCCGGCGGTCACCGGCGCTGCGATCGCGGCCGTCACCGAGCGCGTGCAGATCCGCGCCGGCAGCGTCGTGCTGCCACTGCACCACCCCCTGCGCGTGGCCGAGGAATGGTCGGTGGTGGACAACATCTCCGGCGGGCGGGTCGGCATCTCCTTCGCGTCGGGCTGGCAGCCCAACGACTTCGTGCTCAAGCCGGAGAACTACGCCGACAACAAGAACGTCATGCTGCGCAACATCGAGGTGGTGCGCCGCCTCTGGCGCGGCGAGACGCTGCCCTTCGACGGCCCGCTCGGCAAGCCGGTCGAGACCCACATCCTGCCGCGCCCGGTGCAGAAGGAACTGCCCTACTGGGTGACGTCGGCGGGCAATCCCGAGACCTTCGCCGCCGCCGGGCGCATCGGCGCCAACGTGCTGACCCATCTATTGGGCCAGACCGTCGAGGAGCTGAAGGACAAGCTCGCCGCCTACCGCGCCGCGCGCAAGGAGGCCGGCCACGAAGGCGAAGGCTACGTGTCGCTGATGCTGCACAGCTTCGTCGGCCCGGACCCGGCGGCTGTGCGCGCCAAGGTGAAGCAGCCGCTGATCGAGTACCTGCGCACCTCGCTCAACCTCGTCAAGCAGTACGCCTGGTCCTTCCCGGCGTTCAAGAACCGCGACGCGATGGGCGGCATCGACCTGCAGACGCTGTCCAAGGAGGAGATGGACGCGCTGCTCGAGCATTCCTTCGAGCGCTACTACGAGACCTCGGGCCTGTTCGGCACGCCCGAGAGCTGCCTCGCGATGATCGATTCGATCAAGGCGATCGGCGTCGACGACGTGGCCTGCCTGATCGACTTCGGCGTCGATTCGCCCAGCGTGCTCGAGCACCTGCCCTACCTGAACGAGCTGCGGCGCCTGTCGCTGCCGCCGCGCGCGGCGTCGCACGAGCACACGCTGCCGCAGCTGCTGCAGCGCCATACCGTCACGCACCTGCAATGCACGCCGTCGATGGCACGCATGCTGCTGATGGACGACGCCGCCAAGCCCGGCCTGGCCAAGCTGCAGCGCATGATGGTCGGCGGCGAGGCGCTGCCGGCCTCGCTGGCGCGCGAGCTGACCGAGCTGATGGCGGGCGGCACGCTGATGAACATGTACGGCCCGACCGAGACGACGATCTGGTCGGCCGTCCACCGCGTCGATGCTGGCGACACCAGCATCCCGCTCGGCCGCCCACTGGCCAACCAGGCGATCTACATCCTCGACCGCCGCCAGCAGCCGCTGCCCGTGGGCGTACCCGGCGAACTGGTCATCGGCGGCGCGGGCGTCGTGCGCGGCTACCTGCACCGGCCCGAGCTGACGGCCGAGCGCTTCCTGCCGCATCCCTTCCAGGGCGCGGCCGGCGGGCGCGTCTACCGCACCGGCGACCTGGCGCGGCTGCGGTCCGACGGCACGGTCGAGTTCCTCGGCCGCCTGGACCACCAGGTCAAGGTGCGCGGCTACCGCATCGAGCTCGGCGAGATCGAGTCGGCGCTGCTCGGCCACGAGGCCGTGCGCGAGGCCGTGGTCGTGGCCCGCGAGGACGTGCCCGGCGACACGCGCCTGGTCGCCTACCTGGTCGCGGCGGGCGAGGCGCCCGGTGCGTCGGCGCTGCGCGAGCACCTGCGCGAGCGGCTGCCCGACTTCATGCTGCCCGCGCACTTCGTCGTGCTGCCGGCGCTGCCTCAGACGCCCAACGGCAAGATCGATCGCAAGGCGCTGCCGGCGCCGGACGTCGCGCGCGCCCCGGTCGCCGAGGCCGCCTTCATCGCACCCACCAGCGACCTCGAAGAGACCATCGCCTCGATCTGGAAGGACGTGCTCAAGCTGCCCCAGGTCGGCACGCGCGACAACTTCTTCGACCTGGGCGGCCACTCGCTGCTCGCGGTGCAGACCCATCGGCGCCTCAAGGAGGCGCTGCAGCGCGAGCTGTCGATCACCGACATCTTCCGCTTCCCCACCATCCAGAGCCTGAGCCAGTACCTCGGCGGCGAGGGCGAGGAGGACGCCGCGGCGCAGGCCGGCAAGGCGCGGGCCCAGGGTCGTCGTGCGGCGATGCAGCGGCGCCAGGCCGGGCGCCCGGCGGTGAGTTCGGGCCAGGACGCCTGAGCCCGCCCCGACCCACGACAGGAAGATTGCAAGGACTTGCGCGTTGACTGACACGAACGACAGTGACATCGCCATCGTCGGGATGGCGATCCGGGTGCCCGATGCGAACGATGCCGACCAGTTCTGGGCCAACCTGAAGGCGGGCCACGAGTCGGTGCGGACCTACACCGACGAGGAACTGATCGCCAAGGGCGTGTCGCGATCCACGCTGGCCGATCCGCACTACGTGAAGGCCGGCATCCCGCTCCAGGACCTCGACCAGTTCGACCCCGAGTTCTTCGGCTTCTCGCCCAAGGAAGCCGGCATCCTCGATCCGCAGCACCGCCACTTCTACGAGGTCTGCTGGGAGGCGCTGGAGCGCGCCGGCCACACGCCCGACTCCTTCGAGGGCTCGATCGGCCTGTTCGCCGGCTGCGGCATGGGGGCCTACTTCACCTTCAACCTGCTGACCAACCCGGACCTGATCGACAACGTCGGACTCTTCCTGCTGCGCCACACCGGCAACGACAAGGACTTCCTCGCGACGCGCGTCTCCTACGCCTTCAACCTGCAGGGCCCGAGCGTCAACGTGCAGACGGCCTGCTCGACCTCGCTGGTGGCCACCCACATGGCGGTGCAGAGCCTGCTGTCGGGCGAGTGCGACATGGCGCTGGCGGGCGGCGTGACGATCGAGTTCCCGCACGGCGTCGGCTACCACTACAAGGAAGGGGAGGTGCTCTCGCCCGACGGTCATTGCCGGACCTTCGATCATCGCTCCAAGGGCACGGTGTTCGGCAGCGGTGCCGGCGTCGTCGTGCTGCGGCGGCTGGCCGACGCGCTGCGCGACGGCGACCACGTCCATGCGGTCATCAAGGGCAGTGCGGTCAACAACGACGGCTCGCGCAAGGTCGGCTACCTCGCGCCCAGCGTCGACGGCCAGGCGGCCTGCGTGGCCGAGGCGCTGGCGGTCGCCGACATCGACGCCGATTCGCTGAGCTACATCGAGTGCCACGGCACCGCCACGCCGGTCGGCGATCCGATCGAGATCGCGGCGCTGACCCAGGCCTTCCGCACCTCGAGCGAGCGCGTCGGCTTCTGCAAGGTCGGCTCGGTCAAGACCAACATCGGCCACCTCGACACCGCCGCCGGCGTGGCCAGCCTGATCAAGGCCTCGCTCGCGCTCGAGAACCGCCAGATCCCGCCCTCGCTCAACTTCGAGGCGCCCAACCCGCGCATCGGCTTCGAGGGCAGCCCCTTCGTCGTGGCGAACCAGCTCGCCGACTGGCAGCGCGGCGACGGGCCGCGCCGCGCCGGGGTCAACTCGCTGGGTGTCGGTGGCACCAATGCCTTCGTCGTGCTGCAGGAGGCGCCGGCCGCGCCGGCGCCCAAGGCCGATGCCTCGGCCCAGCTGTTGCTGCTGTCGGCGCGCAGCCGCAAGTCGCTCGACGAATACGGCAAGCGCCTGGCCGGCTGGCTGCGCGCGCACCCCCAGGCCGAACTGGCCGACGTGGCCTGGACCCTGAAGGTCGGGCGCCGCGGCTTCGAGCACAAGCGCGTGCTGGCGGCCGCGAACGCGGCCGAGGCGATCAAGCTGCTGGAGGAGGGCGATGCCAAGCGCGTGTTCACGCACACGCAGGAGCTCGAGCGTCCCCGCCTGGCCTTCATGTTCCCCGGCGGCGGCGCGCAGTACGTCCAGATGGGACGCGACCTGTACGAGCGCGAGCCGGTGTTCCGCGAATGGGTCGACAAGGGCCTGGCGATCCTCAAGAACCGCTTCGGTGCGGACCTGGCACCGGTCCTGCTGCCGGCCGGTGAGCCGGCGCCCGACCTGGTCGAGCGGATCGGCCGACCGTCGGCCCAGCTGCCGCTGACCTTCCTGGTCGAGGTCGCGCTGACCAAGCTCTGGGAGCACTACGGCGTCAAGCCCGAGGTCGTGATCGGCCACAGCATGGGCGAGAACACGGCGGCCTTCGTCGCCGGCGTGTTCTCGTTCGAGGACGCGCTGGGCCTGCTGCTGCTGCGCGGCCAGCTGGTCGAGCAGACCGCCCCTGGCGGCATGCTCAGCGTGCCCATGCCCGCCGCCGAGCTGCGACCCTTGCTCGGCGACGCGCTCGACCTGGCCTCGGCCAACAGCCCGCAGCTGTCGGTGGCCTCCGGTCCGCCGGAGGCGCTGGACGCCCTGTCGGCGCGTCTCAAGGCCGACGGCGTCGACACCCAGCGCGTCAAGGTGCTGGTGGCCGGCCACTCGCGGCTGCTCGACGTCATCCTGCCGCGCTTCCGCGCCTACCTGCAGGGCATCCAGCTGCACGAGCCCAAGCTGCGGATCGTCTCCAACCACACCGGCAAGTGGCTGGAGCCGTCCCAGGCACGCGACCCCGAGTACTGGGTCCAGCACTTCCGCCACGCGATCCTGTTCGCCGACGGCGTGGACACGCTGCTCGAATCCGACGACCTGGTGTTCCTCGAGGTCGGGCCCGGCAACATGCTCGGTTCCTTCGTGCGCCAGAACACGCGGGCGCCGGGGCAGCGCGTGCTGTCGTCGATGCGCCACCCGCAGGACGCGACGCCGGACGACGTCTACTTCCGCACCGTGATGGGCCGGCTGTGGGCGCTCGGCATCGACTTCGACACCCAGCGCTTGTGGGGCAAGGGTCGCCGGCGCCTGCCGCTGCCGACCTACGCCTTCCAGCATGCGCGCTACTGGATCGATCCGGGCGCCGGCAGCAGCCCGGCGCAGGCCGACACGCAACGGCCGCTGAAGCAGCCCGAGCTGCGCGACTGGTTCCGCAAGCCGCGCTGGGTGCAGCAGGGCATCCTCGACAGCTCCGAGGATGCGCACACCTGGCTCGCCTTCGTCGGGCGCGACGCGCTCGGGCAGGGCCTGCTGACCTGCCTGCGCGACGCCGGTCATCGCGTCATCGCGGTGCTGCCGGGCGACACCTTCGCCCAGGTCGACGATTCGACCTACACGCTGGCGGCCGAGGCCGGCGGCGCGGGCTATCCGGAGCTGCTCGAGGCCCTGGCCGAACGCCAGATCGTCCCCGATCGCGTGCTGCACGGCTGGCTCGTCACGCTGGACCGCGCCTTCCGGCCCGGCTCGACCTTCCTGCATCGCAACCAGGAGCACGGCTTCTACTCGCTGTTCCACCTGGCGCGCGCGCTGGGCAAGGCCGGACTCACCGACCAGCCGCTGCACCTGACGGTGCTGGCCAACGGCGCCCAGCGCGTCGGCGACGAGGCCCTGCCTTTCCCCGACAAGGCGACCGCGCTCGGCCCGTGCGCGGTGATCCCGCGCGAGTTCCCCAGGCTCAGCTGCGCCTTCGTCGACATCGACATCGGCACCGCCTCGGGCAACGGTCGCCGCGCGCCGCCGGCCGATGCCGACGTGGCCCGCGTGCTGGGCGACGTCAGCGGCGAGCTGGTCGCCGAGCCCGGCACGCGCGTGATCGCGTGGCGCGGTGGCGTGCGCTGGCAGCGGCACCTGGCGCCGGCGCGACCGTCGACAACCGCGCCGAAGCCGCGCCTGCGGCAGGGCGGCACCTACCTGATCACCGGCGGCCTGGGCGGCATCGGCGGCCTGATCGCCGAGTGGCTGGCGCGCGAGCAGCAGGCCAAGCTCGTGCTGATCGGCCGCACGCCGCTGCCGCAGCGCGCCGACTGGGACGACTGGCTGGCGCGCCACAAGGCCGACGACTCGATCGCCCGCGCCATCGTCAAGGTGCGCGAGCTCGAGGCCCTGGGTGCGACCGTGCTGCCGCTGTCCGCCGACGTGGCGGTGGCCGACAGCATGGCCGAGGCCGTGGCCCAGGCGCGCAGCGCCTTCGGCACGGTGCACGGCGTCTTCCATGCCGCCGGCGTGATCCGCGACGGCCTGATCCCGATGAAGAGCGCGCGCGACATCGAGGACGTGTTCTCGGCCAAGGTCTACGGCAGCCTGATCCTCGACGAGCTCTTCCGCGAGTCGGCCCTGGACTTCATGCTGCTGTTCTCGTCGACCAGCAGCTACATCGCACCGGCCGGGCAGGTGGACTACGTCGGCGCCAGCGCCTTCGTCAACGCCTTCGCCGAGTCCTGCCGCGGCCAGCGCCGCTATCCCGTCACCGCGGTCGCCTGGGGCATCTGGAAGGACGTGGGCATGGTCGGCCGCCTGGGTGCCGAGTCCGAGCCGGCCCCCGCCGACGCCGGCATCGCGCTGGCCGAGGCGCTGCCGGTCGCGAGCCCGCACTTCGAGCGGCGCTACGTCTCGCGCGACGGTCTCGCACAACGTCACCTGCTGACCGGCACGCTGTCGGCGCAGCGCGACTGGGTCATCGACGAGCACCGGCTCGGCAGCGGCGAGGCGCTGCTGCCCGGCACCGGCTACCTCGAGCTGATCCGCGCCGCGCTGGCCGAGATCGGCAGCGCCGGTGCGTGGCAGCTGAGCAACCTGGTGTTCGAGTCGCCGCTGTTCGTGGCCGATGGCGCCGACCGGAGCTTCCGCCTCAGCCTGCGCGGCGACGAGCAGCGCTGGGACGTCGAACTGCTGGCCGCCCAGGGCGACGGCTTCGAGCGCTGCGCCAGCGCGCGCATCCTGCCGCTGCAGGGCGGCGCGCCGGCGCCGCTGACGCTGTCTGCGATCGAGGCCCGCTGCACCGCCGCGACCACCGCGGCCGCCGGATCGAGCAGCCTGCGCACGCGCCAGGAGGCGCACCTGCGCTTCGGGCCGCGCTGGCGCGTGCTCAAGCGCCTGCACCTCGGCGAGCGCGAGGCGCTGGCCAGGCTGCAGCTGCCGGCCGACTTCGAGGCCGATCTCGCGACCCACGGCCTGCACCCCGGCGTGCTGGACATCGCCACCGGCTGCGCGATGGACCTGATCCCGGGCTACGCCGGCCAGGACGTCGCGCAGAGCCTGTGGGCGCCGATCTCCTACCGCGGCCTGCGCTTCCACGCGCCGATCGAGGCCGAGGTCTACAGCTGGATCCGGCTGGCCGGCGAGGGCTCGTCGGTGCGCAGCGACTTCGCCGCCTTCGACGTGAGCATCGTCGATGCGCAGGGTCGGGTGCTGGTCGAGGTCGAGCAGCTGACCTTGCGGCGCCTCGACGGCCCCTGGCACGCCCCACGCGCCGGCGCCGCGCCGGGCGCGACCGACAACACCGGCGAGGCCACGACGGCGCGCGCCAAGCCGCTGTCGCCCGGCGAGCAGGCGCTGCACCACAACGTCAGCCAGGGCATCGCGCCCGCCGAGGGCCTGCAGGCCCTGGCGCTGCTGCTGGGCGGCGACATGCCGGCCGAGCTGATCGTCAGCTCGATGCGCATCGACGATCTGATCGCGCAGGCCGAGGGCCTGAGCCGCGCGGCCGCCGGCGGTTCGGACGCGGCGCGCTTCTCGCGGCCCGAACTCGACAGCGACTTCGAGCCGCCGCGCGATGCGATCGAGAAGACGCTGGCCGAGTTGTGGGGCAAGCTGCTGGGCGTCGAGGGCGTCGGCATCCGCGACAGCTTCTTCGACCTGGGCGGGCACTCGCTGATCGCGGTGCGGCTGTTCAACGAGGTCGGCGACAAGTTCAAGGTCGACCTGCCGATGTCGGTGCTGATGCAGTCGCCCACCATCGAGGGCCTGGCAACGCTGGTGCGCGGCGGCCCCTACGACGAGGCGACGGCCGGCAGCGACGCCGCGCCGTCCGCCGCGGGTGCCAGCGGGGCCAATGGGCACGCAGCACCGGCGGCGCTGCGCTACCGCCACGTCGTGCCGATGCACGCCGGTCCGGTGGCCGGCCGCACGCCGCTGTTCGTCGTGGCGGGCATGTTCGGCAACGTCCTCAACCTCAGCCACCTCGCGCACCTGCTGGGCGAGGACCGGCCGTTCTACGCGCTGCAGGCGCGGGGGCTGTACGGCGATGCCGCCCCGCACGAGAGCTTCGAGGAGGCCGCGGCCGACTACCTCGCCGAGGTGGTGCAGGTGCAGCCGCAGGGGCCGTATCTGCTGGGCGGGTTCTCGGGCGGCGGCCTGATCGCCTACGAGATGGCGCGCCAGCTGATTGCCCGCGGCGAACAGGTGCAGGCGGTGCTGATGCTGGACACCCCGGCGCGCGAGATCCCGCGCTTCAGCGTCGGCGACAAGCTGTCGATGCTGACCCAGAGCGCGAGGCGCGAGGGCCTGGGCTTCGTGCGGCAGAAGATCGTCGACCGCATCGAGTGGGAGCAGGAGAAGCGGCGTCGCCGCAGCGAACCTGCCGCTGCGGCCGACGGCCAGGCCGCGAACTTCCAGTCCAAGCGCATCGGCGATGCCTTCATGCGCGGCCTCGTTCGCTACAAGGTGCAGCCGGCGCCGGTGCGCGTGGCGGTGTTCCGGCCCAAGCTCGACGTGAAGTTCCGCCTCAGCGGCGGGCGACAGGTGGATTCGTACCGCAACTACGTCCGCGAGGACAACTTCTGGACCCCCTATGCCGAACAGCTGCAGGTGTTCGAGGTTCCCGGCAACCACGACAACATGGTCCTGGAGCCGAACGTGCGGGTGCTGGTGTCCTCGCTGCGGCGGGTCATCGACGGTCTCGGTAAGGAGTGAAGGCCATGCCTGACATCAAGTCGCTGTACGAACTCGGGGAGATGCCGCCGCTGGGCGAGGTGCCGCGGCAGATGTATGCCAGCGTCATCCGCAGCGAGCGCTACGGCCAGCCGAAGGACGCCTTCAAGGTCGAGGTCATCGACGTCCCGAAGCCCGGCCCCGGCCAGGCGCTGGTGTGGGTGATGGCTGCCGGCATCAACTACAACAACGTCTGGGCGGCGCTCGGCCAGCCTGTCGACGTGATCGCCAGCCGGCGCAAGCGCGACGCCGCGGAGCCGGCCTTCCACATCGGCGGCTCGGACGCATCGGGCATCGTCTGGGCCGTCGGACCCGGAGCGCGCGTGCGGGTCGGCGACGAGGTCGTGCTGTCGTGCGCGATGTGGGACGAGAACGCGGCCGACATCAAGGCCGGCGCCGACCCGATCACGTCGACCAGCGCCAAGATCTGGGGTTACGAGGAGAACTGGGGCTCGTTCGCGCAGTTCACGCTGGTCGACGACTACC
This sequence comes from uncultured Methylibium sp., assembly GCA_964622685.1. Lineage (GTDB taxonomy): Bacteria > Pseudomonadota > Gammaproteobacteria > Burkholderiales > Burkholderiaceae_C > Methylibium. The sequence goes on from CAZUUU010000006.1 coordinate 12,889, forward strand.
AGTGCCTTCCCAAGCCGAAGCAGCTGTCGTGGGAGGCGGCGGCCGCCTACATGCTGGTCGGCGCCACCGCCTACCGGCAATTGATGGGCTGGGAGCCGCACACCGTGAAGCCGGGCGACCCGGTGCTGATCTGGGGCGGCTCGGGCGGCCTGGGTTCGATGGCCATCCAGATCGTCAAGGCCAAGGGCGGCATCCCGGTCGCGGTGGTGTCCTCGAAGGAGCGCATCGACCATTGCCTCAGGCTCGGCGCCCACGGCGTGATCGACCGCACCGATCCGGCCTTCACGCACTGGGGCCGGCTGCCCGACACGGCGGACGCGGAGAGCTACGCGCTCTGGATGCAAGGCGCCAATGCCTTCCGCAAGAAGTGGTCCGAGGTGCTGGGATCGCGGCAGGGGCCGCGCATCGTGCTCGAGCATCCCGGCGAGTCGACGATCCCGACCTCGATCCTGCTGTGCGACAACGCCGGCATGGTCGTGATCTGCGCCGGCACCACCGGCTACAACGCCGACGTCGACCTGCGCTACCTGTGGATGCGCCAGAAGCGCCTGCAGGGATCCCACTTCGCCAACACCGAACAGTGCCGCGCGCTCAACGACATGGTCATCGCGGGCCAGGTCGACCCGGCGCTGGCGCGCGTGTTCCCCTTCGACCAGGTCGGGACCGCCCACCAGCTGCTGCACCAGAACACGCACCCGCCGGGCAACCTGGCGATCCGCGTGAACGCGCCCGACGCGCAATGATTCGGGCTGACGCGGGATCGGCCCGGCCATGAGCGCGAGCGAGGACCGCCGCATCGTCATCTCGATCGTCGCCTACAAGGGCGCCGACCTGACGATCGACTGCCTGCGCTCGATCGAGCCCGAGCTGGCATCGGTGCCCGGCTCGCGCGTGATCGTCGTCGACAACGCCTCCCCGGACGGCGCGGCCGACCGTGTCGCGCAGGCCATCGCCGACCACGGCTGGGGTGCCTGGGCCACGTTGCTGCGCGCACCGGGCAACCTGGGGTTCGCGGCCGGCAACAACATCGCGATCCGCGCGATGCTGGCCGACGCGCAGCCGGCCGGCTACCTGCTGCTGCTGAACCCGGACACGCTGGTGCGCCCCGGCGCGCTGCGCACGCTGCTGGACTACGTCGACGCGCGGCCTCAGGTCGGCATGGCCGGCGGCCGCAGCGAGGACCCGGACGCGCGGCCGCAGGTCTGCTGCTTCCGCTTTCCCAACGCGATCAACGAGGTGCTCGGTCACCTGGGCATCGGCCTGCTGGACCGCCTGTTCGCGCGCCACCTGACGCGGCTCGGCGTTCCCGAGCAGCCGCTGCGCGTCGACTGGGTGTCCGGGGCCTTCGTGCTGTTCCGCCGGGCCGTGGTCGAGCAGATCGGCCTGATGGACGAGGGCTACTTCCTCTATTTCGAGGAGACCGACTACCTGAAGCGCGCGCAGCAGGCGGGTTGGGAGTGCTGGCACGTGCCCGCCGCCCGGGTCGTGCACCTGGTTGGCCAGACCAGCGGCGTCACGCTGCGCAACCAGGCGCCCAAGCGCTTGCCGGCCTACTGGTTCGAGTCGCGCCGCCGCTACTTCGTGCGGCACCACGGCCGCCTCTATACCGCGCTCATGGACCTGATGGTTGCCGTCGGCTTCCCTCTCGGGCGGCTGCGGCACTGGCTGGCGCGCAAGGCGCGCCCCACGCCGCCGCACTTCCTGGGTGACCTGCTCCGCCACAGCGCGCTGTTCCGGCGCGAGCGCGCGGAGCAGCCGCTGCAGCGGGCCGAGGCCTGACGGCGATGTCCGCGCCGGCGCGTGTGCTGGTGGTGATCGTCAACTACCGGACCGGTGGTCTGGTGGTCAAGAGCCTGCGCTCGCTCGAGGTCGAGGTCCGGGCCTGCCCCGGCACGCAGGTGCTGGTGGTCGACAACTGCTCGGGCGACGACTCGGCCGACGTGATCGCCGCCGCGATCGTGGCCGAGGGGTGGTCGGCCTGGGCGCGGCTGCACCGGGCGCCGGTCAACGGCGGCTTCTCCTACGGCAACAACTGCGGCATCCGGCCGGCGCTGGCCAGCGGCTCGCCCCCCGATGCCTTCTGGCTGCTCAACCCCGACACCGAGGTGCGGTCCGGCGCGCTGCGCGTGCTGGTGGACTTTCTCGATGCCCATCCGCGCGCCGGCATCGCCGGCAGCAGCTTCGAGGAGATCGACGGCAAGCTCTGGCCGCACGCCTTCCGCTTCCCGTCGATCTGGAGCGAACTGGCCAGCGGCCTGCGCCTGGGTTTCGTCGGCGCGTTGCTGAAGAAGCACACGGTGCTGATGCGCATGGGAGACGACATCGAGCGCGTCGACTGGCTGCCCGGCTCCAGCATGCTCGTGCGTGCGGACGTGTTTCGCGAGGTGGGCCTGATGGACGAGGGCTATTTCCTCTACTTCGAGGAGACCGACTTCTGCCGGCGCGCGGCCCAGGCCGGCTGGGAATGCTGGTACGTGCCACAAAGCCGCGTCATGCACATCGCCGGGCAGAGCACCGGCGTCACCGGCGACCAGGCGATGGTCAATCGCCGACCCGACTACTGGTTCGAGTCGCGTCGCCGCTACTGGATCAAGCACCACGGCTGGCCCTACGCGGCGGCGACCGATCTCGTCTGGACGGTGGCCTTCGTCGCGTGGCGGATCCGCGCCGCGATCCAGCGCAAGCCGGCGGCGTCACCGCCCCACTACCTGCGGGACTTCCTGCGCCACTCGGCACTCTTTCACACGACCATGCCCAGCAATGCACGTTTGCAGGGCACCGGCTGAGCCCTTGATCAAGGGGGCTCACCCCGGACGGACACCACACAAAGTTAGGATCGCCGGATGGCACATGAAGACCTGGATCGGGAAGAAGAAGTCGAGGGCTCCTCGGACCGCAGCTTCGGCATCGTGTTCGCGGTCGTGTTCGCGATCATCGGCTGCTGGCCGCTGCTGAGCGGCCGCGGTGTGCGGGTCTGGGCGCTGGCGGTCGCGGCGGCCTTCCTGTTGATCGCGTTCACACGGCCGTCGCTGCTGTCGGGCCTGAACCGCTGGTGGCTGAAGCTGGGCCTGCTGCTCGGCAAGGTCGTCAGCCCGATCGCGCTGGGCCTGCTGTTCTACGGCGTGCTGACGCCGATCGGCGGGCTGATGCGGCTGGTGGGCCAGGACCCGCTGCGCCTGAAGTTCGACCGGGCCGCGGCGTCCTACTGGATCGATCGCGATCCGCCCGGCCCGCCGCCCGGGTCCATGACCAATCAGTTCTAGGGAGTCGCCATGTCGCTGATCAAGGAACTCTGGGCCTTCCTGCGTGCGCGCAAGAAGTTCTGGCTCTGGCCCATCTTCATCATGATGGCGCTGCTGGGTGCGCTGATCGTGCTGGCCAAGGGCTCGGCGGTGGCGCCGTTCATCTACACGCTGTTCTGACCGCGATGCGCATCCTCGGCATCTCGGCCTACTACCACGACAGCGCGGCGGCGCTGGTCGAGGACGGCGTCATCGTCGCGGCGGCGCAGGAGGAGCGCTTCTCGCGCAAGAAGCACGACGCCCGCTTCCCCGTGAACGCGCTGGCCTACTGCCTCGGCGAGGCGGGCGTCACGCTCGGCGACATCGACCGCGTGGTCTTCTACGACAAGCCCTTCCTCAAGTTCGAGCGCCTGCTCGAGACCTACCTCGCCTTCGTGCCGCGGGGCTTCAAGTCCTTCCGCATGTCGATCCCGCTGTGGCTGCGCGAGAAGCTGTTCCTGAAGGACCTGCTGAGCACGGCGCTGAAGAAGGCCGACGACGCCGGACGCTGGAACGGCGAACTGCTGTTCAGCGAGCACCACCTCAGCCACGCCGCCAGTGCCTACTTCCCGTCGCCCTACGACGAAGCCGTCGTGCTGACGATGGACGGCGTGGGCGAATGGGCCACCACCTCGGCCGCGATCGGCCGGGGCAACAAGCTCGAGGTCTTCAAGGAGATCCACTTCCCGCACTCGCTGGGGCTGCTGTACTCGGCCTTCACCTACTACACCGGCTTCAAGGTCAACTCCGGCGAGTACAAGGTGATGGGCCTGGCGCCCTACGGCGAACCGAAGTACGTCGACAAGATCTTCAAGCACCTGATCGACGTCAAGGACGACGGCTCGTTCCGGCTCGACCTGTCCTACTTCGACTACTGCACCGGCTTGACGATGACCAACGCCAAGTTCGATGCGCTGTTCGGTGGCCCGCCGCGCAAGGCCGAGGAGCTGCTGACACAGCACCACATGGACCTCGCGGCGTCGCTCCAGGCGGCGACCGAGGAGGTGGTCCTGAAGTTGACGCGTGCGCTGCGCAAGGAGACCGGCATCGACAAGCTGTGTCTGGCCGGTGGCGTGGCGCTGAACTGCGTGGCCAACGGCAAGGTGCTGCGCGATGGGGCCTTCGAGCACATCTACATCCAGCCGGCGGCCGGTGATGCCGGCGGCGCGCTCGGGGCGGCGCTGGTCGGCTACCACCTGCAGATGGACCAGCCGCGGCCCTCGCGAGGCGAAGGCATGCGCGGGTCCTACCTGGGCCCGAACTTCGCGCAGGCCGACGTCGAGGCCCGGCTGCGCGCTGCCGGCGCGAAGTTCGAGGTGCTGGACGACGACGCCCTGGTCGCGGCCTGCGCCGGCGATCTGGCCGAGGGCAAGGCGCTCGGCTGGTTCCAGGGCCGCATGGAGTTCGGCCCGCGTGCGCTGGGCAACCGCTCGATCATCGGCGACCCGCGTTCGCCGACGATGCAGAAGACCCTGAACCTGAAGGTCAAGTACCGCGAGTCCTTCCGGCCTTTCGCGCCGTCGGTCCTGCGGGAGCGGGTCGCCGACTGGTTCGAGATCGACGGTGACAGTCCCTACATGCTCCTGGTCGCCGATGTGGTGAAGTCGCGTCGGGTCGAGATGACGGCCGAGCAACAACAGTTGTTCGGCATCGACAAGCTCAACGTGCCGCGCTCGGACATCCCGGCCGTCACTCACGTCGACTACTCGGCGCGCATCCAGACCGTGCACCGGGAGACCAATCCACGCTACCACGCGCTGCTGTCGGCCTTCGAGCAGCGGACCGGCTGCCCGGTGCTGGTCAACACGAGCTTCAACGTGCGCGGCGAGCCCATCGTCGGCACGCCGGAAGACGCCTTCCGCTGCTTCATGGGCACGGAGCTCGACGTGCTGGCGGTCGGCAACTGCTACCTCCGCAAGGACGTCCAGGATCCGGCCTTGAAGCAGAACTACGAGACGGCGTTCGAGCTGGACTGATGGCGCCTGCAGCCGAACACCCGCACGCCGCGGGCGGCGGGCTTCGACGATGAGCATCCGGATCCTTCCCCACGCGGCCCAGCACGCGCCCGCGGTCGAGCGCTTCAACCGGCGCATGGCCGAGGGCGGTTCGCCCTGGGGCTTCTATGTCGATCCGCAGCCCGACTGGATCGCCCCGCGGCCCGGGCAGACGGTGTGGCGCGAGTACCACCTCGCGGTCGACGACGATGGAGAAGTGCGCGGCGCCTTCGCGCTGAAGCCGCAGGATTGGTGGGTCCAGGGCCGCACCGAGGTCGTGACCGACTGGCAGGGGCCGTTCTCCGAGGGCAGCGTCAACGTCCAGTACAACACCCTCGGCCTGCGGATGATCCGCGACATGCTCAAGAAGCGGCCGTTGCTGTACAGCTGGGGCCATGGCGGCAACGAGCAGCCGGTCGTGCAGATGCTGCAGAAGATGGGCTGGGTGATGCACCAGACGCCGTTCTGCCTGCTGATCCTGAAGCCTTCGCGTTTCCTGCGGCTGAACGCGCTGCTGCGGACCTCGGCGGCGCGGCGGCTGGCCTTCGACATCGCGGCCGTGACCGGCGTCGGCCACCTGCTGCTGAAGGCCATGCACCTGGCGCTGCGGTTGCGCCACGGCCGGCGCTTCCGCGCCGAAGCGGTCGAGGTGGCGGAGTTCGGACCTTGGGCCGACGCCCTGTGGGAGCGCTGCAAGGACCGCTACAGCGCCCTCGCCTGGCGCGACGCTGCCTCGATGAACGCCCTGCTGCCGGCCGGCGCCTGGCCGCCCGGCATCCGGCTGCGGGTCGACCGGGCCGGCCAGACCATCGGCTGGGCGGTCGTGATGGACACCCAGATGCGGGGTGAGCATCGATTCGGTGACCTGCGTGTGGGATCCGTCGTGGACTGCCTCGCCGATCCGGCCGATACTGGCGACGTGGTGGCCGTGGCGACACGGTTCCTGAGGCAGCGCGGCGTCGACATCGTGGTCTCCAACCAGGCGCATCCGGCCTGGGCCGGGGGGTTTGCCCAGAACGGCTATGCCGTGCTGCCCGACAAGCGGATGTTCGCGCCGTCGCCGGCGCTCAGGGCCCTGCTGGAGCCCTTCGACAAGACGGCACGCGGCTTGCACTTGACGAACATGGACGGTCACGGTCCGATGGCGCTCTGACGGGTGTCATCAATCGACATCGTCCGCTGATAGCATTTCTGTTTGGCAGTTGTTTCGCCCTTCCCTGGAGTAGTTGCATGGAAACCGCATCCGACCTCGCCACCCGGCTGACGCGCGCCTCGCGCAAGAAGTTCTGGGACGTCTACAACGCCTTCACCTGGCCCGACGCCCTGGTCGAAGGCATGTGGATGATGCCGCCCGAGCTGATCTCGCTGTATGGCACGCCCGCCTGGGACTCGCTCGACGAGGCCCAGCGCCTGCGCCTCAGCCATTACGAGCTGGGCAACTTCTTCAGCCTGGTGCTGCAGGGCGAGCGTCCGCTGGTCCAGGGCCTGGTCGACCGCCTGTACAGCAAGAAGAACAGCAAGGAGATCACCGAGTACCTGCATCACTTCGTCGACGAAGAGAACAAGCACATGGTGATGTTCGGCGAGTTCTGCAACCGCTACATCGGCAAGGTCTACCCCGAGAAGAAGATCAGCCTGCCGCGCGATTACGCGAAGGGCGAGGAAGAGGTCGCCTTCTTCTGCAAGGTCATGGTCGTCGAGGAGCTCGGCGACTTCTACAACATCACGATCGAGAAGGACGAGCGCATCGAGCCGATGGCGCGCGAGCTCAATCGCGTCCATCACATCGACGAGGCCCGCCACCTGGCCTTCGGGCGCCTCTACCTGGCCGAACTCTTCGAGCGCTATCGCGCCGGCTGGTCCGAGGAGCAGCTCGCGGGCTTCCGCAGCTGGCTGGTCGAGTACCTGCGCGCCTCCTGGGGCGACTACTACAACCCCACCGTCTACCGCGACGCCGGACTCGCCGACGGCTACGAGCTACGCCAGATGGCGATGGCGCACCCGGCGACCGCCGCCTTCCGGCAGCGTGCATCGGCCAAGCTGGTCAGCTACTTCGTCAAGACCGGGCTGCTGGCCGAGGAACCCGCGCTCTGAGCGCCGCCCCACCCATGCAAGAAAGCGACGTCCGGACCAAGCTGCGCGACTGGATCCTCAAGCACGCGAAGACCGCCCCTTCCTCGGCCTTCTCCGACCAGACGCTGTTGCTGGAGGAGGGCATCCTGTCCTCGCTCGACATCGTCGAGTTCGTGCTGTTCATCGAGAGCCTGCGGGGCGAGGACGTCGACGTCGACGACATCGAGCCCGAGGTCTTCACCAGCATCGACACGCTGGTCGCGGCCTTCTTTGCCGCGGCCTGACGACGAGGCGACGATGGGCTCCGAAGCGCGCAGCCTCCGATCGGGCTTCCTGCGCGCCGCGGAGCGCTTTCCCGAGCGACCGGCGCTGCAGCTCGGCGGCGAGACACTGAGCTATCGCGCCCTGTCGGCCCTCGCGGCCTCGATGGCGACGGCGCTCGATGCCGAAGCCCCGGCGGACGAGCTGCCGCTGACCGCCGTGTTCGCCCACCGCTCCAGCACGGCCTATGCCGGCGTGCTGGCCAGTCTGTTCCGCGGTCACGGCTACGTGCCGCTGAACCCCGCCTTCCCGACCGACCGGACCCGGGCGATGCTCGTGCGCTCGGGCTGCCGCAGCCTGGTCGTCGACGGCCATGGCGCGCGCCAGCTCGAGGAGGTGCTCGACGGCGTCGACACGCCGTTGCTGCTGCTGCTGCCCGAGCACGACGACGTCGCCGTCTTCGCGGCACGCTGGCCGGCGCACCGCTTCCTGGGTCGCGGCGCGCTGCTCGACGCGACCCGTTGGCAGCCTGGGCCGGTCGACGCGAACGGCATCGCCTACCTGCTGTTCACCTCGGGCAGCACCGGCCAGCCCAAGGGCGTGATGGTCGCGCACCGCAACGTCACCCACTTCGTCGACGCGATGGTCGAGCGCTACGCGGTGACCGAGCACGACCGCTTCTCGCAGACCTTCGACCTGACCTTCGACCTGTCGGCCTTCGACATGTTCGTGGCCTGGGAGCGTGGTGCCTGCCTGTGCGCGCCGACGCAGAGCCAGAAGATGCTGCCGGGCAAGTACGTCACCGAGTGCGGCATCACGATCTGGTTCTCGGTGCCGTCGACCGCAGTGCTGATGAGCCGGCTGCGCATCCTGAAGCCCGGCAAGTTCCCGGGCCTGCGCTACAGCCTCTTCTGCGGCGAGGCCTTGCCGGTCGAGGTGCTGCAGAAGTGGGCCGAGGCGGCGCCTGCGTCGGTGCTCGAGAACCTCTACGGCCCGACCGAGCTGACGATCGCCTGCACCCTGTACCGCTGGGACAGCGAACGCTCGCCGTCCGAGAGCGAGCTGGGCGTGGTGCCGATCGGCGAGCCCTATCCCGGCATGAAGCTGCTGGTGGTCGACGAACAGTTGAACGAGGTCTCGGTCGGCGAGACCGGCGAACTGCTGATGACCGGCCCGCAGCTGACGCTGGGCTATTGCCGCGATGCCGAGCGCACGGCCGCGGCCTTCGTCGTGCCGCCGGGGCGTGACGAGGTCTACTACCGCACCGGCGATCGCGTGCGGCGTCCGGCCGCCGGGCGGCCGCTGGTGTACCTGGGCCGCATGGACAACCAGATCAAGATCCAGGGCTACCGCGTCGAGCTCGGCGAGATCGAGGCCGCGATGCGCCAGGAGGCCGGCGTCGAGGTCGCGATCGCCGTCGGCTGGCCCGTCACCGCCAGCGGGGCCGATGGCGTCGTCGGCTTCCTGGGGACCGACCGCGCCGACACGGCGGCGATCCGCGAGCGGCTCATCGCGCGCCTGCCGCCCTACATGCACCCGAGCGAACTGCATCTGGTGGCGGAGTTCCCGCTCAATGCCAACGGCAAGGTCGACCGCAAGGCGCTGCTGAAGCGTCTGGCCGACGCTGCGGCCGCGGCGAAGGAGGGCGCATGAACCGTGACGCGCTGCCCGAGGACGTGCTCGGCGTCGCGGCCGCCGTGCCGCCGCATGCGGCCGCCGGCCAGGCGGTGTCGGTCCTCGGCGTACCGATCAGCGACATGCAGATGGACGAGGCCATCGGCTGGCTCGACCAGGTGATGCAGCGCGGGCCGCGCGCCCATGCGGTGTTCTTCGTCAACGCCCACACGCTCAACCTGGCCTGCGACGACCCGGCCTACCGCGAGGTGCTGTGCAGCGCGGAGCGCGTCTATGGCGACGGCACCGGGGTGCGCTGGGCCGCGCGCTGGCTGCACGGCCGCCGCCTGCGCGACAACGTCAACGGCACCGACGTCGTGCCGCGTCTGTTCAACGACCTGGCCGGTCGCGGCCTGCGCTACTTCCTGCTGGGCAACACGCCCGAGCGCATCGCGCGCGCCGCCGCCCATGCGCAGGCCGCCTATCCCGGCTGGGTGCAGGCCGGCTTCCACCACGGCTACCTCGACGACGTCGACCCGGCCGCGGTGATCGAGAAGATCAATGCCTCGGGGGCCCACCTGCTGCTGGTCGGCATGGGCAATCCCAAGCAGGAACGCTGGATCGCGCGTCACCTGCCGGCGCTTCGCGTGCCGCTGTGCATGGGCACCGGCGGCCTGTTCGACTACTGGGTCGGTGACCTGGTGCGCGCGCCGGCCTGGATGCGCCGGATCGGCTACGAATGGCTGCACCTGCTGATCCGCCAGCCGCACAAGGCGCGCCGCTACCTGCTCGGCAATCCGCTGTTCCTGTTGCGCGTCGCGCGCAGCAGGCTGCTGGGGCTCGATACCCGGAGAACCTCATGAGCGTCTCGACACTGCGCTGGGTCGTCAAGAAGGCCGCGCGCCGCGCGATGGTGCTGGGCAGCTTCGTGTCCGGTTCGCTCGGCCTGCGTCGCCTGTTCGGCCGCGGGCCGGTCGTGCGGGTGCTGACCTACCACCGCTTCGGCGACGCCGACCGCGACCCGTGGTGCGTGAGCGCGGCCGACTTCGAGGCCCAGATGCGCTGGCTGTCCGAGCAGCGCCTGGCGGTCTCGCTCGACGACATCGAACGCTTCGTGCGCGGCGAGCGCGACCTGCCCGATGGCGCCGTGCTGGTGACCATGGATGACGGCTTCTCGAGCGTGCTGAACATCGCCGCGCCGATCATGCAGCGCCACGGTATCCCGTCGGTGGCCTACGTGACGACCGGCTTCGTCGGCACGACCAGCGCCTCCGGCGAGCCCTATCTCACCTGGGACGAGGTGCGGCGCCTGCCGTCGGCCGGCGTGACCGTCGGATCCCACGCCCACACCCACCGCTCGATGGCGCAGATCGGCGCCCAGGAGTCGCTCGACGAGGCGCGTCGCTCGAAGGACCTGCTCGAGCGCCACCTCGGCATGCCGGTGCAGTCCTTCGCCTATCCCTTCGGCATGCGGCCCGACGAGAGCCCGGCCACCGCCACGATGCTGACCGGCTGCGGCTACAGCACCGTCTTCATCGCCCAGCACGGCACCCTGCGGCGCGGCGCGCCGACGGCCCGGCTGCCGCGCGTCAAGGTCGAGGGCGGCGAGCCGCTGTGGATGTTCAAGCTGCTGTGCCGCGGCGGCATGGACGCCTGGAAACTCGTCGACGACACGCTGTGGAAGCTGCAGCGGCCGGCCGTGTCGGAGCAGTTCTGAGCATGCAGGCCGACCATCGGCCTCCGCTGGCGCAGGTGGCGGTCGTCGCCATCGGACGCAACGAGGGCGAGCGGCTGCGCGCCTGCCTGCGCTCGGTGGTGGACACGGCGGCGCTGGTGGTCTACGTCGACTCGGGGTCGACCGACGACTCGGTCGCAATGGCCCGCGCCCTGGGTGCCGAGGTGCTGACGCTCGACCTGAGCGTGCCCTTCACCGCTGCGCGCGCCCGCAACACCGGGTGGCGTCATGTGCGCCAGCGCGCCCCCGAGGTCTCGCTGGTGCAGTTCGTCGATGGCGACTGCGCCGTGGTCGATGGCTGGCTGCAGCGCGCTGCCGACTTCCTGACGAGCCATCCGGACGTGGCGGCCGTCTGCGGGCGTCGCCGCGAGCGCCATCCCGAGCAGTCCATCTACAACCAGCTGTGCGACATGGAGTGGGACGCCCCGGTCGGCGAGGCCCGCGCCTGCGGCGGCGACGTGATGATGCGCATCGCCGCGGTCGAGGCCGTCGGCGGCTATCGTGACTCGCTGATCGCCGGCGAGGAGCCCGAGCTCTGCGTGCGCCTGCGCGCCGCCGGCTGGCGCGTCTGGCGCCTGGCCGACGAGATGACGGCCCACGACGCGGCGATGACGCGCATCTCGCAGTGGTGGAAGCGCAGCATGCGCGCCGGCTTCACCTTCGCCGAAGGCGTCCACCTGCACGGCGCGCCCCCGGAGCGGCATCGCGTGCGCGAGTCGAGGCGGGCCTGGGTCTGGGGCCTCGGCATCCCCCTGGTCGCGATCGTTGCCGCTGCCGTCGTCGGCCCCTGGGCCCTGCTGCTGCTGGCCTTCTATCCGGTCCAGGTGCTGCGGCTGTACTTCTCGTTCGGCGGACCGCCGCGCCTGCGTGCCTGGCGGGCGCTGTTCCTGGTCCTGGGCAAGTTCGCCGAGGCCTGCGGACAGCTGAAGTTCCTGGCCTTGCGGCTGTCGGGTGCTCAGGCCCGTCTGATCGAATACAAGTAGGGCCGACACCATGCGACTCGACACCCTGCTGCTGATCCTCGGCAGCGTGCTGATGGCGACCACGGCCCAGCTGCTGCTGAAGATCGGCATGAGCGATGCCGGCGTGCGCGCGGCAGTCGAAGGGCGCCAGTGGGGCAGCCTCGCGATGCAGTTGGTCGTCAATCACTGGGTCGTCGTCGGCCTGTCCCTGTACGTACTGGGGGCGCTGCTGTGGTTGCTGGTCCTGGCGAAGGTAGAGCTCAGCTTCGCCTACCCCTTCGTCGGCCTCGGCTTCGTCGTCACGATGCTGCTGGGCTGGGGCTTCATGGGCGACACGCTGAGTGCGCAGCGCGTGACCGGGACCCTGCTGATCACGCTGGGCATCGTGCTGGTGGCGAGGGGCGGATGACGGCATCGACCGCTTCCCTGCCGCTGTGCGTCGACTGCGACGGCACGCTGATCCGCACCGACCTGCTGCACGAATCGGTGCTGCTGCTGGCCAAGTCGTCGTGGTGGTCGCTGCTGTGCCTGCCGTTCTGGCTGATGCGCGGCAAGGCGCACATGAAGCAGCAGATCGCGAAGCGCGTGTCCGTCGACGCGGCGAACCTGCCCTACAACGACCAAGTGGTCGACATGCTCCGGCAGGCCCGTGCCCAGGGCCGGCGCACGGTGCTGGCCACGGCCTCGCCGCATCGGCAGGCCCAGGGCATCGCCGCGCACCTGGACCTGTTCGACGACGTCGTCGCGACGGAGGGCGACGTCAATGTCTCGCGCGAGGCCAAGGCGGCGCGGCTCGAAGGCATGTTCGGCCGGGCCGGTTTCGTCTATGCCGGCAACAGCCGCGACGACCTGCCGGTCTGGGCGGCCAGCGGCGGCGCGGTCGTCGTCAGTCCCTCGCGATCGATCGAGGCTGCCGCCGCCGCGGTGGCGACGATCGTCGACACCATCCGCCCGCCGCGCGCCTCGCTGGTCACCTACCTGCGCGCGATCCGCGTGCACCAGTGGCTGAAGAACATCCTCGTGTTCATCCCGCTGGTGGCGGCCCACAAGGCCGCGCTCAGCCCCGAGACGCTGGCCGCGGCGATCGCGTTCTTCGCCTTCGGCCTGTGCGCTTCGGCGGTCTACGTCATCAACGACCTGCTCGACCTCGGCGCCGACCGCGTGCACGTGCGCAAGCGTCGCCGGCCGTTCGCGTCGGGCGCGATCCCGATCGCCCATGGCATCGCGCTGGCGCCGCTGCTGCTGCTCGCGTCGGCCCTGCTGTGCACCCTGCTGCCGGGCTGGTTCGCGCTCAGCCTGCTGGGCTACTTCGCGATGACCTGCCTGTACTCGTTCTGGCTCAAGAACCAGGTCATCGTCGACGTGATGCTGCTCACCTCGCTGTACACGATGCGCATCGTGGCCGGCGCCGCCGCGACGGCGATCGAGCCCTCGTTCTGGCTGCTGGCCTTCTCGATGTTCATCTTCCTCAGCCTGGCGGTGGTCAAGCGCTACTCGGAGCTGCTGGTCGTCTTCCAGGACAAGCGCACGCAGGCGGCGGGGCGCGGCTACCTCGTGTCCGACATGCCGGTGCTGCTGAGCCTCGGGTCCGCGGCCGGCTACATCGCGGTGCTGATCCTGGCGCTGTACGTCAACAGCCCGGACCTGGGCGGCCTGTACCCCAACGAGTGGGCGCTGTGGATGGTGCTGCCGCCCATCCTGTACTGGATCAGCCGCATCTGGATGAAGACGCACCGCGGCGAGATGCACGACGATCCGGTCGTGTTCGCGGTGACCGACCGGCAGAGCTGGATCCTCGCCGCGGTGGTGGTCGGCGCCCTGTGGGCTGCGACGCTGCCATGAAGGGGCGCCCATGAGTGCCGTGCTGCCATCGCGCGTCGGTGCGCCCGGGGACATGGCGTCAGGGCGCGCGCTCTGGATCGTGCTGGCCCTGGGCCTGCTGGTCCGCGTGGCCTGGGCGCTGGCGGTGCCGGTGGTGCCCGAGAGCGACGTGATGGCCTACGACGCCTTCGCCCGCACGCTGGCCAACCACGGCGTCTTCGGCTGGACCAAGGAGGAGCCCTTCGCGTTCTGGGCCCCGGGGACGTCGACGATCTACGGCCTCGTCTACGCGCTGGCCGGGTTCAGCTTCGCCAACGTCATCGTCGTCAACCTGTTCGCGTCGGCGGTGATGATCGTCTGCACCGCGCGCGTCGCGACCCGCTTCTTCGACGCGCGCGTCGGCGTCGCGAGTGCCGCCGTGCTCGCGGCCTGGCCGACTCTGATCATGTTCACCACGCTGCTGGCCAGCGAGGTGCTCTACCTCGCCTTGGCGATGGCCGCCTTCGACCTCTGGACGGTACGACGCGATCGCGTGCTGGTGCGCGGCCTCGGCGCCGGCCTGCTGCTGGGCGTCGCGACCCTGGTGCGGCCGATGGCGCTGCTGCTGCCCTTCGTGTTCGCGGCCTCGCTGCTGGTGGCGGGCGGCTGGCAGCGCGACGAGCTGGCGCGCCAGGCCCGGCTGGTGGTGCTGGCCTTCGTCGCGCTGGGCAGCGTGCTGGCGCCCTGGGTCTGGCGCAACTACCAGCTCTACGGCGGCCTGGTGCTCGTGTCGACCAACGGCGGCACGATCCTGTGGATGGGCAACTCGCCCGACCCCGGCGCCATCCTCGGCAGGCTGCCGGCGGCCGTGAAGGGCCTGAACGACTACGAGACCAACAAGATCCTCGGCGCCATGGCGCGCCAGGACATCCTTGCCGACCCGCTGCGCTTCGTCGTCAACACGCTGCAGCGCGTGGTCCAGCTGTTCAACAACGAATCGATCGGCGCGCACTGGAATTCGCGCGGGCTCAAGCAGGCCTGGGGTGTGGACGTGCTGTGGTTCAAGCGACTGACCCAGGTGTCCTGGGGCCTGATCTTCGTGGCGGCGATGATCGGCGCGGCGCTGCTGCTGCGGCGGCTGGGCGCGCTGAAGGCGCTGGCCTCGCCGATGCTGCTGCCGGTGCTCTACTACACCGCGATCCACGCCATCGTGCTGGCCACCGACCGCTACCACCTCGTGATGGCACCGCAGTTCGCGGTGCTGGCGGCGCTGGCGCTGGTCGCCGGCCTGCAGCGCCGTCGCGCTTGAACCTCCAGGGAGCACAGACCATGCAGGGAACGATCGACGGGATGCAAGGCACGGCGCCGGTCGCCGCGCCGAGCGCCAGGACGCTGGCCGACCTGGCCAAGCGGCTCTACGCGGCCCAGCGCTGGCGCTGGCGCTGGCTGCAGAGCCTGCGGCCCTACATCTGCCCCTTCGGCGACGTCATCGCGCTGGTGCCGGAGAAGTCGCGCGTGCTCGACGTCGGTTGCGGCTCGGGCCTGTTCCTGCTGATGCTGGCCAGCTTCGGCCGGCTCGCACGCGGCGTCGGCTTCGACGTGTCGGCCGACGCGATCGCCGCCGCACAGGCGGCCGCAACGCGGCTCGACCGTCCCGATCTCGTCGAGTTCTCGGTGCGTTCGGTCGCGCAGGGCATCCCCAAGGGCGACTGGAGCGTGGTCTCGGTCATCGACGTCATCCACCACATCCCTCCCGCCTTCCAGGCCGGCTTCATCGCCGACCTGTGCGCCGCGACGCCGCCCGGCGCGCGCCTCGTCATCAAGGACATGGTCGTGACGCCGCGCTGGCGCGCACTGGCCAACCGCATGCACGATCTGCTGATGGCGCGCCAGTGGGTACATCACGCCGGCCCGGAGCAGGTCGAGGCCTGGGTCGCGGACCCGGCATTCGTTTGCGTCCACCGCAGTCGCGCCAACCTGCTCTGGTACGGGCACTGGACGCTGGTCTTCGAGCGTCGGGCGACGACCGGCGCCGACCGTTGAGCGAATCGGCTTGCGCCGCCTGGCCATCCCTTTCGATGGAGTGTCCGGAGCGCCGGCGTCCCTTTGGCTGGTGTCGCTCGAGGCGATGCCGGGTGTGGCGACCCTCGCCGAGATGTCGGCCGCAGAGCGGGCCCGGGCCGAGCGCTTCCGCCAGGATCGCGACCGCCGCCGCTACCTCGCCGCGCATGCGGCCTTGCGCCAGTTGCTGGCGCAGCACCTCGGCGTGCCACCGGCCGGGCTGCGCTTCGACGAAGGGACGCACGGCAAGCCACGACTGGTCGATCACCCGGACTGCCACTTCAACCTCAGCCACAGCGGCGAATGGGCGCTGATCGGCATCGGCGTCGATGCCGCGATCGGCGTGGACATCGAGACCCTCGTGCCGATGCCGGATGCCGAGGCGCTGGCACGCCTGCACTACACGGCGGCGGAGCAGGAAGCCCTGGTGAACCTGTCGATGGCCGATCGGGACGCGGGTTTCCTGCGCCTGTGGACCCGCAAGGAGGCCTGCCTCAAGGCCGTGGGGACCGGACTCAGCCTGGCCCCGTCAACCTTCGGCGTCGGCCTGGCGCCCGGTCCAGTGGGCGTGACGATCGAAGGGGTCGAAGGAGGGCGGGCGCGCCTGGAGGTCTGCGACGTCCCCACCGGTGAAGCCGCGGTCGCGGCGATCGCCTGGCAGGTCGCCTGACGCGACGCGCAGCCTGAGCGACTCAGGCAGCGAGCGCGCGATCGAGCGCAGCCATGCCGTCGTCCCAGGCGATCGCCAGGTCGTCGAGCAGCGGCGCCAGGTCGGCCGGCCGACCGGTGTTGACCGTGCGTGCCAGCTTGAGGATCAAGGCCTTGCCGCCCTGCGCGATGCGATCGAAGGCGGCCGCCGCCGGCTCGAGCGTCGTCGACCCTGGCACGGTCTGCCAGCGCAGGTGAGCCGCGGCCAGCTCGAAGGCGGCGCCGAACTGGCGGACCGTCGCGAAGGCCCAGGCGTGATAGTGCGACAGGCCCCGCGCCGGCAGCGCTGGCAGCTCGTGCCGGAGCCGCTCGCCGAAGCGCCGCATCGGGTTCGACGCCGGCCGCCGTGCGTGGTGTTCGCGCAGCAGGTCGAGGGCGATCGACTTCAGGTCGTCGGGACTGCGTCGCACGACACGGTCGCTGCGGATGAGCTCGGCGTACAGCGGCAGGAAGCCGGGCTCCGGATCGGCGTCGATGCGGAACAGCCGGCGGAAGTCCTCGCCGTCGAGCCGGTGGTAGCCCGCGTTGTGGAAGTAGCCGAGCTGCTGCGCGTCGACATCGAGATCGTTGAGGACGATCGTCGTCTTGGTGTGCTGGCGGCGGTAGTCGGTGCCGGCCGTGTCGGGCAGCCACCACGCGTCGGTCTCGGTGCTGACCAGCTTGCCGGCCGACAGGTGCTCGATCGCGTGGTCGAGCAGCGGGCGCCAGACGTTGAGCTCCTGGACGTCGATGCCGTACAGCGCGTGCAGGTCGCGGTGCGGCGGCTTGAAGAAGGTCCACTGGTCGCCCTCGAAGTCGACTGCCAGCGCGAAGGCCATCGCCGCGCGCGCCTCGAGCCCCAGCGCGTGCAGCACCTCGATCCAGATGTCGACATAGCAGTTCTTCTCGAGCCACACCTGAGACTCGGCATGCAGATCGTCGGGGCGGTAGGCCGCGGCGTCGAGACCGGGCAAGGCGACGCAGCGCGGCATGAGGGGCCTCAAGGCCAGAGTCGGGCCCGCACCGCGTCGGGCCAGGTCTTTGGGTCGAAGCCGTGCGTCTTGAACAGCGCCATCGTCACGCGCTCGAGGCCGAAGCCCAGGCAGGCCGTGTTCGCGACCTCGCCATCGACGGTGCGGATGCCGAAGGTCGAGCCGAAGTGGTCCTGGTGGAAGTTGAACGAGCACACCGCGGTCGGCTCGTCGAGCGAGATGACCGGCACCAGCACCTCGAACTTGAGCTTCTGTTCCTTCTGGTTCATCGCCAGGATCTTGCCGCCGCGTCCGAAGAAGGGGTCGGTAGCAACGTCGGAACGGGCCGGCAGGCCGAGCGATCCCAGCAGGTCGAGGCCGCGCTGCAGCCACATGTCGCGCCACGCGACGACCTGCGACGGCGTGCCGGCACGGACGAACTCGCGCACGCGGAAGGACTGCATGCGGGTCGGTTCGGGCGACGGCTCGTGGCGGTAGACCCAGTTGAGCATGCTGACCAGTCGCCCCTCGGGCGGCAGCGTGCCGGCCAGGCTGGGATAGATCGGGTAGCAGGCGGCGGGGTTGAGCACGACGCCGGTCTGGCCGAGCAGGCTGCCCCAGTCGCCGCCGCTGTTCGCGCGTTCCGCCAGCGCCAGCGCCTGCAGCGCGTTGCCGAAGAAGCTGTGCACCGCACCGCACAGGTGGGGAAAGGAATCGAGGTAGTGGACCTTCTCGAGCACCTGCCGGTCGATGACCGGCGGGAAGGTGTAGACCTCGGCGCCGTCGTCGCGCGCGACCTGGCTCACCAGGCCGTTGAAGCGTTCGAGCACGTCCTCGAACACCGCGCCGCGACCGAAGGCGCCGGGAACGCCCACCGGCACGATCAGCCCGTGCTCGACCAGCCCCGCGTGGAAGCTGTCGATGTCGTAGGTCGGGCTCACTGCGAGTCCTTCAGCACCAGCAGCATCGACGCGTTCTTGGACGCGATCCGGTCGTTCGACACCATCAGCGACGCCGACAGGCTGTCGCGGTAGTGGCGACCCAGGCTGAAAGGGCTGTCGTTCTTGTAGCCGAGGATGCCGACGATCTGCAGCGCCCGGTGGACGATCTGCGGTGCCGACTCGGAACACGCGATCTTGAGGTTGTTGAGGCGCAGCGCCCAGGCGATGCCCTGCAAGTCCTGCTCGCCCTCGGGTGTGCCGGCGGCCTCGTCGAAGGCCTGCGCGACCGACTGCCACTGGTGGCGCATGCCCTGCAACTGCACCGTGACCTCGGCGAGCCGCGTCGCAGTCGGCGGTACGGTGCCGGGCTTCTTGCGCGCCTCGCCGCGCACGTAGGTGGAAGCCCGACCGACCGCGTCGGCGGCAATGCCCCACCACAGCGCCGCCCAGAGCGTGTGCGAGTAAGGAACCATGGTGCGCGCCGAGATGTCGGCATAGGGCTCCGGCAGGATCTGCTCCGCCGGTCCCGACGACTCCAGCCGGAAGCCCGGGCTGCAGGTGCCGCGCATGCCCAGCGTGTCCCAGGTCGTGGTCTGCACGAGCGTCGCGTCCTCGCGCCGCACCAGCACCAGCACCTGGTCCCCGGGGGCCGCCTCGGCATCGCGGCGGCAGGTGACGGCCATCGCCTCGGCATGGGCGCAGTAGGAGCCGGTGGTCGCGTCCTTGTTCAGCACGAAGCGCTCGCCGTGCCGCTCGACCGCGCAGAGGCTGGTGCGCGTCTCGCCGAAGGTGCCGACCTCGGAGGTGATCGAGGCCAGCAGCGGCTGCTCGTCGACCAGCTGGCGCAGGTAGTCGCGAAAGAAGCTGCTGGCCAGGCCGTGGCGCGCGATGCAGCCGACCTGGATGAAGTGCATCGCCAGGACCATGCCGCTGGAGCCGCAGGCCTGCGCGAGCGTGGCGCACAGCTGCGACAGCTCGCGCAAGCCGCAGCCCGCGCCGCCGAGCTCGCGCGGGACCGGGGCCGACAGCACGCCGGCCTCGCGCAGTGCCGCGATGGACTCGGAGGGGAAGCGCGCCTTCGTGTCGACATCCGTGGCGTGCCGGGAGGCCACGTCGGTCGCGATGCGGCGCGTGGCGTCGAGCAGCGAGGTGAAGGTCTGGCCGGGCCGGTGGGTGGGAGCGTCCATGCGATGGCGGTACTGCAAGACGGTGGACGGAACGGACGACGAGGATAGCGCGCAGCCTCGCGCTGCCTACCCCCAAGCCCCGTCGGATTGCTGACACTTCGCACAATGCGCCTCCTCATTCGAGTGGTTGTCACCCGCGGCGCGCGAGAGGGATAGTCGGTACATTGCCACGCTTTCCTCGCGCAGGTCCGCCGACACCTCCATCAGGAGGATGCCGCCGACGCGCCGGATCGACGAAGCTCAACCCCATCATTGCTGCAGTTCGAGCCCTCTCATGGACGATCCGATCCCGAGCGAACTGGCCGGTCCGCAAGCCGGCCCGGCGCGGGTGCGGGTGGGCCTGGACATGGTCGACATCCGCCGCATCCGCGAGTCCGTCGACCGCTTCGGCGAGCGCTTCCTCGAGCGGCTGTTCTGCGACGATGAACTCGCCTATGCGCGCGTCGAAGCCGGTTGGAGCGCCGAGCGGCTGGCCGCCCGCTTCGCCGCGAAGGAGGCTGCGATCAAGGCCTTCGACCTCGGTGAGGCCGGCATCGGCTGGCGCGACATCGAGGTCCGCAAACTCCCCGGCGGTGCCTGCGCGCTGAGCCTGCACGGCAAGGCCGCGGACCGTGCGGCCGGCCTGGGGGTCGGCCACATCGCACTGAGCCTGAGCCATGATGGCGACTACGCCGCCGCGGTCGTGACCGCGTGGTGCGACGCCGAGGGCCAACCCTCTCTTCCTGCCTGAGCAAGACCATGAACGAAGTCACCGACTCCCTCGAATCGCGGATCCGCGCCGTGCTGCAAGAACACGGTCGCCTGAGCCGTGCCGTCGACTCGATCGACGTCGACGCCGACCTGTACCAGGCCGGCATGACCTCGCATGCCAGCGTCAACGTGATGCTGGCCCTCGAAGGGGCCTTCGATGTCGAGTTCCCCGACCACATGCTCAAGCGCAGCGTGTTCAACAGCATCAGCGCGATCCAGGAAGCGCTGACCGAGCTCGAGCAAGTCAGAACCATGTGATGACCGGCGTGCGGCCCTGGACGCAGGCCCCGGGACGGGAGCGCCTCGTCCGCGGCTGGGCGCTGTGTGGCCTGCCGGCCGGCAGCGCGACCCTGCCGGCGCAGGCCGAGGCCGCAGCCGGCGGTCGCTGGACCCCGATGGCGGCCCCGAGTACGGTGGCCGCGGTCTTGCGGGAGCAGGGCCTGTGGGGCCTGGACGACCCGCCGAGGCGCTTCGACGCCGAGGACTGGTGGTACCGGGTCGAGTTCGATGCGCCGCCCACAGCACCTGGCGAGACGCTCTGGCTGGGCTTCGACGGCCTGGCCGGCATCGCCGAGCTGTGGCTGGACGGCGCGCTGCTGCGGCGCAGCGAGAACATGTTCGTCGCGCACGAGCATGCCCTGACGTCCGGCCGGCATGTCCTGCACCTGCGCTTCCTGGCGCTCGACGGTCTGTTGGCTGAACGCCGGCCGCGTCCGCGCTGGCGCGCACCGATGGTCGAGCACCAACAGCTGCGATGGCTGCGCACCAGCCTGCTCGGCCGCACGCCGGGCTGGTCGCCGCCGGCCGCGGCGGTCGGTCCCTGGCGCGACGTCTGGATAGCGCGCCGCGGTCCTGCCAGCCTCCAGGCGCCGCGCTTGCAGGCCCGCATCGACGCGGCGGGGCAGGGCCTCGTGGACGTTCGCTGCAGTCCCTGGGCGGCAGGCTCGTCCGGTATCGATCGCGTCGTGCTGGAGCTCGAACGCGGCGGTCAGGTCCACCGCGCTGACCTCGAGCCACCGGCCACGGCGGGTGGCGCCTTCGAGGGTCGGTTGTCGATCCCGGCGGTCGAGCGCTGGTGGCCGCACACGCACGGCGCGCCGGCGCTCTACGCGGCGCGACTGCTCGTCGGGTCGGCCGGCAACGCAGAGGCTCAGGTGCTGGCGCTGGCGCCGGTCGGATTCCGCAGCCTGGCGCTGGACACATCCGACGATGGCTTCGGGCTGCGCGTCAACGACGTGCCGGTCTTCTGCCGCGGCGCCTGCTGGATGCCGCTGGACGTGGTGGCATTGCGCGCATCGCCGTCGGCCTACAGCGCGGCCGTCCTGCAGGCGCGCGACGCCGGCATGAACATGCTGCGCGTCAGCGGCGCGACGGTGTACGAGGACGCGGCCTTCTTCGACGCCTGCGACGAAGCCGGCGTCATGGTCTGGCAGGACCTGATGTTCGCGAACATGGACTATCCCGGCGACGACGAGGCCTTCATGGCGTCGGTGCGCACGGAGGTCGAGCAGCAACTCGCGGGATGGCAGGGGCGCGCCTCGCTGGCGGTGATCTGCGGTAACAGCGAGGTCGAGCAGCAGGCGGCGATGTGGGGCGCGCCGCGCGACGCGTGGCAGCCGGCGCTCTTTCACGAGGTGCTGCCGGCGCTCGTCGGTGAGCACCTGCCCGGGCTGCCCTACTGGCCCTCCAGCGCGCATGGCGGGGCTTTCCCGCACCAGAGCGACGTCGGCACCAGCTCGTACTACGGCGTGGGCGCCTACCTGCGGCCGCTCGACGATGCGCGCCGCGCCGACGTCAAGTTCACGACGGAGTGCCTGGGCTTCTCCAACGTGCCGGAGGACAGCACGATCGCGCGCATGCCGGGTGGTCACGGCCTGCGCGTCCACCATCCGGCCTGGACGGCGCGTGCGCCGCGCGACCTCGGAGCGGGTTGGGACTTCGAGGACGTGCGCGATCACTACCTGTCGGCGCTGTTCGGCGTCGACCCGCTGCGCTGCCGCTATGCCGACCACGAGCGCTACCTCGCCCTGAGCCGGGCCGTCACCGGCGAGGCGATGGCGCGCGCCTTCGCCGAGTGGCGCCGCCCCGGATCGCGCTGCGGCGGCGCGCTGGTGTGGTTCCTGCGCGACCTGTGGGCCGGTGCCGGATGGGGGCTGGTCGACGACGCCGGGGTGCCCAAGGCCGCCTACCACCACCTGAAGCGCGCGCTGCAACCGTGCGCGGTGTCGCTGACCGACGAAGGCGGCAACGGCCTGGCGGCCCACGTGGTCAACGAAAGGCCGCAGCCGCTGTCCGGCGAGCTGCAGATCGCGCTCTACGGCCCGTCCGATGCACCGCTCGGGCAGGCGGTGCAGGCCGTGCAGCTGAGTGCCCGCAGTGCGGCGTCGTGGCCGCTCGCGGCGGCCTTCGACGGCTTCATCGACCTGTCCTGGGCCTATCGCTTCGGTCCGGCGCCGGCGCGGCTGGTGCATGTCCGCCTGTGCGACGCGGCCGGGCAGCAGCTCGGCGAGGCCTTCCACTTCCCGGAGGGTATGGCGATCTTCGCGCCGGCCGACCTCGGCCTGTCGGCGTCGCTGCACGTCGGCCTCGACGATGCGGTCGAGGTCGAGGTGACGACGCAGCGTTTCGCCCAGGCGGTGCATGTCCAGCTCGACGGCCACACGTTCGACGACAACCATTTCCATCTGCCCCCCGGTGGCCGGCGCCGGCTGAACGCCCGCCGCGTCGGCGTGGAGGCCGGCGGCGCGCTGCGCGGCCGTGTCTCGGCGCTCAACGCGGACCGGACCCTGAACCTGCGAGGGGCCGCCTGATGGCGCCGGAGCCGCAGCCGATCTACTTCGGCGCCGAGGCCCCGCGGCTGTTCGGCTGGCTGCACCGTCCGGTCCCCGGCAGCCTGGCCGGCGTCGGCCTGGTGATCTGCAACCCCTTCGGCTTCGAGGAAGTCTGCGCGCATCGCAGCCTGCGGCATGTCGCGCAGGCTGCGGCCGACGTCGGCATTCCCGCGCTGCGCTTCGACTACCAGGGCTGCGGCAACTCGGCCGGTGACGAGTTCGCCGACGACATGCTGGGGCGCTGGACGCGATCGATCCACGAGGCCATCGACGGCCTGCGTCGCGCCAGTGGCGTGCCCCAGGTCTGCCTGCTGGGGGTGCGGCTGGGCGCGATGCTCGCGGCGCTGGCGGCCTTGCAGCGGGACGATGTCGCAGGCCTGATCGCCATCGCCCCGGTCGTGCGCGGCCGTGCCTACCTGCGCGAGCTGACGATGCTGGCTCAGACCGGTGCCGCATCCGCCCCGCCGGCGGCCGGCGACGGCAGCACCGAATCGGCCGGCTTCCTGCTGACGCGCGAGACCAGCGAGGCGATCGGCAACGTCGATCTGCGCCAGCTGTCCCGATCTCCCGCCCCCCGGGTGCTGATCGTCGAACGCGACGACATGAGCTCGACGTCGGACTGGGTCCCCGCCCTCGAGCGCAGCGGCGCCGAGGTCGCCACGGTGCGCTGGAGCGGCTACGCGGGGATGATGGACGACCCGCAGCGCACGGTGGTGCCGCAGGCGATCGTGCGCGGGGTCGTCGAGCGGCTGCAGGACTGGCAGGCCCGCGGCACGCTGCAGCTGGTGGCGAGCGACCCCGTCGGCGAGCCGGCCATGGCCAGCGCGACCCTCGAGGCCGGGCCGACGCCGGTCCGCGAGACGAGCGTGCGCATCGACACCGGCTCGTCGACGCTGGTCGGCATCCTGGCGATGCCGGCCGCGCCGGCACGCCCTGGGGCGCCGGCGGTGCTGATGCTCAACTCCGGCGCGGTCCACCTGATCGGCCCGAACCGGCTCTGGGTGCGGCTGGCGCGCCGCTGGGCGGCGCAGGGCATGACGGTGCTGCGCATCGACCTGTCCGGCATCGGCGACAGCTCGGCACGCCCCGGCCAGGACGAGAACGTCGTCTACTCCGCCAGCGCCAAGGCCGACATCGCCGCGGCGCTGGCCCACCTGCAGGCCGTGGTCGGCGCCGGTGACTGCCATCTGCTCGGCCTATGCTCCGGCGGCTATCACGCCCTGAAGGCCGCCGTCGCCGGGCT
The DNA here is from genome assembly GCA_964622685.1 of uncultured Methylibium sp. GTDB lineage: Bacteria > Pseudomonadota > Gammaproteobacteria > Burkholderiales > Burkholderiaceae_C > Methylibium. Next base: position 37,280 of record CAZUUU010000006.1, read on the forward strand.
CGACGTCGCATCGAGCGTCGTGATCAATCCGCTGACCTACTTCTGGCAGGACGGCGCCACGCCCAGCGACGTGAAGGAGTACGAGGTCCTCGAGCTGACGGCCAAGTACCGCAGGAAGCTGCTGACGGCGGAGCCCTGGCTGCGGCTGGTGCGCGGGGACCTGCACCTGCGACTGATCGCCGAAGTCGCGCTGCGCCGCGTCGCGAACGCCGCGGCACCCTGGCTGATCGAGGGGGCACGCTGGCTGCGCTGGCCGCTGAAGAACGACCTCGCGAGGGAACTGCGGTCCGTGGCGCAGCGCCGAGTCGGCCTGCACTTCGTGTTCGCCGAGGGCGCGCCGGGACTGCGCCTGCTCCGGCAGCAGGGCGGGCGGGCGACGGCCGAGCTGCTGGCCCAGGGCGCCTTGTCCATCGACGCCGTCGCGGCGGCCGACCACACCTTCACGCGCCGCGATGCCAGGGAACGACTGGTCGCCGTGCTGGATGGCCTGCTGCTGCCTGCCGAGCTGCGCGGTCGCCGGAACACCGCGCCGGCCACCGACGCCGGCACCGTACGCAGCGCGAGTCGCTGACGCCGCCGCGATGCAGGACACGGGCTTTCGCAGCGACATCAACGGGCTGCGGGGCCTGAGCGTCGCGCTGGTGGTGGCCTACCACCTGCAGCTGCGCGGCGCCGGCGGTGGCTTCATCGGCGTCGATGTGTTCTTCGTCATCTCGGGCTACCTGATGACCCGCATCGTGTGGCAGGGGGTGGTGCAGGGCGACTTCGGCTATGCGCGCTTCGTGCTGGCCCGGGCGCGGCGCATCTGGCCGGCGCTGGCGGCGATGCTGCTGATCCTGTTCGCGCTGGGTGCCGTGCTGCTGCCGCCCTTCGACCTGCGCATCGTCGGTGACCAGGCCCGGTGGGCGGCGCTGTTCGCGTCCAACGAGTACTTCCGCGCCAACGCCGGCTACAACATCCAGAGCTCCGGCACGCGCTGGCTGCTGCACACCTGGTCCCTGTCGGTGGAGTGGCAGTTCTACCTGCTCTACCCGCTGCTGCTGGCCGCCGTCGCGAGACTCGCGAGAGCCTGGCGGCCCGGCCTGACCGTCGATGCACTGCGCCGGGTCCTGCTGTCGGTCGTCGCCGTGGCGGCCGCCGGCTCGCTGGGCTGGCAGGCGTCCCTGATCGACGGCGACCCGGACGCCAGCTTCTTCCTGCTGCCGGGGCGTGCCTGGGAAATGCTCGCCGGCGGCCTGGCCTGCCTGGCCGGCCCGGCGCATCCCGCACCAGCCGGCCGATGGCGGGTGGTCGCCAGCCATGCCGGCCTGGCGATCGTGGTGGCGGCGGCTCTGGGCATCGCCTACTTCCGCCTTCGCCCGGTCGGCCTGGGGCCGTACCTGCTGCCGCTCGTCGGCGGGGTGGCGTTGCTGTTGTGGGCCGACCATCGCCAGAACCCGCTGCTGCGCCAGGCCTGGCTGCAGCAGCTCGGGCTGTGCTCGTACTCGCTCTACCTCTGGCACTGGCCGATCTTCGTCGGTCTGCGGCTGACCACCTTCGCGATGGACCACCCGCGGACGGCGACCGTGCTGGCCCTGCTCGCGTCCTTGATCGCCGGCTGGTGCTCCTACCGATGGGTCGAGCGGCCGGCGATAGCACGCGGCGCTGCCCCGCGCGACCTCGGTCGCCGGGCCTTGCTGCTGGCCTTGCCGCTGGCCTTGCCGCTGGCCGTCGCGGCGGCCTTCGGCATCGTGGCCACCGAGGGCCTCGCCTCGCGGGACCGCGAAGGCGACGCCGCGTACCGGACCTATCGCGCGTCGGTGCCGCCGCTCTACTTTCCCGACAGCTGCAGCAACTTCCGCAAGCCCGCCGATGCCATGACGATCTGCAGGATCGAGAAGGATCCGCGGCGCCGCATCCTGGTCATCGGCGACTCGCATGCCGAGCACCTGTATGCCTGGTTCGTCGCGCGCAGCGAGGTGTCGGTGGACTTCTTCGCCGCGTCGGAGTGCCCGCCGGTCCCGAACTTCGAGCGCCTGCAGCCCGGCTATCACTGCCGCGACTACGCGGCGAAGGCGTGGGCGATGGCGCGCTCGGCGACCTACGACACCGTCATCGTCTCGGCGCGGTGGGCCACGGTCGGCCTGGCCGGGCCGCCCTACTGCCACCGGGTCGGCGCGCAGGCCTGCCGCTTCCCGACCGGCACTGCGAAGCAGCAGCAGGTGATGGCCGAACTGCAGGCGGCGGTCGAGCAGGCGATTGCCGCCGGCAAGACCGTGGTCATGCTCGACAGCGCCCCCGAGGCCCGCCTGCGCATCCCCGAGCACGCCGCGCGAGAGCGCTTCTGGCACGGCGAAGTGCGCCTCACCATCCCGCTGCAATCGCTGCTCGACCAGACGCAGTGGATGGAACCGTTGCTGCAGCGATTGCAAACGACCCCGGGCTTCCACCGCGCGAGCTTGCGAGAGCGGCTTTGCAAGGACTCAAGCTGTCGAATTCTTGACAAGGAACTGAATCGTCCCATCTATGTCGATGACAGCCACTTCGACCCGATATGGATCACAAATAATGCCGACTTCCTTACAGAGTTTGCAGCGCTGCCTCGACACTAGCGGCCGCGGTGCACATCGGTGTGATGTACTTCGTTTGCGGCATTGCGTGCATCGACAGCGCGCCCGTCCTTCGGGTGGCGATCGACGGAAGTCTCCGGATGCCGCGCGACCTTGATACCTCCTCCGCCGTGACGCGGTGGCCAGCATGCTGAGAAGATTGATTCGTTGGGCAGCCTACAAGAGCCTCAAGTTCCAGAGGCTGTATGTCTGGCTGTGCCACCCTTCCGGCCCCGAGTTCGCCAAGCTGATCAAGCACCATGGCCTGTTCTACAGCATGGGCGAGAACTGCTCGATCAATCCCGATTCGGTGATCGGCGACGCGCCCTGGGTCCGCATGGGCAACAACGTGCGTCTCGCGAGCTGCACGCTGCTGGCGCATGACGGCGTCATCAACATGCTGATGAACGCCTACAACGTCAAGCTCGACGCCGTCGGCAAGATCGACATCGGCAACAACGTCTTCATCGGCAACCGTGCGACGGTGCTGCGTGGCGTGACGATCGGCGACAACGTCGTCGTCGCGGCCGGCGCCGTCGTTGCCAACGACGTGCCCTCCAATTCGGTCGTCGGCGGGGTGCCGGCGCGCTTCATCTGCAAGACCGAGGAACTGGTCGAGCGGCTCAAGCACGAGTCGGAGGCCTTGCCCTGGTACCCCCTGATCCTGCAGCGCGAAGGCGGGCACGACTCGGCCCTGGAGCCCGAGCTGGACCGCCTGCGCAAGCGCCACTGGTTCGGCGCTCCCAGCAGTTCGAAGCTGCCGTTAAATCCGGCCGCTTCCGTCGTCCCGCGGGTGGGGGGGGCGCGCCTCTAGCGAGCCCGGTCGCGCCGGCGTCTTGGGTAGGATTCCGGACCGCAGGGGTGTCGCCGTGACACCCGCGCATCCATTCCGAATCGACGCTGCCGTGGCTCCTGGTCAACGCTACCTACTGATCTCGCCTTGCCGCAACGAGGCGAGCTTCATGCGCGAGACGCTCGACACGGTGATCGCGCAATCGATCCGCCCGGCGCGCTGGGTGATCGTCGACGACGGCTCGACCGACGAGACTCCGGCCATCCTCGCCGACTACGCCCGCCGGCACGACTGGATCCAGATCGTCACGCGCAGCGACCGCGGACACCGCGCGGTCGGCCCCGGCGTCGTCGATGCGTTCTACTCCGGCTACGACGCGGTCGAACCGACCGACTACGACTTCCTGTGCAAGCTCGACCTCGATCTGCGCCTGCCGGCGCGCTACTTCGAGATCCTGATGGCGCGGATGACGGCCGATCCCCAGATCGCGACCTGCAGCGGTAAGGCCTATGTCGAGCAGGAAGGCCAGCTCGTCAACGAGCGGCACGGCGACGAGAACTCGCTGGGCATGACGAAGTTCTACCGGGTCAGCTGCTTCCAGGGCATCGGCGGCTTCGTGCGCGAGGTCGGCTGGGACGGCATCGACGGCCACAAGTGCCGCATGAAGGGCTGGATCGCCGTCAGCTGGGACGAGCCCGAGTTGCGCTTCATCCACCTGCGGCCGATGGGTGCCAGCCACAAGGGCATCTACACCGGCCGCGTGCGCCAGGGCTTCGGCCAGTACTACATGGGCACCGGCTTCTTCTACCTGGCGGCCAGTGCCGTCTCGCGCTTCAACCAGAAGCCCTACGTGCTGGGCCAGCTCGCAGTGCTGTGGGGCTGGCTGTGGGGCGCGGCGCGCGCCAAGCCGCGCTACGACGACCCGGAGTTCCGCCGCTTCCTGCGGCGCTACCAGATGCGTTCGCTGATGGTGGGCAAGCGCCGCGCGACCGAGGAATGCCTGCGCAGCGGACGGCCGGCTTGATCGCCCGCCCGGCGCTCTTCCTCGACCGCGACGGCGTGATCAACGTCGATCACGCCTACGTGCATCGCCGCGAGGACTTCCAGTTCATCGACGGCATCTTCGAGCTGTGCCGCTCGGCACGCGCGCGCGGCCACCGGGTCTTCGTCGTCACCAACCAGGCCGGCATCGGCCGCGGCTACTACACCGAGGACGACTTCCACGCCCTCACGGCGTGGATGCTGCAGCGCTTCGAGGCCGAGGGCGCGCCGATCGACAGGGTCTACTTCTGTCCCCTCCACCCCGAGCATGGCGTCGGCGCCTACAAGGTCGACTCGCCGATGCGCAAGCCGGGGCCGGGGATGATCCAGCAGGCGGCACGCGAGTTCGACGTCGACCTCGCGGCCTCGACGCTGGTGGGCGACATGGACACCGACATCCAGGCCGGCGTCGCGGCCGGCATCGGCCGGCTGCTGCAGTTCAGGCCGGCCGAGGACGAGCGACCGGTGCACGCCGCTGCCACGCGCATCCGCCGGCTGGCGGATGCCGAGGCCTACTTGCGCGCGGCCTTGTCGGCGTAGCCCTTCGGGTAGCGCTGGTGCCAGGCCCAGGCGGTCTGCACGGTGGCGCGGATGTCCTCGTAGCGCGGGGTCCAGCCCAGGCGGGTCTTCAGCTTGGTCGGGTCGGCCACCAGGGCCGGCGCGTCGCCGGGGCGGCGGGCCACGACCTGCAGCGGGATCTGGCGGCCGGTCACGTCCTCGCAGGCCTGGTGCACCTGCCGCACCGACTGGCCGTTGCCGGTGCCGATGTTGTAGACCTCGGCGGTCGTCGGCGTGGTCGCGGTGATCGCCAGCAGGTGCGCCGAGGCCAGGTCGTCGGTGTGCACGTAGTCGCGGATGCAGGTCCCGTCGGGCGTCGGGTAGTCGTCGCCGTAGAGCATCAGCTGGTCGCGCTGGCCGAGCGCCACCTGCAGCAACAGCGGGATCAGGTGGGTCTCGGGCTCGTGGTTCTCGCCGAACTCGCCGTCGCCGTCGGCACCCGAGGCGTTGAAGTAGCGCAGGATGGTGTAGCCCAGGCCGTAGGCATGCGCGAAGTCGCGGATCATCCACTCGACCGCGAGCTTGGTGCGCGCGTACGGGCTGCAGGGAATCTGCGCGGCCTCTTCGTTCATCGGCGGCTCGGGGTTGTCGCCGTAGGTGGCACAGGTGCTCGAGAACAGCATGCGCTGCACGGCGGCCTCGCGCATCGCGCGCAGCAGGCTCAGCGTGCCGCCGATGTTGTTGCCGTAGTGGTGATCGGGGTTGGTGACCGATTCGCCGACGTAGGTGGCGGCGGCGAAGTGCATCACGGCCTCGGCGCCGTGCGCCTTCATCGCGGCGGCCAGCGCGGCGGTGTCGCGGATGTCGCCTTCGATCAGGCGCCCCTCGGGCACCGCGAGGCGGTGGCCTTCGGAGAGGTTGTCGAAGGCGATCGCGTCGTGGCCCTGGGCGAGCAGGAGGCGCAGGCAGGCGCTGCCGACATAGCCGGCGCCGCCGGTGACGAAGATCCTCATGGGGTGATTCCTGTGGAAGAGGGAAGGGTCGTGGGCAGCCCGGCGGCGTAGGCGCGCCGCGCGGCCTCGAGCGCGGCCAGGTCGCCGATGTCGCGGTGGTAGCCGGCGTGCACGTGGCCGCGCATGCGCCCGACGAAGCGCGGCAGCACGTCGTAGCCGATGTCGAAGGCGCGCAGGGCCGCGATCTCGCGCCAGGCCGCGGCCGTGACCGCATAGACGCCGGCATTGGCCAGGTCCGAGCGCGGCTCGGCGGGCTTTTCCTCGAAGGCGACGATGCGGCCCGCGGCGTCCATGTCGGCGATGCCGCAGGCGCGCGGGTTGGGCGCGTGGAACAGCAGCATCGTGAACGGATCGTCGTGGCTGCGGTGCGTGCGCAGGAAGCCGGCGAGATCCAGGTCCGACAGGTTGTCGGCGTAGACGATCAGCACGTCGTCGGCGTCGTCCGCGAAGCCGGCGTGGGCGGCGATGGTGCCGGCCGACCCCAGCAGCACGGGCTCGTAGGCTTCGGCGGCGCGAAAGCCCTCGCCGTTCTTGGCCGCCAGGAAGGCACGCACCGGATCGGGCAGGTAATGCGTGTTGACGACGACGTCGCGCACGCCGGCACCACGCAGTGCGGTGAACCAGTGGTCGAGCAGCGGACGGCCGCCGATCTCGACCAGGCACTTGGGGACCGTGTCGGTCAGCGGACGCAGGCGACTGCCCAGCCCGCCGGCCAGCAGCAGGGCCTTGGTCCGCGGCGGATTCGCGCGAACGTTCACCGGGCGTTCAGGCCTTCTTGACGTCGCGCACGACGTTCAACGCGGCCATCTGCTGGTTGCAGTAGTCCAGGATCTGCGCCGCGTTCTCGGCCGTCGCCAGCCAGCCGCGGTAGGCCTCGACGCTGTCGTGCACCGTGCGCGTCGGCTTCCAGCCCAGGGCCTTGAGCTTGCTCACGTCCGAGCAGATGTGGCGCGTGTCGCCGAAGCGGAACTTGCCGCAGGGCGCCGCGACGTAGCCCGTGGCGCCGAACACCTCGGCCACGACGGTCGCGAACGAGGCCACCGTGTGCGCCTGGTCGCCGCCGACGTTGAACATCTCGAAGTCGGCGCGCGGATCGCGCAGCACCAGCAGGTTGGCGTCGACCACGTCCTGGATGTTGACGAAGTCGCGGACCTGCTGGCCGTCCTCGTAGATCATCGGCTCGCGGCCGAGATGGAAGCTCAGGCAGAACACGCGGCAGGCGCCGCTGTAGGCGTTGTAGAAGCTTTGACGCGGGCCCTGGACAATGGAGTAGCGCATCGCCACCGTTGGGATGCCGTAGCGCTTGCCCAGCGACAGGGCTACGCGCTCCTCGGCGATCTTGGACAGGCCGTACTGGTTCTGCGGATTGGCCACCGTCTCGTCGGTCGGCCGCCAGGCCAGCGGCCCGCGCGAGCCGGCCGGCGCCTGCACATCCCAGACGCCGCGTTCGAGTTGCTCGGTCGGGCGGATGTCGGGCAGCACCGGCTTGCCGTCGGCATCGTGGTACAGGCCCTCGCCGAGCGCCGCCTGGCTGGAGGCGACGATGACCTTCTTCACCGGCAGCTGCTCGCGCACGATCAGTTCGTAGATCAGCGCGGTGCTGGTGACGTTGACGTCGAAGAAGCGGCTGAAGGTCGGCAGGTAGTCCTGGAAGGCCGCCAGGTGGTAGACCACGTCGCAGCCGCGCAGCGCGTCGAGCAGGACCTTGGCGTCGCGCACGTCGCCGCGCACGAACTCGATGCGCGGGTCCAGGTAGTCGGGCACGCGGTGGCCGGGGTGGACCGGTTCTTCGAGCGAGTCGAGCACGCGCACCTGGTGGCCCTCGCGCAGCAGCGCGTCGGCGGTGTGGGATCCGATGAAGCCGGCTCCGCCGGTGATCAGGACGCGAATGCTCATTGGTTGTGCAGCAACCGCTGGTGGTCGCTGATGAAGATGATGCGGCCGCCGCGGCGGTCGATGCCGAGCGTGAGCTCGCGCGGATGGCCGAGCGCGTCGCGGATCAGGCTGTGCCGCTCCTTCGGCGCCAGCAGCAGCAGGAAGCCGCCGCCGCCCGCGCCGAGCAGCTTGCCGCCCTGGGCGCCGAGCTTGCGGGCCTGGTCGTACCAGGCGTCGACCTTCTCCATGCTGATGCCGAAGCCGAGCGAGCGCTTGAGTTCCCAGCCCTCGTGCAGCAGTCGCGCGAACTCGTCCAGGCCGTTGCCGCCGCCGAGCGCCAGGCGCATCTCGTGGGCCAGGTCGCGCATGGCCCGCAGCACCGACATGCGGTCCTTGGTGCCTTCGCTCTGGCGCTTGAGGATGCCGTCGGCGTCGCGCTGCTGCTCGGTGTAGAGCAGCATCATGCGTTCGGACAGCTCGTGCATGGTCTCGGGACGCGCCGGCACCGGCTCGACGTCGACGCTGTCGTCGGGGTTGAAGCGGATGTAGTTCAGTCCGCCGAAGGCCGCCGCGTACTGGTCCTGCTTGCCGATCGGCTTGCCCAGCACGTCGATCTCGATGCGGCAGGCCTGCTCGGCCAGGTTCTTGGCGCTGACGATCTGGCCCTTGTAGGCGTACAGCGCCTGCAGCACGCCGACGGTGAGCGAACTCGACGAACCCATGCCGGTGCCGGCCGGCACGTCGCCGACGGTGGTGATCTCCAGATGGCGGCCCAGGCCCGTCATCTTCAGCGCCTCGCGCACCAGCTCGTGCTGCAGCTGGCCGACACCGTCGACGATCTCGACCCGGGTGTAGGACACGCGGGTCGACGGCTCGAAGCGTGGGCTCACCGTGACGTACATGTGCTTGTCGATCGCCATCGACAGCACCGCCCCGTACTCCTGGCGGTAGAAGGCGGGCAGGTCGGTGCCGCCGCCGGCGAAGCTGACCCGGTAGGGGGTCTGCGAAATGATCATGGAATCAGACCCCGCTCATCTGCTGTTGGGGATGTGCCGGCGCGGCGGCGGCGGTCACGGTCCGCTGGCCGAGACCGAGGCGTTGCCGGTAGCGCTCGATCAGTGGCTCCAGGCAGTCGCGCAGGTCGAAGCGCTCGTGGACCCAGCGCCGGCCGTCCTCGGCCAGGCGTCGGCCGAGCGCCCGGTCGTGCATCAGCCGGGCGACCGCATCGGCCAGCGCCGCCGCGTCCTTGGGCGGCACCAGCAGGCCGGTCTCGCCATCGCGGATCAGGTCCGGGATGCCGACCAGCCGCGTCGAGATCGCCGGCAACCCGCTGGCCATCGCCTCCATCAGCATCTGCGGCAGGCCGTCGACGTCGCCGTCCGCGGCCCACACGCAAGGGAGCACGTAGACGTCGCCCCCGTGCATGAAATCGATGATCTTCTCCTGCAGCAGTGCCTGCCCGGTGACGGTGATGCGATCCCCGAGGCCCTGGCGTGCGATGTGCGCGCGCAGCTCGGATTCGAGCGGCCCGCTGCCGCCGATCACGCAGTCGAAGCGCTCGCCGCGGTCGGCCAGGATCCGGCAGGCGTCGATCAGGTCCGCGAAGCCCTTCTTCTCGACCAGGCGGCCGGAGGCGACGATGCGGTAGGGCCGCTCGGCGACCGGCGCGTCGGCCGGCGGCGGGTAGAAGACGGCGGGGTCGATGCCGCAGTAGGCGATGAACAACTGCTCGGGACGAGCGCCTTGCTCCAGGTAGAACTGGCGATGGAACTCGGAGATGCAGACGATGAAGTCGGCCCGGGCGATCTTGTCGAGCAGCGCGCAGCGATCGCGGTACAGGTCGGTCGCGTGCCCGGTGAAGCTGTAGGGCACATCCAGCAGCCAGGCGCCGTACATCGCGATCGTCCCGCAGGAGTTGATCCACTGCGAATGGATGTGCGTGACCGGCTCGGCGCCGCGCCGCAGCTGCCGCGCCCAGTGGCAGGCCACCGCCAGGTGGGCGATGCCGGCGATCCGGGCACGGAGGTGTTCGCGGCGACCGAACAGCGCATTCGACAGCGCCGCGAAGAACCGGCCGCCGAACAGCAGGGGCGCCAGCAGCAGCGACAGCAGCAGGCCGAGCGTCGGCAACGGGTAGATCACCCGCGTCGCCTCGTTCAGCCGCAGGGCCCAGGCCGAGCCGTGCAGCAGCTTGTCGGGCCGGCGCATCGAGTGCAGGACGTAGGGCACGCCCCCAGCCTCGACGCGGCTCAGCTCGTTGGCGACCCAGGCATTGCCGATGCCGTTCTGCGTGACGTAGTGGATCATCGCCGCCGTGTCCCCGCGCGCGGCGTCACTTGCGCTGCTTCAGGTAGAACGCCAGGATCGATCCGGCGGCCATGTGCATGTCCTCGATCACGCCGTACTGGTCGCTGTCGACGTGCAGGCAGATGTCGGCCATCTGGCGCAGCTTGCCGCCGGTGAAGCCGGTCATCGCGATCGTCTTGGCGCCGGTCTTCCTGGCGTACTCCGCGGCCTTGATGACGTTGGGCGAGTTGCCCGACCCCGAGATGATGACCACCAGGTCGCCGCGGTTCAGCAGGTTCTGCAGCTGGCGCGAGAACAGCTCCGCATAGCCGAGGTCGTTGCCGATCGCGGTCATGAAGGCCGTGTTGTCGTTGAGGGACATGCAGCGGATCAGCGGCTTGCCGATGCGCTCGGCGGTCTTGGACCAGTCCGTCGCGATGTGCGAGGCCGTCGCTGCCGAGCCGCCGTTGCCCATCACGAAGATCTGCTTGCCCTTCTTCTCGGCGGCCTCGATCGCCTTGGCGATCTTCTCGAGTGCGCCGAAGTCGAACCTCGCCCACTGCTCGAGCTCGCGGTCGCGGTACCACTCGGCGAAGGCACGCACGCCGAGGCCGCCGGGGCCGGTGCCGGTCATGTTCGACGCGGCCAGACCCGGCGTCTTCTTGTCGGCGATCGCCGGGGTCTTCTTCTGCTTGCTCATGGTGTCCTCTGTGCTGAACTTGGAAGGATCGGGCGGGGCGCGGGGCGATTCAGGCGGGGGCGACAGACGGTTCGCCCAGGCCGCTCAGCCGGGTGCGGTCGCGCACCGGCACGGCCTGCAGCAGGTCTGCCACGAAGGCATCGTGCCGCTCGAAGGCTTGCGCCGGCTGGTCGTCGATCGACGACACGCGGAACAGCAGGCCGTCCGGCACCTGTCCGGTCAGCCACAGCCGGGCTTCCAGCAGGCGCAGCTGCAGTCGGCTGCGGATCACGGTGTCGCCGGCCGTGAACCAGTACGTGACGGGCTCGCGGCGCTGCCGCAGGCTGGTGCTGAGGCGGCGCCCGGGGATGCGGCCGTAGGGCGTCGCGATCGAGGCCTCGGCGTTGCTGTGCAGCGTGAAGCCCTGGGCGGGATAGCAGGCCTCGGGGCGGTGGGCCTGCAGACTGCCGCGCTGGTCGTCGCCGTAGGCCAGCGACAGCATGACGCGGTAGCCGTCGGCATGTCCGTAGGTTCGCGACAGCACCTGCGAGTACAGCTTGTCCAGCAGTTGCTGGGTCTGAGGATTGACGACCTGGGCGCGCTGCGCCGGCAGCTCGGCCCAGGCGCCGAAGCGCAGCGGGACGATGTCCTGGAGTTGCAGGCGCGGCGCGGCCGCGCCGGCCGCCGACGCCTTCGGCCGCGCGACGCTGCCGAGCACCGCGGCGCTCAGCATCGCGCCGCCCAGGACCAGGGCCGTGCGTCGTCCGGCGGGCGTCGCGCCGGATCGAGCGTCCTCGGCCGCCTCACCGGAGGCTGAGCTGCCCGAAGCACGAGAAGGTGTTGCCATGGGTGTCCGAGGACAGGACCGTCGAGCTGGCCCGCACTTCGCGGGTGGCCGCGCAGCCGAAGCCCAGCACGCGCGTCGGCGTCCACAGCGCGCCGATCGAGTAGCTGGTGGTGCGGTCCGTGCCGCTGTTGCCGGACTGGTCGGTCAGGTCGCGGCGGGCGACGCCGACGCCGGCGTCCATGCGGATCTTGGCCGTCAGCTCGTAGACGGCGCGCAGGCCGAGCGAATTGGTCACGCGGCTGTAGTCCGAGGTGCTGGCCGTCGACGTCGTCGTGCCCGGGCTCGGGGTGGTCGGCGTGACCGGGGCCGAGGGATCGGTGGGCGTCGGCGCCACGGCGCTGCTGCGCGCGACGGCGAAGCCGCCTTCCTGGCCGGTCTCGCGCGCGGCGGTCGTCGTGAACTGCAGCTTGCCGGTCGGGCGCCACAGCCAGCTCAGCGTGCCGGTCAGGCCGGAGAAGTCGCTGGCGGTCTCGCGGTCGTACTCGACCCGCGAGTAGCTGATGCGCGTGACCAGCGCGCTGATGGGCGAGGGCGCCCACTCGGCCCCCACGTAGAGATCGCGGCGCTTGGCGCGATCGGCCTCGAACTGGTCGGGCGCGACCTCGAAGTAGCGCGGGTACTTGGTGTCCTGTCCCTGCAGGCCGGTGCGCAGGATCAGCACCGCGCCCGGGCGGTAGCGGATGCCGGCGCCGGCGGTGTTCTGTTCGTACTCGCGCGGCGTGAACTCGGGCGCCGAGTAGTCGACGCGACGGTGGCCGACGTTGGCCTCGAGGCCGAGCCGGCCCTCGCCGCCGAGCGCGAAGCGCGCGTCGACGCTGTTGGTGCGTTCGAGGTTGCGCGAGGTGGCCTGCGGCGCGTTGCCGGGGTTCAGCCGCGCGAGGTTCTGCGTGCTGCCGAAGGCCAGGCTGCCCGACAGGCGCTCGATCGTGGCCCAGTCGAGGCCCACGCGCGCGTCGTAGCCGGTGTTGTTGAGGTCGCTGGCATCGTTGAAGCGCGTGTGGCGCGCGCCGGCATCCAGGAAGAAGCGCTGGCGGCCGAAGGGCTGGCTGATGCCGGCCGTCAGCGCGGTCGTCGAGAAGTTGTCGCGTTCGGCCGGCTGGCCGTCGGCGACGTTGCGGACGTTGGAGTTCGTCCCGAAGGTCTGCGTCGCCCCGAGGTAGTAGGGGCTGCTCTGGGCCAGCGTCGCCGAGCTGGCGCTCAGGCCCACGGCGAGGGCGATCCATCCGGTCTTGTGGTGCATGAGATTTCTCCTGTCTCCTGGGTGGGGGACCCGACTCAGTAGGCGTGGCGGTCGAAGAACACCAGCCGGACGGTGCGCACGATGATCTGCAGGTCCAGGCCGAGCGACCAGTTGCGAAGGTACTCCAAGTCGTACTCGACGCGGGCCCGCATCTTGTCGATCGTATCGGTTTCGCCGCGCAGGCCGTTCACCTGGGCCCAGCCGGTGATGCCGGGC
>CAZUUU010000007.1:0-50300 GCA_964622685.1 uncultured Methylibium sp.
AGTCCTCGGCCAGCATCAGCGTCGACCCGGACCGCGTGAAGATCGTGCTGCCGGAAGACTTCGTGATGCCGCCCGGCGGCCTGCACATCCGCTGGCCCGACGCGCCGCTCGAGCAGGAAGCGCGGCTGATGGACCACAAGTGGTACGCCGCGCTGGCCTACGTGCGCGCCAACAAGCTGAACCACACGGTGATCGACTCGCCGAACGCGCGGCTCGGCCTGATCGCCAGCGGCAAGAGCTACAACGACACGCGCCAGGCGCTCCACGACCTGGGCCTCGACGAAGCGGCCTGCCGGCGCATCGGCATCCGCCTGCACAAGGTCGGCGTGGTCTGGCCGCTCGAGGCGACGATCACGCGCGAGTTCGCCACCGGCCTGCAGGAGATCCTGGTCATCGAGGAGAAGCGCCAGGTCATCGAGTACCAGCTGAAGGAAGAGCTCTACAACTGGCGGCCCGACGTGCGCCCCAACGTGCTGGGCAAGTTCGACGAACCCGAGGGCGACACCAGCGGCGGCGAGTGGAGCCGCCCCAATCCCAGCGGCAACTGGCTGCTGCGCGCCCAGGCCGACCTGACGCCGGCCATCATCGCCCGCGCCATCGGCAAGCGGCTGATGAAGCTGGGCGAGTCCGGTGGCATAGACGCCGACACGCGCGCCCACGTCGAGTCGCGCCTCGCGCTGATCGACGCCAAGGAACGCGCGCTGACGGCCATGACCGTCGACACCGGCGAGCGGGCACCGTGGTTCTGCAGCGGCTGCCCGCACAACACCAGCACCAAGGTGCCCGAGGGCTCGCGCGCGATGGCCGGCATCGGCTGCCACTACATGGTGGTGTGGATGGACCGCAGCACGACCACCTTCACGCAGATGGGCGGTGAAGGCGTGCCCTGGGTCGGCCAGGCGCCGTTCACGACCGACCAGCACCTGTTCGCCAACCTCGGCGACGGCACCTACTTCCACAGCGGCCTGCTGGCGATCCGCCAGAGCATCGCCGCGGGCGTGAACATCACCTACAAGATCCTCTACAACGACGCGGTCGCGATGACCGGTGGCCAGCAGGTCGGCGAGCGCCCCGAGGGGCACTCGGTCCTGCAGATCATGAAGAGCCTGACGGCCGAGGGCGTGAAGAAGCTGGTCATCGTCACCGACGAGCCGGGCAAGTACGACGGCGTCGCGCTGGAGCCGGGCGTCACCGTGCACCACCGCGACGAGCTGGACCGCATCCAGCGCGAGTTCCGCGAGATCACGGGCACGACCGCGATCATCTACGACCAGACCTGCGCGACCGAGAAGCGCCGCCGCCGCAAGCGCGGCACGATGACCACGCCCGAAGAGACGGTGATCATCAACGAGGCGGTCTGCGAGGGTTGCGGCGACTGCTCGGTGCAGTCGAACTGCCTGTCGGTCGAGCCGGTCGAGACCGAGTTCGGCCGCAAGCGCCGCATCAACCAGAGCAGCTGCAACAAGGACTACTCCTGCGTGAAGGGCTTCTGCCCGAGCTTCGTCACCGTGACCGGCGCGAAGCTGCGCAAGCCCAGGAAGGACAAGGCGCGCGACCCCTTCAGCCTGCCGGCGCTGCCCGAGCCGGTGCTGCCGGTGGCGGAGCAGGCCTGGGGCATCCTGGTCGCCGGCGTCGGCGGCACCGGCGTCATCACCATCGGCCAGTTGCTGGGCATGGCGGCCCACCTCGAAGGCAAGGGCATCGTCACCCAGGACGCCGGCGGCCTGGCGCAGAAGGGCGGCGCGACCTGGAGCCACATCCAGATCGCCAACCGCCCCGACGCCATCTTCTGCACCAAGGTCGGCACGGCCGAGGCCGACCTGGTGATCGCCTGCGACGCCATCGTCGCGGCCAAGAAGGACACGCTCGCGGTGATGCGCGAAGGCCGCACCCACGTCGCGCTCAACACCCACGGGGCGCCGACCGCGGCCTTCGTGAAGAACCCCGACTGGCAGTTCCAGGGCGGCAACTGCGAGAGCGTGATCGAGCGCTCGGTCGGCAGCGCCGCCAACGTCGGCAAGTTCGACGCCGACAAGCTGGCGACCGTGCTGCTCGGCGACGCGATCTACACCAACCCGCTGATGCTGGGCTATGCCTGGCAGAAGGGCTGGGTGCCGCTGTCCCGGGCGGCGCTGCTGCGCGCGATGGAGCTCAACGGCGTGCAGGTCGACAACAACAAGGCGGCCTTCGAGTGGGGCCGCCGCGCCGCGCACGACCCGGCCTCGGTGGCGGCGCTGACGTCGACCGCGCAGGTGATCCAGTTCGCGAAGAAGCCCGCGCTCGACGAGCAGATCGCCACCCGCACGGCCTTCCTCACCGACTACCAGGACGCCGGCTATGCGCAGGACTACCGCGCCTTCGTCGACAAGGTCCGCGCCGCCGAGGCGCCGCTGAACTCGACCCGCCTGACCGAGGCCGTGGCGCGCTACCTGTTCAAGCTGATGGCCTACAAGGACGAGTACGAGGTCGCGCGCCTGCACACCGATCGCAGCTTCCACGAGCGCATCGCACAGCAGTTCGAGGGCGAGGCCAAGCTGCACTACCACCTGGCGCCGCCGATGATCGCGAAGCGCAACGACCGGGGCGAACTGGTGAAGCGCGAGTTCGGGCCCTGGATGCTGGGCGCCTTCCGCGTGCTCGCCAGGCTCAAGGGCCTGCGCGGCACCGCCTTCGACCCCTTCGGCCGCACCGAGGAACGACGCACCGAACGCGCACTGATCGGCGAGTACCGCACCTGCGTCGAGGAGCTGCTGCGCACGCTGGCCGCCGGGAACCTGGCGCTGGCCGCCGAGATCGCGCGGCTCCCCGAAGAGATCCGCGGCTACGGCCACGTCAAGGACCGCCACCTGAAGGCGGTCCGCGAGAAGTGGGCCGCGCTGATGCAGCGCTGGCGCGCCGGCGGCGGCGAGCGCGCGGCGGCCTGAGCCGGCTTCACGGCGCAAGCGCATGCCCTGGCAGGCGCCGAGCTTCGAGTCGATCGCCACGGCGCGGCGACACGACGCGGCTGCGCGGCTGCCGCTGCAGCTGGATGGCCAGGTGGTCGGCTCGGTGGCCATCGCCTGCCTGGACGCGCTGCGCGAGCATGCCCCCTGGCTGGTGCTGCGTGACGGCGCGCTGACGACCGCGCTGGCCGGCGCGGCGCTGGACGCCGCCTTCGCGCAGACGCACCGCGCGCTGCAGCGCATCGGCCTCGTGACCGGCTGGCGCGACGAGACCTACTCCATCGTGCCGGCGTTCGGCGCACCGCCGCTGGCCCGCATCGAGCGCGCCGCCGCGCGCTTCTGGGGCAGCCTGACCTTCGGCGCCCATGCCAACGGCCATGTCGTCGATGCCGCCGGACGGCCCACCCACCTGTGGGTCGCCCAGCGCGCCTGGACCAAGCCCACCGACCCCGGCCTGCTCGACAACCTGGTCGGCGGCGGCGTGCCCTGGGACCAGACGCCGCGCCAGACCCTGGTGCGCGAAGGCTGGGAGGAAGCCGGCCTCGACGCCGCGACGATGGCGCGCGCCGTGCCCGGCCGCGTGATCGAGCTGAAGCGCGAGCTGCCCGACTGCAGCGGCCACGGCCTGCAGTGGGAGCAGCTCTTCGTCTTCGACCTGGCCCTGCCGGCCGGGTTGCTGCCGCGCAACCAGGACGGCGAGGTCGAATCGCTGCGCCTGCTGCCCGTCGACGAGGCGCTGGCCCTGGCCGCCGGCGGCGCGATGACGGTCGACGCGGCCCTGGTGACGCTGGACTTCGCGCTGCGCCACCGGCTGCTGGCCGCGGCCGACCACGCCCGGCTGGCCCAGCGCACCGCCCACCTGTTCGTCGCCGGCTGAACGCCGCCGCACCGGCGGGTGCGTCCGAGGCATGTCGGCCTCCGTATGTCTTTTTTGAATCGTCGCGTCACAAACGCTGAACCCTTTCGTACGGGCCCTTCTCTACAGTGCCTCCATCGATGAACACCACCGCCACATCCCCGACGCGCTACACCGGCCCCGCGATCGCCCTGCACTGGCTGCTGGCCGCCGCGATCCTGGGCAGCGCCGCCTTCGGCTGGTACATGAGCGGACTGCCGTTCTCGCCGCAGCGGCTCAAGCTCTACAACTGGCACAAGTGGGCGGGGATCACGATCCTCGCGCTGTCGGCGCTGCGCCTGGCCTGGCGCCTGACGCACCGGCCGCCGGCGCTGCCGCGCCAGGTCCTGCAGGCGATGCCGGGCTGGCAGCTCAAGGCCTACCACGCGACGCACCACCTGATGTACGCCCTGTTCTTCGCCGTGCCGCTGGCCGGCTGGGCCTACAGCTCGATGACGGGCTTCCCGGTCGTGCTCTTCGGCGTGCTGCCGCTGCCGGACTTCGTCGCGGTGGACAAGGAGTTCGCCAAGCTCTTCAAGCCGGTGCACGCGATCCTGGCCTACACCCTGCTGGCCCTGGTCGCCCTGCACGTGGCGGCGGCGATCAAGCACCACGTCATCGACCGCGACGGACTGCTGCTGCGCATGCGTCCGGGGCGCGCCTGACCTGACCGATCCGACCCCACCAGGCCCTTCAAGCACTCCACGAGGTCCCCATGAGAACGCTCTCCATCACGCTCGTCAGCCTGGCTTCGGCCGCGCTGCTGGCCCTGGCCGACCCGGCCGCTGCCCAGGCTCCCGCCGCGAAGCTGATGCCCGGCAGCGAGATCGGCTTCGTCAGCAAGCAGATGGGCGTGCCGGTCTCCGGCAAGTTCACCAAGTTCGACGCCCAGATCGCCTTCGACCCGAGGAAGCCCGAGGCCGGCAAGGTCGGCTTCACGATCGACATCGGCAGCGCCACGATCGGCGATCCCGAGACCGACCGCGAGCTGCCGAAGGCGCCGTGGTTCAACGCGGCCAAGTTCCCGCAGGCCAGCTTCCAGTCCAGCAGCATCAAGGCGCTGGGTGGCGGCAAGTTCGAGGTCGCCGGCAAGCTGGCGATCAAGGGCAACAGCCAGGACGTCGTCGTGCCCGTCGCGCTGACCCAGGCCGCCACGGCCACCACGGCCACCGGCGCCTTCGCCATCAAGCGCCTGGCCTTCAGGATCGGCGAAGGCGAATGGACCGACACCTCGATGGTCGCCGACGAGGTGCAGGTGAAGTTCAAGCTCGCGCTGACCGGCGTGGGCCCGCTCTGACGTCGACCCCTTTTTCCCTTTCCTCCCCAACCCGCAAGGACCCACGATGATCCGCAAGACCCTGCTCGCCACCGCCTTCGCCCTGCTCGCCGCCGCCGGTGGTGCGCAGGCGCAGAGCGCGACCTACGCGATCGACCCGACCCACACCTTCACCACCTTCGAGGCCTCGCACTTCGGCACCTCGACGCTGCGCGGCCGCTTCGACAAGAAGGAAGGCACGGTGCAGTTCGACCGCGCCGGCAAGGCCGGCAAGGTCGAGCTCACGATCGACATCGCCTCGGTCAGCACCGGCGTCGGCCCGCTGAACGAGCACCTGAAGAGCAAGGACTTCTTCAACGCCGCCGAGTTCCCGACCGCGAAGTTCGTCGCCGACAAGTTCAGCTTCGCCGGCGACAAGGTCAGCGAGGTCGCGGGCACGCTGACGATGCTCGGCAAGAGCAATCCGGTGGTGCTGAAGGCCAGCAACTTCAACTGCTACAACAGCCCGATGCTCAAGCGCGAGGTCTGCGGTGGCGACTTCGAGACCACGATCCAGCGCAGCCAGTACGGCATGAGCTACGGCCTGCCGGGCATCCCCGACAACATCCGCCTGCTGGTGCAGGTCGAGGCCATCAAACAGTGATGTCGAGGCGCGGCAGCGAGATCGCGCCGCCGCGCGCCTCGGCCGGCGCCAGGTAGCGCGCCAGCAGCTCGTTCAGCTCGCGGGCCCGGAACGGCTTGGCGAGGTGCTCGTCCATGCCGGCCGCGAAGCAGCGGTCGCGGTCGCTCTCGTGGGCATTGGCCGTCAGCGCGACGATCGGCACGCGGGCACGGCCCTGCCGCTGCTCGCGGTCGCGGATCTCGCGCGTCGCGGCAAAGCCGTCGAGTTCGGGCATCTGGCAATCCATCAGCAGCAGGTCGGGCGACGACGCTTCCCAGCGCTGCACCGCCTGCGCGCCGTTCTCGACCAGTTCGACCTCCAGCCCGGCTTCGCGCAGCATCGCCTCGACGACCAGGGCATTGACCGGGTTGTCCTCGGCCACCAGCACGCGACCCAGCAGCCGCCGCGGCGGGCCGGGCAGATCGGTCGGCGGCGGCTGGGTGTCGGGCAGGTCCGGCGGCAGCGGCACCTCGAAGGCGAACACCGAGCCCACGCCCGGCGCGCTGTGGGCGTCCAGGCTGCCGCCCATCGCGCGCGCCAGTTCGCGCGCGATCGTCAGGCCCAGACCGGCGCCGCCGAAGCGGCGGTCGAAGTTGCCGTCGGCCTGGTGGAAGGCATCGAAGATGAACTCGAGCTGCGAGGGCGGGATGCCGCGGCCGCTGTCCTCGACCTCGACGCGCACGCGCGCTGTCTCGGGGTCGCGCAGCGCGCGGATGCGCACGCCGCCCTCGTCGGTGAACTTGACGGCATTGCCGATCAGGTTGTGCAGCACCTGGCGCACGCGCGCCGCATCGCCGCGCATCCAGCCGCCGGACGCACCGAGCCCGCCGGTGTCGACCTCGATCGACAGGCCCTTCTCGCCGGCACGCCCGCCGGCCAGCAGCGCGACCTCCTCGATGACCGCCGCCAGGTCGAAGGGCTCGTCGGCCAGCTGCAGGCGGCCGGCCTCGATGCGGGCGAAGTCCAGCACGTCGCTGATCAGGCCCAGCAGGTGCTCGCCGGAGCGCTCGATCAGCAACAGCTTGCGCGCGCGCAGCTCCGGCGCACCGGCGGCATCGCGCAGCTGCTCGGCCAGGCCCAGGATGCCGTGCAGCGGCGTGCGCATCTCGTGGCTCATCGTCGCGAGGAACTGGCTCTTGACGGCGCTGTGGCGCTCGGCCAGTGCCAGGGCCTGCGCATGCGCCGCCGCCTCGTGCTCGAGCAGCAGGCGCAGCCGCAGCAGCTCATTGGTGTAGCGGCCCGAGGTGCGGCCCTCGAACAGCAGGAAGGCCTGGAACAGCAGCAGGCCGAAGCCCCCGTACAGGCCGACCACGCCGCCCGACACCAGCTCGGTCAGCGCCGCCGGCAGCAGGGTGCCGGCCGAAAAGCCCAGGTGCAGCGGCGGATGCACCGGCAGCACCATGGCGGCGATCGCCACCACCGCCAGCAGCGTGATCAGCAGCAGGGCCTCGATCACCCCGTCGACCTGCGGCAGGAAGAGCACGGCCGCCAGGCCCCAGATGCAGCCGTCGACGATCACGACGGCCGTGAACCAGCGGCGCCACTGCGCGTCGTTCCAGCCGCCGCGGCGGCGGTAGCGCCAGCGCACCCAGTGCCGCGCGGCGATCACCGCGACCTTGAGGGCCAGCCAGCCCAGCAGGGCCGGCATCGCCACCCGGCCCCAGAGCAGCGCGGTCAGCAGCAGGGCCGCCGACAGATTGGTCCAGACCGAGGCCCGCGTGCGATCGAGCAGCAGCTGCACCTGGGCGGCCAGCAGACGCCGATCCAGCTCGGGCGGGTCGGCGGCGGTGGGGGGCGCGGGCACGTCGGCGGGTCGGGGCTGGACGCGGCAATTTACGACATCGCCGCGGCCTGCGGACCCCCGATCACAATGGGCGCATGAGAAAGCTGCTTGCCGGCCTGCTGGCCACCGCGGCCGCCGTCCCGGCCCTGGGGGCGCCGGTGGACTACGTCCTCGACCCCCAGCACAGCTGGGTCCAGTGGGAGGTGCTGCACTTCGGCACCTCGACGATCCGCGGCCGTTTCGGCCCGGCCGAGGGCGTGGTCACGCTGGACCGCGCGGCCGGCCGCGGCGAGGTCAGCGTGTCGCTGCCGACCGCGTCGGTCAGCACCGGCATCGGACCCTTCGATGGCCACCTGCGCGGCCCCGACCTGCTGGACACGGCGACTCATCCGACCGCCTGGTTCGTGGCCCGGCAGCTGCGCTTCGACGGCGAGCGGCTGGTCGACCTGCGCGGCGAGTTCAACTTCCGCGGCATCAGCCAGCCGCTGACGCTGACGGCGAAGCACTTCGCCTGCCACCCGCACCCGCGCCTGCAGCGCGAGGTGTGCGGCGGCGACTTCGAGGGCCGCCTCAAGCGCAGCGACTTCGGCGTGGGCTACGGCCTGCCCTTTGTCGCCGACGCGGTGACGCTGCGGGTGCAGGTCGAGGGCGTGCGCACGGACGCCGCGCCGGCCGCGAAGTGAGGGCCGGCGCTTGAGTGCCGCCCTCGGCTCCGCCGCCGCGCTCGACGGCCTGACCGTGCTCGAGCGCGGCTGGCTGTCGTCCAACAACGTGCTGCTGCACGGCGCGCCCGGCGAAGGCGCGACCCTGGTCGACAGCGCGCACTGCACGCACGCCGCGCAGACCGTCGCGCTGGTGCGGCACGCGCTGGCCGGCGAGGCGCTCCAGCGCATCGTCAACACCCACCTGCACTCCGACCATTGCGGCGGCAACGCGGCGCTGCAGCAGGCCTTTCCCGGGCTGCCGGTCGACGTGCCCGCGGGCGAGTTCGACGCCGCGCGGCGCTGGGACGAGGCCGCCCTCAGCTACCGCGCGACGAACCAGCGCTGCGTGCGCTTCGCGGTGCGCGGCCGCGTCGAGGCCGGCAGCCGCATCAGCGTGGGCCGGCGGACCTGGGAGGTGATCGCCGCGCCCGGCCACGATCCGCAAGCGCTGATGCTGTTCGACGCGACGCACGGCGTGCTGGTCTCGGCCGACGCGCTGTGGGAGAACGGCTTCGGCGTCGTCTTCCCCGAGCTCGACGGCGAGTCCGCCTTCGACGACGTGGCCGCGGTGCTCGACGCGATCGAGCGCCTGCCGGTCGCGCTCGTGATCCCCGGCCACGGCGCACCCTTCACCGACGTCGCCGGCGCACTGGCGCGCGCACGCAGCCGCCTGGCCAGCTGGCGCGCGGCGCCCGACAAGCACGGGCGCCACGCCGCCAAGGTGCTGGTCAAGTACCACCTGATGGAGGAGCGCGAGCAGGCGCTCACCGAGCTGCAAGCCTGGGCCGCCGCCACGCCGCTGCTGCAGCGCCTGCACGAGCGCATCGGGCGGGCCGAGGCCGACAGCCCGGCCGACTGGTGCCGCCGCCTGACCGAGGACCTGGTCGCCGCGGGCGCGCTGGCGCTGCGCGACGGCCGCGTCCACGACCTCTGAGGCCGCCCGCCTAACGCCGGCCTAACGCCCGCCTCGTTACACCGGCTTCCGGAGCGACCGCAGGTCCGCAGACGGAGGCGAGGATGAACAGCAACAGGCAGTCAGCAAGCTCACCAGGGCCCCGGGCCGGTGTGGCGAGTCATCAGCACGGCGCCTGGGCGGCGGCGCTGGCCCTGGTCGCCGGCCTCGCCGGCTGCGGCGGCGGTGACGACGCGGCTCCGGCCGCCCCGCCGACCAGCGTGGCGGCCACCATCGGCGCCGCCGGCGGCACGGTCGAGGGCCCGGACGGCGCCCGCGTCGTGATCCCGGCCGGCGCCGTAACCACGGACACCCTGATCACGGTCGCACGCCGCGATGCGGGGGCACCCGGGTCCGACCCCTGGGGCGCCACGCGCTCGGGGCCGCTCTACGAGTTCACCCCGCACGACCTGAACTTCGCACTGCCGGTGACGATCCGCATCCCGGCCGCCGCCGTCGGCAGCGCCGCCGACCATGGCGTGTTCCGCGCCACCCCGCTGGTGGACCACTGGCAGGAGGTCGACGCCACGCTGACCAGCGGCTATGCCGAATGGCCGAGCCGCAGCTTCTCCTGGTACGGCGCGACCGCCTGCGCGATCGCCGCCGGCAACCCCGACCCCTACCCCTGCGCCCGGCCCGCGGGCAACACCACCCTGAGCGCGACACCCGCGGGGGCGGTGACGCTGCTGGCGGACTACACCGGCACCAGCTACCACCGCGTGCGCGAGGCGGTGAGCCTGCAGCTCGACGCCCGCTACAGCGGGCCCGCCGACTGCCAGGACCCCCGCATCGAGGTGCGGCGCGTGCGCCGCAACCAACCCGGCTCGACTCATGAAGTGCTGGGCACGATGACCCTGTCCATCGGCGCGAGCACCAACCCGGCCTACGTCGTCTACAGCGGCAGCTACTCGGTGGCGCTCACCGCGGCCGACAACGGCAGCGATGCCACCGCCACCGCCCTGATCTCCGCCTTCAGCTGCCGGCGCGGCTACCAGACGCCGGCACGCGCCAGCCTGCCGCTCGAACAGCAGCGCATCGGCACCCACGACGCCTTCGTCTTCGATGCGCTCATCCCCGACACCCCGGCGCCGGTCGCGGCGCCGACGATCACGCAGCAGCCGGTCGACCTGTCCGTCACGGCCGGGCAGACCGCCAGCTTCCTGGTCGCGGCGAGCGCGCCCGACAACCTGTCCTTCATCTGGGAGCGCAGCAACGACGGCGGCACGACCTGGCAGGCCCTGGCCGGCGAGACCGCCGCGAGCCTGAGCTTCAGCGCCGCCGCCGGCGACAACGGGGCCCGGCTGCGCGCGCGAGTGTGCAACACGCGCGGCAGCGAGCCGCCCAACTGCCTGGCCTCGGCCTCCGCCACGCTCACCGTCACGACCGCGCCCCCGGCCGCCTGGAGCGCGCCGGTCGCGGTCAACACGACGCCGCAATCGACCTTCGAGCCCGCGGTCGCCTTCACGCGCGGCGCCTCGCCGGTGGCCCTGGCGGTGTGGGGCCAGGTCCGGGCCGGCGGCAGCCCGACCATCGACTTCAGCCGACGCGAGGCCGACGGCAGCTGGCGCGCCCCCGTGTCGATCCAGGGCTCGCTCGTGGACGCCTACTCCCCGCGCATCGCCGGCAACGACGCCGGCCGGGCGGCCGCCGCCTGGGGCTACCTCGTCGGCGGCCGCTACCGCATCGGCGCCAATCTCTACGACGGCACGGCCTGGGGCACGGCCGAGCCGCTGGACGCGGGCGCGATCGGCAACTCGGGCGATCCGCGCGTCGCGATCGACGATCAGGGCCGCGCGCTGGCCCTGTGGACCCAGTTCAACGGCTCGGTCTTCTCGCTGTGGGCCAGCGTCAATGACGGCGGGGCCTGGCAGCCGCCGATACAGATCGACCGCGACCTGCCGGGCGGCAGCGGCGAGGTCTCGGTGGCCATGGACGGGCCGGGCAATGCGACCATCACCTGGGTCCAGAGCGGCGCCGCGCGCGCCACCAGCTTCAGCTTCGGCGTTGGCTTCCAGACCCCGCAGACGCTCAGTGATACCAACACGGTGAGCGCCTACCGCACCGTGCTCGCCGGGCTCGACGCCAACGGCAACACCCTGACCGCCTGGCTGCAGGACCGGCCGACCGGAGGCTACGACCTCGCGATCAGTCGCCGCAGCGCCGGGATCTGGAGCGCGCCCACGGTGATCGAGCCGAATGCCGGCTTCGCCACCCTCACGGCCTCGATCGATGCCGGCGGCAACGCGCACGTCGCCTGGACGCAGCGCACCGCCGGGCAGCAGCGCACCGCGATCTGGACCCGCCACTGCGCGCCGGGCAGCATCGGTTGCGGCCCGGCCCAGAGCCTCTCGCTCGCGGACTTCGGCTCGCAGGCCCCGCGGCTCGCCGCGGCGGGCTCGCGCAGCGTGCTGTTGTGGAGTGAACTCGGCACCGACCTCGTGACCCGCCCGCGTGCCGCGACCTGGCAGGCCGGCAGCTGGTCGGCGGTCCAGACCCTCGGCGGCGACGGCGTGCGCAACACCGATACCGCGCTGGGGGCTTCGCCGGCCGGTGCGGTGGCGGCATGGACGCTCCTGGACGCGCCCGGTGCGCTGCAGGCGGCCTTCCTGCCATGAATCGACGGCCCCGGGACGCGGCCGTGTCCCGGGGCGCGCGGGTAGCATCGGCCAACCTTCCCGCTGCCGCTGGCCTCGTCATGCACCTGCACCTCGCCGCGGCGCCCCACGTGCGGCTCGGCGCCGATCACCAGGTGGCGCTGGCGCCGCTCGATGCGGCACTGCTGGCCTGGCTGGCGCTCGAAGGACCCACGCCCCGCGCACGGCTCGCCGCGCTGCTGTGGCCCGACAGCGAGCCCGAGGCCGCGCGCAATGCGCTGCGCCAGCGGCTGTTCCAGCTCAAGCGCCAGTGCGGTATCGAGCTCGCCGTCGGGAGCAGCTTGCTGGCCCTGGCGCCCGGCCTGCTTCACGACTTGGACGAAGCCGACAACGTGCTCGGCGACGCGCCTTCCGACCACGGGGCCGAGTTCTCGGCCTGGCTGCGCCAGCAGCGCGAGCGCCGACGAGGCCGGCTGCGCCACTCGCTGGCCGAGCTGGCCGACATGGCCGAGCACGCGCGCGACTACGAGGACGCGCTGTCGCATGCACGCGAGTTGCTGGCGCTGGAGCCGCTGTCCGAGGACGCGCACCGGCGCCTGATCCGTCTGCACTACCTGGTCGGCGATCGCGCCGCAGCGCTGCTGGCCTTCGACCGTTGCGAGCGTGTGCTGAAGGACGAGATCGGCACCCGCCCCTCGGCCGACACGCTGGCGCTGCTGGGCGCGATCGAGCAGTCGCGCCACCTGCCGGGGCAGGCGCTCGCGCCGCCGCCGGCGGTGCTGCGGCCGCCGCGGCTGGTCGGCCGCGCACGCGAGCTCCAGGCCGCGCGCGGCGCCTGGCGGCTCGGCCAGGTCGTGGCCGTCGTCGGCGAGGCCGGCCTCGGCAAGACGCGCCTGCTGCAGGCGCTGGCCGACGAGCGCGCCGACGCGGTGATCGCGCAGGCGCGCCCCGGCGACGCCGTCGTGCCCTACTCGGCCTTTGCGCGGCTGCTGCGCACGGTGGTCGAGCGCGCCCCCGGCTGCCGCCCCATCGTCGCGGGCGGAGAACTGCTGCGCCTGTTGCCCGACACCGGCACCGCGCCGCTGCTGCAGGCGTCCGCGGCCGACCGGCCCGAGACCCAGCGCCTGGCGCTGCAGCGCGCCGTGCACGAGCTGCTGCAGTCGGCGGCCACACAGGGTCTGGGCACGCTGCTGTTCGACGATCTGCACTTCGCCGACGACGCCAGCCTGGACCTGCTGCTGGCGCTGCTGCGACCGGACGCCGGCAGCGCGCTGCGCTGGGGGCTGGCGCAGCGGCCGGCCGAGGGCAGCGCAACGCTGGCAGCGCTGCACGAGGCGCTGGTCGAGGACCAGGCGCTGACCACCGTCACGCTGCAGCTGCTGGACGAGGCGCAGTTGCAGGAGCTGGTGGAGTCACTGGCGCTCGAGGGCGTCGACGCCGGGGCGCTGGCGGCGCAGCTGTTTCGGCTGACCGGCGGCAATCCGCTGTTCGCGCTGGAGACGCTGCGCCAGGGTTGCGTCGAGTCGCGGCTGTCCGGCGAGGCGCTGCCGCGCCCGACCAGCGTCGCGCGGCTGATCGAGCGACGGCTGCAGCGGCTGTCGCCGCCTGCGCTGCGGCTGGCGCGCTGCGCGGCGGTGGCCGGCCAGGACTTCAGCGCCGAGCTGGCGGCCCACGTGCTCGGCGTGCAGGCGCTCGACCTGGCCGACGCCTGGGTCGAGCTCGACGCCGCCCAGGTGCTGCGCGACGGCGGCTTTGCGCACGACCTGATCCACGATGCGGTGCTGGCGTCGGTGCCGCCGCCGGTGGCGCAGCCGCTGCATGCCGCGATCGCCGGCTTCATGGCTGCGCGCGATGCGGCGCCGGGGCGCATCGCCCAGCACTGGGACCGCGCCGGCCGCAGTGCCGAGGCGGCGGCCGCGTTCATGGCCGCCGCAGCCGTGGCCCACGCGGCCGGCCGGCGCGCCGAGGAGGCGGCGCTGCTGGCCGACGCGGCGACCCGCTACGAGCGCGCCGGCAACGCTGACGCCCGCTTCGAGGCCTTGCTGCGCCGCGCCGACGTGCTGGGCCGGCACGAGCAGGCCGAGGCCGCGCTGGCCGGCGTCGCCCAGGTCGAGGCCGCGGCGCGCGACGACATGCAGCGCCTGCGCGCCCGCCTGGTGCGCGTGCAGGCGGCGGCCAAGCGCGGCGAGTTCGAGCCCACGCTCGCGCTGGCACCCGAGGGGCTGGCACAGGCGCGGGCGCTCGGCCGCGTCGACCTGGTGCTGGGCTTCGCGGTGCCGCTGGCCAGGACGCTGTGCGACCTGCGCCGCGCCGCCGAGGCCATCGCGCTGCTGGAGCCACTGAGCGGCTGGATCGACACCACCGCCACCGGCGAGCAGCGCTGGGACCACGCCAGCGCGCTGGCCCTGGCGCTCGACTACGCCAACCGCCTGGGCGACGCGGTGGCGGCGTGGCAACGCGCGCTCGAGATCGCGCAGGGCGCGCGCCGCCACGACCTCGCCTGGCAGACCCTGCAGGACCTCGGCTCGACCCAAGCGAAGACCGGCCGCGTGCGTCTGGCGGTCGAACTCGGCTTGCAGTCGCGCCACTTGGCGCGCGCCGGCGGCGAGCCGGCTCTGGGCCGCGAGTTCGAGGCCCAGGTGGTGCTGGGCCACCGCTTGCGCGACCTCGGTCGCTACGGCGAGGCGGTGCCGCTGCTGGAGGAAGGTCTGGCCTACTTCCGCAAGGGCGGCGCGATCTCCTGGGTGGCGTCGATAGAGAACCGCCTCGGCCAGGCCTTCGTGCAGCTCGGCCAGGCGGCGCGCGCGCAGCCGCTGCTGGCGAGCGCACACGCCGACAGCCTGCCGGCACTGGCCGCGGTGCGCCTGCTGCAGCGCGCCGACGCGGCCCGATTGTTCGGCGGCGACGCGCTGACCCCGGTGCGCGAGGCGCTGGCCCGGCTGCCCGACCGCCACGACGTCTACCACCGGCTGGCCACGTTGTTCGCCAGTGCGATCGTGCCGCCCGACGAAGGCGAGAGCCTCGCCACCGGGACCGCCGCCTGGGGCAGCGCCCACCAGCGCCACGGCCTGGCACTGGCCGCGCACGTGCGCGCCGCCGGCTGCGCGTTGGCGCAGGACGCGGCACGGCGCGCCCGGCCCCATGCCGAGGCCGCGCTGCACCTGGCGCAGGACTTCGAGCCCGACAGCTTCTACTTGCCCGAGCTGTGGCTGGTGAGCGGGCGCGTCTTCGCGGCTTGTGGCGACCACGCCGACGCCGCTGCAGCGCTGCAGGCCGGCGCCGCCTGGGTGATGCGGGTGCACGACGCCCACGTCCCGGCGCCGTTCCGCGACAGCTTCCTGCACCGCAACCCGGTCAACCGCGAGCTGCTGGCGCTGGCGGCACGCTCGCGCTGATGCCGTCGGGGCTCTAACGGCGTCCTAACGCACGGCGGCCTACAACGGCCGCAGCCACCGAAGGAGCCCCCGATGGACGCACCACCCCCGATCGAGTCCAGCGACGTGCAAGGCGGGAGCCTGCAAGCGCTACTGGGACTGCTGGCCTGCGTCGCCGCGACGCTGCTGCTGATCGCGCTGGCCGGGCAGCTGGGCGCCGTTTGACCGGGCTTTCGCGCGCCGACCACAATCGGCCGCATGCCTTCTCCCCTGTCGCCCGAGCGCCTGCAGGCGCTGATCGCCCACCTCGAGGCCGGCCTGCTGGAGCGTGACGCGGCCGTGCGGCTGGCCCTGCTGGCCGCCCTGGCCGGCGAGCACGTGCTGCTGATCGGCCCGCCGGGCACGGCCAAGAGTGCGCTGGCGCGGCGGCTGCAGCATGCCTTCGACGGCGCGCGCTACTTCGAGCGCCTGCTGACGCGCTTCTCGGTGCCCGAAGAACTGTTCGGCCCGCTGTCGCTGAAGGCGCTGGAGGACGACCGCTACGAGCGCCTGACCGACGGCTACCTGCCGACCGCCGGCATCGCCTTCCTCGACGAGGTCTTCAAGGCCAACTCGGCGATCCTCAACGCGCTGCTGACCCTGCTGAACGAGCGCGAGTTCGACAACGGCAGCCAGCGCGTGAGGACGCCGCTGGTCTGCGTCGTCGGCGCCACCAACGAGGTGCCGACCGACGAGGCCCTGCAGGCCTTCTACGATCGCTTCCTGCTGCGCGTGCCGGTGCAGCCGGTCAGCGACGCCGGCTTTGCGCGCCTGCTCGCCCTGGACACGACGGCGGCCGGGGAGCCGGCGCCGGTGCGCGCCGAGGAGCTGGCTGCGCTGCTGCGGCAGCGCGATGCGGTGGCGCTGGGCGGGGAGGCGCTGGCCGCACTGCAGGCCGCGCGCGAGTTCGCACGCACCGAATCCATCACGGTGTCCGACCGCCGCTGGCGCCAGACCGTCGGCCTGCTGAAGATCGCCGCCGCGAGCAGCGGCCGCGAAGCGGTCGCGGTGCTCGACCTGTGGGTGCTGCCCTACTGCCTGGCCGAGCAGCCGGCGCAGGTCGCGCGCCTCGCGGACTGGGTCGAGGACGAGTGGCTGGGCGCGAAAGCCGTCGAGGCGCCTTGGCTCACGCGCGCGGTCGAGGCCTTCGAGCAGCAGCTCGGCCTCGAGACCACGCCGCGCCAGGACGACGGCGAGGCGGGCAAGCTGGCGCTGGCCCGCTCCATCGCCGGGCCTGGCGACGGCAGCGAGATGACGCGCATGGTCAGCGCCACGCTCGAGGCGCGACTGCGGCCGCACTACGGGCCCTTGCACGTCGAGGCGCGCGTCGCGCAGGTCGACGAGCTGCTGGCGCGTGCCGGCAATCACCTGCCGCCGCTGCGCGAGCGTGCGCTGGCGATGCAGCAGGTCCTGCGACAGGCGCCCTGGCTGCCGCCAGCGCTGGCGCAGCGCATCGAGCGGGCCCACGAACAATCACTGCAGACCCTGGCCGAGCTCGTCGGGCGCCTGCAGCTCGTGCGGGCGGGCTTCGCGACGTTGCCGATCGATGCGGCCCTGACGGGCACACCGCCGCCGGTGACATGGAGCGAGGCACGGGCGGCGTGAGCCCGGCGCAGTCCCTCGCCGCTGCCGCGCTGCTGGCGCTGTCCGGCGCGGCGATTGCCCAACAGGCGGCCCCCGTGCCGCAAGGCCCGGCCCTCGAGCGCGCGCTGGTGGGCCTGTGGTGCAGCCCGGACGACGACGGCCGCGGCTGCTGGGCCTGGGACCGCTTCTTCGCCGATGGTCGCTTCGAGGCCTGCGGCCGTGCCGCCGGCGACTCGCGCCCCTTCCGCGGCAGCGGCCGCTTCAGCGTCGTCGGCCAGCGCATGTGCTACGTCGTCGACACCGCGAGCGAGAACTTCTGGCTGCAAGCCGGCGCGCGCTACTGCACCGACATCGTCGCGATCGATCGCCGCACGCACCGCTACCGCGACATCGACACGCGGGCCGAGTTCGTGCTGCATCGCCGGCCGGTGGCGCAACGGCGCTGCCCGTCCTGAGGCCGCGATGTCGTCCGCCGCCGCCGCGATCGACCGGCCCTACGAGCGCCTCGCGCCGCTGCCGCGCGAGCTGTGGCTGCCGGGCCTGACCGGCGCCTTCGGCGACACCGAGGCGCGGCTCGCGCATGCCGAGCGCTGGATGGCCGCGCTGGAGCACGGCGAGCTGCCGACCGTCGATCTCGACTTCGGCGACCCGCAGGCCACAGGCCCGCTGCGCCGCGCGATCGGCGAGCTGGAGCTGCCGGCCATCGCCTGCGGCGTGCCGGCCGCCGCGCAGCAGGTGCTGCGCACCGCCTTCTGGCATCTCGACCGGCTGATCGACCGCCCCGCGTGGCAGTCGCGCGAGGACGCCATCACGGCAATGGTCGAGTCCTTCCGCGCCGAGTGGGAGATCCAGCGCAGCGACTGGGAGAACGTGCGCGGCCTGCTGCAGGACCTGGGCGACCTGGCCAAGCTGAAGTGGGACGCGCTGCGCGGCCGGCTCGCGCGCCGCGAGTGGCGCGAGGCGCAGCAGCTGTCGCAGCTGATGGCGCGGCTGCCGGCGCTGGCAGCGCTGATCGCCGCGCTGGGCCGCGGACTGCCGCGCCCGCAGCCGCCACGCCCCGCGCCGGCGGCACCGGGCCGCGTGCGGCGCCTCGGCCAGGTCGTCGAGACGCGCCTGCCCGACGCGCCCGGCGAGATGCGCGGCGTGCGCCCCGGGCGCAATCTCGCGCGCATGCTGCCGTCCGAGGCGGCGCAGCTGCGCCACCCGCTGCTGCACAAGCTGTGGCGTGCGCGCCTGGCCGAGTCGCGTCTGATGGTGTGGGACGAGCAGGCGGTGCTGCTGGACGTGCGGCCCGGCGGGCCGGTGGTCGTCGACACCGCGGTGCTGCCCGAGGCGCCGCCGGTCGAGCGCGGGCCGATGCTGTTGTGCATCGACACCTCGGGCTCGATGCGCGGCGCCCCCGAACCGATCGCCAAGGCGGTGGTGCTGGAAGCCGCGCGCACCGCGCATCGCGAGAAGCGCGCCTGCCGCCTGATCGCCTTCGGCGGGCCCGACGAACTGATCGAGCACGAGCTCGCCTTCACGCCCGCGGGACTGGACGCGCTGCTGGACTTCGTCGGCCAGGCCTTCGACGGCGGCACCGACCTGGCAGCACCGCTGGCGCGCGCGGTCGATCTGGTCGAGCAGGCCCGCTGGCGGCAGGCCGACCTGCTGCTGGTCAGCGACGGCGAGTTCGGCTGCACGCCGGCCTCGCTGGCGCGCCTGGACGCAGCGCGCGAGCGCCTGGGCCTGCGCGTGCAGGGCGTGCTGGTCGGCGACCGCGAGACGATGGGCTTGCTGGAGGTCTGCGACCAGATCCACTGGGTGCGCGACTGGCGACGCTATGCCGCCGACCCCGGGCTGGCGCACCGCGACGGCCATTCGCCGGTCCACAGCAAGAGCCTGACGGCGCTGTACTTCCCCAACGCGCTGAGCGAGCGCGCGAAGCGATCGCTGCGCGACCCGGGAACCTAGCGCCGGCGCGGGTCGCGCGGCGCGCCGCGGCGCGGTGGCTTCGGCGGGACGGTGAGCTCGAGGCCCCAGGCCGTGCCGCAGTCGGCCGGGTCGGGCGCGGGCTTCTCCACCACGCGGTCGGCGCGGTCGGCGCGGTCGACGCGCCAGCGCGTCAACAGTCGTCGCACGTGCAGGCTCATGTCCATGCCGGCAGTCTGCGCGGCTGCCACCGGTGCGAGCGCGAAAGTAGCGGGGTGTTGCCGGCCCAGTTCGCGCCGCGCCCGGCCGGTCAGCCGTCGCGCTGCGGGCCGGCGTGGCCGGCTTCGACGACGTAGCGCGCCTGCGTGCGGATGCGCGCCAGGGCCGGCACCGGGAAATCGGTCGCGCGCAACTCGACACCCAGGCGCTGCGGCCTGAGGTCCAGCAGCACGTAGCCGCGCTCGTCGCTGCGCGCGTGCAGCAGGTCGGGGTTGGAGCGGCGCATCAGCGCGGTCGCCGTCTCGGACAGGCCGCGCGTGGTCAGCGAGCTGGTGACGACTTCGCTGGCCACGACCGGCGTGCGCGCGTCCTCGGGGTCGGCGCGCAGCTGCGCCACCACGTGGCGGTGCACGTCGCCGCCCAGGCACACGACGTTGCCCTGCGGCTGGTCGGCGATCGCCTGCAGCAGGCGGCGGCGCGCCGGCGGGTAGCCGTCCCAGCCGTCGCTGAAGCGGCTGCGGCCGAGCGGCGTCTCCATGCCACCCTGCGCGATCTGCGTGCCCTGGGCCAGCAGGCGCCAGCCGGTGCGGCTGGCGGCCAGCTGCTCGGCGAGCCAGCGTTCCTGCGGCAGACCGAGCATCGTGCGCGCGGGGTCGGCCAGTTCGTCGCAGGCCGTCATCACGCGGCCGCCGGCGCGACCCGGCGGGTTGCAGGGCTGGGTCGAGCGGTACTGCCGGCCGTCCAGCGTCCACAGGTCGGCCAGCCGGCCCCAGCGGTAGTGCTCGTGGATGCGCATGGATGCGCCCAGCGGCGCCATGCGCGGCGACACCGGCATGTGCTCGAAGTAGGCCTTGTAGGCCGCGGCGCGCAGGGCCAGGAAGTCGGTCGACGAGCGGTCCTCGAAGCGCGAGGCGTCGCCGGCGTAGTCGTTCTCGACCTCGTGGTCGTCCCAGGTCAGGACCCAGGGGTGGGCCGCATGCGCCGCGCGCAGGGCCGGGTCGAGCTTGTAGGTGACGTGGCGCTGCCGGTAGCCGGCCAGGTCCGTCGGCGCCAGCGCCTCGTGCGGCCGCACGCGGTAGCGCGCGTTGCTCGACTCGTAGATGTAGTCGCCGACGAACAGCACGAGGTCGACATCGCGATCGGCGATCTCGCGATGCAGGGCGAACTCGCCCTGCTCGTAGTGCTGGCAGGACGCCAGCGCGATGCGCAGCCGATCGACCGCGGCATCGGCCGCCGGCGCGGTGCGGGTGCGCCCCACGGGGCTGCGCGCATCGCCGGCCCGGAAGCGATAGAAGAAGCGCCGGTCGGACGGCAGGCCAGGCACCTCGGCGTGCACGCTGTGCGCATGCTCGGGGCGCGCCAGCACCGTGCCGCGGCGCAGCCCCGTCGTGAAGGCCTCGTCCTCGGCCAGTTCCCAGTGCACTTCGATCGGGGCTTCGGGCAGGCCACCCAGCGGCTCGCGCGGGCGCGGTGCGAGACGGGTCCACAGCAGCACGCTGTCGGGCGCCGGCATGCCGCTGGCAATGCCGAGCGTGAAGGGATCGTCGCCCGAGGACGGCAGGCGCTCGACGCGGTCGCTGCCCAGGCCCGGGCCGAACAGCGCGCCCAGGGCGAGCGCCGCAGCACCGCCCCCGACGCGAGCAAGCAGGTGGCGGCGGTCCATGGTGGCGACGATTGTGCCCGGCGGTCCCGGCCGACCGCGCGGGCTTGCGGACCGCCGCGAGCTTTCGGTCACGATGTCCCCACTCGGGACGATGGGCCGTTCGACGCCTATGGTCTAGGCTGCCTGCATGGAGTCGCAATGCGCTGGAGCAAAGGCATGAACCACGTCTCGCTGCAAACCTTGACCTGGGGCACCGTGGGCGCTGCGATCGTCAGCGCCATGCTGCTGGCCGCAGCCGGCGACGAGCATGCCGCCGCGCTGGGCTTCGAGCCTCCTTCGGCCGGTGCTGCGCGGCAAGCCCCGAGGCTGCTGCCGGGCGCGCGCCCGCCGTCGCCGTCGCTGCGCGAGGCGCGCCCGGCCGGCTCGGCGCCGTCGGACGCCGCCGAGCGCCGCTGACGCGGCGCGCTCAGGCGCCCAGCGCCGCCTGCGCGCCGCGCATCAGGGCCGCACCGACCTCGTCCAGCCGTGCCGCGCGCGCCGGCGCCGCACCATCGCCGCCCAGCTTCCACTGGTGCCAGTGCAGCGCGACCTCGATCGCCACGTCGGGCCGCAGACGCAGCAGTTCGCCGCGCGCCAGGCGCTCTCGCACCTGCAGCTCGGGCACGACACCGATGCCCCAGCCCAGCACCGCGGCGTGGACATAGGCCTCGGACGACGGCACGAAGCGCTCCTCCAGCCGCGGCGCCTTCACGCCGAAGGCGCGCGACACCCACAAGGCCTGCATGTCGTCCTTGCGGTTGAAGACGAGGAAGGGCACGCGCGCGAAGTTGCCGCGGTGCAGGCCCTCGGTCGCGTCGCCGCCGAGCTGGCGCGCGACGAAGCCCGGGCTCGCGACCGCGATGTAGGGCATCACGCCCAGCGGCTCGACGCGGCAGCCGCGCAGCGCCTGCGGCACCGTCGACACGCAGCCCAGCACCTGGCCCTGGCGCAGCCACTCGTGGGTGAAGTCCTGGTCGTCGACGATCAGCTCGAGCCCGAAGCCGTCCTGCAGGCCCTGCTGCACCAGCGCATCCAGCGCCGGCAGCACCCAGGTCGCCAGGCTGTCGGCGTTGACCGCAATCGGCAGCCGGGCCTGGCCGCGCACCTGCTCGCCCAGCTCGCGCGCCACGTCGGCGCGCATCGCCTGCAATTGGCGGGCGAAGCGCAGCAGCACCTTGCCCGGCTCGGTCAGGCGCAGCGGCCGCGAGCGCACCACCAGCAGCTGGCCGACCTGGGCCTCCAGGGCCCGCAGCCGCTGCGACACGGCCGACTGCGTGATCGACAGGCGCTGCGCCGCGCGCTCGAAGCTGCCGTCGTCGGACAGCGCGGCCAGGCAGTCCAGCGCGGCGGGGTCGAGGTCCTGCATGGGGGCTCCCGGAGGTGGCTCAGCTCATCAGTCCTTCTAATGTAAGACGAAGAACTTGAATCCTGCTTCACTCGCTCCCGATCGCTGAACACAATCCCGGCATGGATATGACCGCCCCGCTGCTCACCCCTGCCGTGCCGGCAGCGCTGCTGCAGGGCGGGCTGATGATGGCCGGCCTGATCGTGGCGATCGGCGCGCAGAACGCGCTGGTGCTGCGCCAGGGCGTACTGCGCCAGCATGTGCTGCCGGTGGTGGCGCTGTGCACCGTCTCGGACTGGCTGTTGGTGGCGTTCGGCGTGTTCGGCCTGGGCGCGCTGATCGCGAGCCAGCCGCTGATGATGGAGGCCTTCCGCTACGGCGGCGCAGCCTTCCTGGCCGGCTACGGCGCGCTGGCGGCACGACGCGCCTGGCTCGGCCAGGCGGGTGGGCTGCAACTGGCCGGGCGCGGCGGCTCGCTGGCCGGCGCGCTGACCAGCGCGCTGGCCATGACCTACCTGAATCCGCACGTCTACCTCGACACCGTGGTGCTGGTCGGAGGCGTCGGCGCCGGGCACGAAGGCGCGGCGCGGCTGGCCTTCGTGGCCGGCGCCTGGTTCGCGTCGGCGGCCTGGTTCGCGGTGCTGGGCTTCGGTGCCGCCGGCGCCGCGCGCTGGCTGAGCCGGCCGCAGGTCTGGCGCGCGATCGACGCGCTGGTCGCGGTGGTGATGGGGACGGTGGCGCTGCAGTTGCTTGCGACCCCGCTGCGGTCTGCTTGAGTAGGAGCGAAACATGAAGGTCGTCGTCCTGGGTGCCGGCATCGTCGGCGTGAGCACCGCCTGGTACCTGCTCGAACAGGGTCACGAGGTGACGGTCGTCGATCGCCAGCCCGACGCGGCGCTCGAGACCAGCTTCGCCAACGGCGCGCAGATCTCGGTCAGCTTCTGCGAGCCCTGGGCCCATCCGGACGCGCCGCTGAAGGTGCTGAAGTGGCTGGCGCGCGACGACTCGCCGCTGCTCTTTCGCCCCAAGCTCGACCCCTGGCAGTGGCGCTGGGGCCTGGCCTTCCTGACCCAGTGCACCGACGGCGCCTTCGAGCGCAACGTGCAGCAGCTGGTGGCGCTGGGCCGCTACAGCCACGAATCGCTGAAGGGCCTGGTCGCGCAGACCGGCATCGAGTACGACCGCCTCGAGCGCGGCATCCTGCACTTCTTCGGCAGCCAGAAGGACCTCGAGGCCGGCGCGGCCGGCGCCGAGGTGATGCGCCGCCACGGCGTCGATCGCCGCGTGCTGTCGCGCGAGGAGGTGCTGAAGGTCGAGCCGGCGCTCGCGGCCTACGGTTCGCGCATCGCGGGCGGCACCTACACGCCCGGCGACGAGTCCGGCGACGCGCGCGTCTTCACGCAGGAGCTGGCGCGCCGCTGCATCGCGCGCGGCGCCCGCTTCCTGTTCGGCCACGGCGTCGACGGCCTCGCGAGCGAGGGCGGTCGCATCGCCTCGGCGCGCGTGCGCGAACTGGCCACCGGCCGGACGATGGCGCTGCAGGCCGACGCCTATGTCGCCGCGATGGGCTCGTACACCGCACCGCTGCTGCGGCCGCTGGGCGTCAACCTCAACATCTATCCGGCCAAGGGCTACTCGGCGACGCTGAAGCTGCTGCAGCCCGAGCGCGCCAGCGTCGTCAGCATGATCGACGACGCGCGCAAGATCGCCATCTCGCGCCTGGGCGACCAGGTGCGCATCGCCGGCACGGCCGAGCTGGCCGGCTACGACACCGGGCTCGACAGCCCCACCTCGCGCGTGCGCTGCCAGGCGCTGGTCAAGCGCTACGAGGAGATCTTCCCCGGCGTCGCCGACCTGAGCGAGCCCAACTTCTGGGCCGGCCTGCGTCCCAGCACGCCGACCAACATCCCCTACATCGGCCGCAGCAAGCTGGGCAACCTGTGGGTCAATGCCGGCCACGGCACGCTGGGCTGGACGCACGGCGCGGGCTCGGGCCGCGCACTGGCCGAGCTGATCAGCGGCAAGCGCCCCGCGCTCGAGTTCGGCTTCTACGGCGAGCGCCCGGCCTCGGCCTGGGCCTCGGTGCACCGCACGCTGGTCCCCGGCGCCTGAACGACGACGCCGCGCGGCCGCTGCACAATGCAGCCGCCATGGTCACCGTCACCTTCACGGCCCATCTGCAGCGCCACTTCGACTGCCCGCGCCACGAGCTGCAGGCATCGACGCTCGGCGAGGCGCTGGATCAGGTGTTCGCGAAGCAGCCGCAGGCGCGCGGCTACATCCTCGACGACCAGGGCGCCCTGCGCCAGCACGTGGCGGTGTTCATCGACGGCCAGCGTGCCCGCGACCGCGATCGCCTCGGCGATGCCCTGCGGCCCGGCGCCCAGGTGCACGTGCTGCAGGCCTTGACCGGCGGCTGAACCCCGCGCCCCACCAGGAGACGAGCATGTCCGACCAGTTGTGGATCGCCACCCGCAAGGGCCTGATGCAGTGGACGCGCAGCCCCGCCGGCTGGCGGCAGGCGCGCGCGCATTTCCTCGGCGACCCGGTCAGCCATGTGCTGGTCGACCCGCGCGACGCTGCGATCTACGCGTCGCTGAACCTCGGGCACTTCGGCTGCAAGCTGCATCGCAGCGACGACGGCGGCGCGCATTGGCAGGAGGTCGCGGCGCCCGCCTATCCCGCCAAGCCCGAGGGCAGCGAGGACAAGACGCCGTGGGACCTGAAGCTGCTGTGGACCCTCGCGCCCGGCGGCGCCGACGAGCCGGGGGTGCTGTGGGCCGGCACGATCCCGGGCGGCCTGTTTCGCTCGGCCGACCGCGGCGCGAGCTGGCAGCTGATCGAGTCCTTGTGGCATCGCGCCGAACGCGCCGAGTGGTTCGGCGGCGGCTACGACCATCCCGGCATCCACAGCATCCTGGTCGACCCGCGCGACAGCCGGCGCGTGGTGGTCGGCATCTCCTGCGGCGGCGTGTGGCGCAGCGAGGATGGCGGCGCGAGCTGGGCGCTGTCGGCCACCGGCATGCGCGCGGCCTTCATGCCGCCCGAGATGGCCTTCAACGAGAACATCCAGGACCCGCATCGCGTCGTGCAGTGCGCGGCCGCGCCCGACACCTTGTGGGCCCAGCACCACAACGGCGTCTTCGTCAGCCGCGACGGCGCCCGCAGCTGGCAGGAGATCGAACGGGCCGGGCCCTCGGTCTTCGGCTTCGCGGTGGCGGTGCATCCACGCGATCCGCAGACCGCGTGGTTCGTGCCCGCCGTCAAGGACGAGTGCCGCGTGCCGGTCGATGGACAACTGGTCGTGACCCGCACCCGCGATGGCGGCCAGAGCTTCGAGAGCCTGTCTCGCGGCCTGCCGCCTGCGCCCGGCTACGACCTGGTCTACCGGCACGCCCTGGTCGTCGATGCGAGTGGCCGGCGTCTCGCGATGGGATCGACCAGCGGCAATGCCTGGCTCAGCGAAGACGCGGCCGATACGTGGCACATGCTGAGCGCCCACCTGCCTCCGGTCAGCGCGCTGAGCTTCGGTTGAGCGATGCACGGCTGTAGCGGGCTACAGCAGCCGCGGCTCGGTTCGTGACGTTGTGCCGCCGCATCTCCTACGTTCGGGGGATGGGTGTGCAACGCACCGCCTTCTACATTCGCGCCAACCGCTGTCACACGGTAAGCATCAGAGAACGCGCGACGGCAGCCAGGCGAACCCAGAATCCCCGCGCCGCGCGAGCACCGGTCCCAACGACGTCCTTTCCGAAGGACTTCACAGCCCACCCCGCAACGGGTGGGCTTCTTTTTTTGTCCTTCAGCTGTCGAAGCCGGCCGCCATTTCCAGCTTCAGGTGGTCGACAAGCGCCCGCACCGCGCGCGGTACCTGCGGGCTGAAGGGACGCAGCGCGTAGATCGCATCGCCGAAGAAGCCGACCGGCCGCCACGGCGCCAGCAGCTCGCGCAGCCGGCCCGCCTTCAAGGCGCCGGCCGCGCTGAAGTCCGGCAGCAGTCCGATCCCGAGGCCGGCGACGACCAGGTCGCGCAGCACCTCGGAGTTGTTGGCGCGCAGCGGACCGCTCACCGTGACGCGCACGCGCTCGGGCTCGGCGCCGCGACTGCCGCGGCCGCTCGTCTTCTCGAAAGGCCACACCGCCGGACCGGGTCGCAGGTAGGGCAGGCAGTCGTGGGCCGCCAGCTCGCCGGGATGCGCCGGCGTGCCGCGCCGCCGCAGGTAGGCCGGTGAGGCGACCAGCAGCGTGCGCGACGGGCACAGCTTCCAGGCCACGTGGTTGTCCGGCGGCGCGCTGGTGTGGCGCACCGCCAGGTCGTAGCCCTCGTGCGGCAGATTGACCAGGCGGTCCGACAGGTCCAGCTCGATGCGGATGCCGGGCCAGGCGCGCAGGAAGCCCTCGAGCCGCGGCGCCACCTGCTGGCGTCCCAGCGCCACCGGCGCGGTCAGCCGCACCAGGCCCTGCGGCTGCGAGGCCAGGTCGCGCACGCCGTGCAGGCTCTGCTCGATCTGCGCGAAGCTGGCGGCGGTCTCGTCGACCAGCTGCTTGCCGGCCTCGGTCAGGCGCACGCTGCGCGTCGTGCGGGCCAGCAGCGGCACGCCGACGGCGCGCTCCAGCTCCGCCATGCGCTGGCTGACGGCGGCCTTCGAGAGGCCGAGCCGCTGCGCCGCCAGCGTGAAGCTGCCGCCCTGCGCGATCACGCCGAGGGCGTGGACATGCGGCCACAGCGGGGTCTTGGTGTCGATGCTCATGGGTCTATTGTTCATCCAAACGAACAATGAAGTCACTGAAAACGGCTGGTCAGCCGGCGGTCCCGCGCCTAATCTCCTGGCTCTGCACCGCAAGGAGACCGAGCATGGGCGCCCCCGAAGCATTCACCGCCACCGCCGAGATCGGCCACTTCATCGCCGGCCGCCCGGTCGCCAGCCAGAGCGGGCGTCGTCAGGCGGTCTACAACCCGGCCACCGGGGC
This sequence comes from uncultured Methylibium sp., assembly GCA_964622685.1. Classification (GTDB taxonomy): domain Bacteria; phylum Pseudomonadota; class Gammaproteobacteria; order Burkholderiales; family Burkholderiaceae_C; genus Methylibium. The sequence goes on from CAZUUU010000007.1 coordinate 26,892, forward strand.
CGTCGCGCGGCAGGTCGCGCTGGCCTCGGCCGCCGAGGTCAACGCCGCGGTCGCCGCCGCGAAGGCCGCGTTCCCGGCCTGGTCCGAGCAGCCGCCGCTGAAGCGCGCGCGGGTGCTGAGCAAGTTCCTGCAGCTGCTGAACGAACAGCGCGACACGCTGGCCGCGATGATCACCGCCGAGCACGGCAAGGTCTTCACCGACGCGCAGGGCGAAGTCACCCGCGGCATCGAGATCGTCGAGTTCGCCTGCGGCGCGCCGCAGCTGCTGAAGACGGACTTCACCGACCAGGTCGGCACCGGCATCGACAACTGGGTGCTGCGCCAGCCGCTGGGCGTGGTCGCGGGCATCACGCCCTTCAACTTCCCGGTGATGGTGCCGATGTGGATGTTCCCGATGGCGCTGGCCACCGGCAACACCTTCGTGCTCAAGCCGAGCGAGCGCGATCCCTCGCCCTCGCTCTTCATCGCCGACCTGCTGAAGCAGGCCGGGCTGCCCGATGGCGTGTTCAACGTCGTGCAGGGCGACAAGCTGGCGGTCGACACGCTGCTCGAGCACCCGGACGTCAAGGCGGTCAGCTTCGTCGGCTCGACGCCGATCGCGCAGTACATCTACGAGACCGGTGCGCGGCACGGCAAGCGCGTGCAGGCGCTCGGCGGCGCCAAGAACCACATGGTCGTGATGCCCGACGCCGACCTCGAGCAGAGCGTCGACGCACTGATCGGCGCCGCCTACGGCTCGGCCGGCGAGCGCTGCATGGCGATCAGCGTCGCGGTGCTGGTCGGCGACGTGGCCGACCAGATCGTGCCCAAGCTCGCGGAGCGCGCGAAGTCGCTGAAGATCAGGAACGGCATGGAACTCGACGCCGAGATGGGCCCGATCGTCACCGCCGAGGCCAGGGCGCGCATCGAGGGCTACATAGCCATCGGCGTGAAGGAAGGCGCGACGCTGGTGGTCGACGGCCGCGGCTGCAAGGTCCCGGGGCACGAGAACGGCTTCTTCACCGGCGGCACGCTGTTCGACCACGCGACGCCTTCGATGCGCATCTACCAGGAAGAGATCTTCGGCCCGGTGCTGGTGTGCGTGCGCGTGCCCGACTTCAAGACCGCGGTCGACCTCGTCAACGCGCACGAGTTCGGCAACGGCGTGGCCTGCTTCACCCGCGACGGCAACGTGGCGCGCGAGTTCTCGCGGCGCATCCAGGTCGGCATGGTCGGCATCAACGTGCCGATCCCGGTGCCGATGGCCTGGCACGGCTTCGGCGGCTGGAAGAAGAGCCTGTTCGGCGACATGCACGCCTACGGCGAGGAAGGCGTGCGCTTCTACACGAAGCAGAAGTCGATCATGCAGCGCTGGCCGGAAAGCACGCTCAAGGGCGCCGAGTTCGCGATGCCGACCTCGAAGTGATCACGCCCCCCGCCAGTTCCAGTTCAGCTTGAGCGGCTGCTGCGTCAGCGTGACTTCCTTGCGCTGCAGGCGCCCGTCGACCTCGGCCTCGATCGTGTAGCGGCCCGGCGGCAGGTCCATCACCAGGATCGGACCGGCGTTGCGGATCTCGGTCGCCTGGCCGCGCGCATCGCGCACCGTCACGCGCTCGGCGACGACGTACTGCCCGCCTTGCCCGCTGAACACGTTGCGCAGCGCAAAGCCGCCCTGCATGCGCTCGATGGCGATGCGCGCTTCCTCGCCGGCACCGCCGTTCAGGTAGGCGATCGAGCCGGCGCGCTCGACCCGGGGCGCCGGCGGCATGCCGTCGCCGGCGGTCTCGGCCAGGCCTTGCGTGGTGGTCAGGGCCATGAAGGCCGCCATCGATCCGATGGCGGTCGCGGTGACGAGCTTGTTCATGCGGACTCCTCGGCAGGTGGGGATGCGCGACTTCATGCCTTCACTGTAGGAAGCGCCCGGTCCGCCGGCCATCGGCGCGCACCGCGATCGCCTGTCGGCGCCGGCCTACACGCCCACCCCGCATTCGAGGGGTCGGTCCGGACGCTGCCGCGTGACGGATTGATCGCTTCGAGAGCATCGCCCCCGGCCGCCTGTCGCAATGCAGCGGCCAGGCCGGTTCCACAATCGGCCGGTCATGTCCCCCGAAACGGCCAGCGTCGAAGCGGCCGACCTCGAGGCCGCGCGAGCGGCCTACGCGGCCGGGCTGTACGCCCAGGCGCACCGTGCGGCGCTCACGCAGTGGCGCGCCGGCGGCGAGGGCCGCGGCGCGGCCGGCCGGCTGGCGGTGCATGCGAGCTTCCGCCTCGGTGAGTACGGCGCCGCCAGCGATCTGCTGGCCCCCGTGATGGCCGAGACCGGCCTCAGCGCCACCACCCAGGACCGCTTCGACCTGCTGGCGGTCGCCGTCGTCGTGCATGGCGAACTGGCCGACTACGCGGCCTCGATCGCCGCGCTGCGCCAGCTGCACGACCACAGCGCGCGGCTCGCCTCGCTGCCCAACCACGTGCGGGCCCGCGGCACGGCGGCGGTCTGCCTCGCGCTGCTCGGTGACTGCTGGGCGGCCCTGCGCCTGCTGGCCGAGGCGGCCGAGCACCTGCGGTCGATGCCCGACGCGGCCGCGCTCGAGGCGACGGTGCGCAGCAACCAGGCCTCGTCCTGCCTGCAGGCGGCGCGCCTGGCGCTGCAGGCCGGCGACACGGCCGCCTTCGACGCCCAGCTCGTCGATGCCGATGCCAGCACGGCCCGCACCTGCGAGCTGGCCGCGCAACTCGGCGATGCGCGCATGGCCGCCTTCGCCGACGTGCATGCGGCGGAATCGGCCCTGCTGCGCGGCCGGGCGGCCGACGCGCTGGGCCTGCTGCAGCCGGCGCTGGCGCAGGCCCGGGCCAGCGGACTCGACGGCCACGTGCGCCGCCTGATGCTGCTGCAGGCGCAGGCGCAACTGGCCTGCGCCGACGCGGCGGCGGCCGATGCGACCCTCGACCAGGTGCTCCTGTCCCTGCACGAAGGCCACGACTGGTCGAGCCGGCTCGAGTGGTTCGAGCAACGCCATGCCACGCGACGCGCGCTGGGAGACATGAGCTCCGCGCTCGAGGCCCTGCAGGCCTGGCGCGCGCTGGCCTCGCGACGCCACGCCCGCCAGCTGGAGGCGCAGTCGCGCTTCCTCCGTCTGCGGCTGGAACTGGAGCACCTGTACCGGCAGCCGTGGCGCAGCGGTGGCTAGCACCTCGGATCGCGCCGGCCGCCGCGGAGCCAGGCACGCGCGGTTTCAGCCCGTGTTCGAAGCAGCTCTCCGCACCATTCCGCTCTCTTCAGTTCAAGTCCCGATCAGCCCCCCATCCCGCCGCCGCACCACCACCGTCGCCGAGCGCGGCCGCCCGCCCGGCCCGTGGTCCTGCGGCCAGCTCGAATGCCGCGTCGGCGCAGCCGGATCGCTGCGATCGCCCGGCGATTCGCCCGGGTGCTGGATGTTGACGAACAGCGTGCGCCCGTCCGGCGTCGCCACGGCGCCGGCGATCTCGCAGCCGACGGGGCCGGTGAGGAAGCGCCGCACCTCGCCCGTCAGAGGATCGGCGGCCAGCATCATGTTGTTGCCCAGTCGCGCGTAGTCGCCCCGGCCGAGCGAGGTGCTCGAGGCGTCGGTCTGGATCCACAGCACGCCGCGCGCGTCGACCCACAGACTGTCCGGGCTGCCGAAGGCATCGCCGCGGACGTTGCCGCGGGCCTCGGGCCGCTCGTTGGCCGGGTCGCCGGCCAGCACGAAGTGATCCCAGGCGAAGCGCGTGCCGGCGAAGCCGCCGTCTTCCTTCCAGCGCAGGATGTGGCCCATGGTGTTGCCGACGCGCGGGTTGGCGGCATCGACCGGCGGCTGCCCGTCCTGGCCGCGTGCGCGGTTGTTGGTGAGGCTGCAGTAGACCTCACCGGTGCGCGGGTTGCCCGCGGTCCACTCGGGACGGTCCATGCGCGTCGCGCCCACGCGGTCGGCGGCCTGGCGTGTCTTCACCAGCAGTTCGCCCTGGCTCGCGAAGCCGGCCTCGGCGTCGAGCCCGCCCTGCCCCGCGACGAGCGCGATCCACTCGCCGCGGCCGTCGCCGCCGAAGCGCGCGACGTACAGGGTGCCGTGGTCCAGCAGCTCGCGGTTGGCGGCATAGCCGCCGGGCCGCACCGCGTCGCGCGAGACGAACTTGTAGAGGTACTCGAAGCGCGCGTCCTCGCCCATGTAGACCACGGCGCGGCCGTCGGGCGCCTGCGTGACCCAGGCACCCTCGTGCGCGGCGCGGCCGAGCGCGGTGCGCTTGACCGGCGTGCTGCGTGGATCGAAGGGATCGATCTCGACGACCCAGCCGTGGCGGTTGAACTCGTTCGGATGGCGGCGCGCGTCGAAGCGTTCGTCGTGCTCGTGCCAGCGGTACCAGCCGCCGCGGCCGCGCAGTCCCCAGCGGCGCTGGTGCGCGTCGGGCTGCTCGGGCGCGTGGAAATAGTCGACGAAGTTCTCTTCGCAGGCGAGGTAGGTCCCCCAGGGCGTGACGCCATGGCCGCAGTTGTTGAACGTGCCCAGCACCTGCGTGCCGCCGGGGTCGAGCGCGGTCCGCATCAGCGGGTGGCCGGCGGCCGGCCCGGCGATGCGCATCGGCGTCGTCGCGGTGATGCGGCGCGCGTGGCGCGACGGCCGCACGACGCGCCAGCGGCCGCCGCGCGCGCGCACGATCTCGATCACCGACACGCCGTGCGCCGCCTGCGACTTGCGCACCTTCGCGGCGCTCCAGTCCGCCAGCCCGTCGGCGTGCAGCAGGCCGTCGTCGACGTACTCGTGGTTGCTCACCAGCAGGCCGCGCGTGGCCGAGATCGGAAAGAAGTGCATGCCGTCGTGGTGCATGCCCGACTGCAGCGCCTGCTCGTCGGCGCCCTGGCTCGCGTCGGCCGCGAAGGCGGGCTGGCCGGCGGGCGCGCCGATCGGGTCGCCCCAGGCGATCAGCACCTCGGCCACGTAGCCGGGCGGCACGACGACGCGGTCGGCAGCCGACACCGGCACCGAGGCGAACCCCAGCAAGGGCCGCGGCCGTGCCGCCGCCGTGCCCGCCGAGGCCAGCCCGGCCAGCGGCGCCAGCACGCGCCGCAGCGCCGCTGCCAGGCCGCCGCCGACGACGACGCGGCGCGCCGGATCGCTCAGCGCGTGGAGGTCGGGGGCGGTCGACGGATTCGAATCCTCCATCGACGCAAAGTCCTTGGGCATGCCTGCTCCGTCGTCGGCCGCGCTACCCTCGCGGCCATGAAACCCGTGTTGCTCGTCACCGGCGCCAGCCGCGGCATCGGCGGCGCCGTCGCCGGACTCGCCGCCGCCCGCGGCTGGGCCGTCGCCCTGAACTATGCCCGCGACGAGCGCGCCGCCACGGCCCTGGTCGAGCACCTGCGCGCCGCCGGCGCCGAGGCCGCCGCCTTTCGCGCCGACGTGGCCGACGATGCGGCCGTGGCGCGTCTGTTCGCCGAGGTCGACGCGCACTTCGGCGCCATGCCCGAAGGTCGCTCGCGCCTGCGCGGCCTGGTCAACAACGCCGGCGTCGTCGACGTCGCCGCGCGCGTCGACGAGATGGACGCCGCGCGCCTGCAGCGCATGTTCGCGGTCAACGTCTTCGGCAGCTTCGCCTGCGCGCGCGAGGCGCTGCGGCGCCTGAGCACACGCCACGGCGGCGCGGGCGGCGCGATCGTCAACGTCTCGTCGGCCGCGGCCCGCCTGGGCTCGCCGGGGCAGTACGTCGACTACGCCGCGGCCAAGGCCGCGATCGACACCTTCACCCTCGGCCTCGCGCGCGAAGTCGCCGACGAGGGCGTGCGCGTGAATGCTGTGCGGCCCGGCATCATCGACACCGACATCCACGCCTCCGGCGGCCAGCCGAGGCGGGCGCGCGAGCTGGCGCCGCAAGTGCCGATGAAGCGGCCCGGCACCGCCGAGGAGGTCGCGCGCAGCATCGTCTGGCTGCTGTCGGACGAGGCGAGCTACGTGACCGGCGCCGTGCTGGACGTCGCCGGCGGGCGCTGATCGCCCGCGGCCCGGCCGCGCCAGCCGGCGTTCGGCCCCCGGATGCCCGCCTTCGTCGCAAGCGCATGGCTCGCGCCGACCCCGGCGCCTAAGGTGAAGCTCAGGTCGGGCGCCGCCCGGCTGTCGCTGGAGGAGACCTCATGAACAAGCTTTCCCGCCTCTCGCTGCCGGCACTGATCGTCGCGACCTTGGCCGGCACGGCGCCGCTACAGGCCGCCGCCGACGAGGCCGTCGCTGCGACGGCCGCCGCAGCGGCCTGCGGCCCGGCGCGCATCACGCGCCTGCAGCAGCGCCTGCTGGACAAGGCCGACCAGGGTGCGCCCGAGCTGGTGCGCTTCATCCACCGCACGCGGATGATCTACCAGCTCGACGTCTACCAGGTCGCGAACTCGCTGGACGGCTGGCGCGCCGCCTCACGCTGCACCACCGCCGCGGCCGGCGGCGGCGCATCGAGCTAGCTAGCGCCGCTCGACGATCACCGGCACCAGCTGCAGCGCCTCGCGCACGCGCTGTGCGGTGCCCTGGGCCTCGTCACGCGAGGCATAGGGCCCCGCCTGCAGCCGGAACAGCGGCGCGTCGCTGAAGACTGCCATGCGCGGCGCCAGCCAGTCCAGCTCGACCGCAACGCGCTGCTGGAAGTCCTCGGCCCCGCCGCGCTCGCGGAAGGCGCCGAGCTGCACCCAGAAGCCGCGCGCGGGCAGCATTGCGGCGGGCGCTCCGCCGTCCGCGGCCTCGGCCGTGTCCGGCGTGCGCGGCAGTTCGATCGCCGGCGGGGCGACGGCCACCTCGGCCGGCGCCGGCTCTGCCGCCCGGGCGGGGCCGTCGCGCCGCCACGCGCCGCTGCGGATCTCGTCGAAGGTGAGACGCTCGACCTCGACCGGCGCGATGCCGCGCTCGACGCCGAGCTTCAGCGCCGCGGCGTAGCTCAGGTCGATGATGCGGCCGGCGACGAAGGGCCCGCGGTCGTTGACGCGCACGATGATCTCGCGCCCGTTGGCCGGATTGCGCACGCGCGCGTAGCTGGGCAGCGGCATGGTCTTGTGGGCCGCCGTCATCGCGTGCATGTCGTAAATCTCGCCGCTGGCGGTCTTGCGGCCGTGGAACTTGCGGCCGTACCAGGACGCCAGGCCCTTCTCCTTGACCGGCGCGTCGCGCGCCAGCGGCGTGTAGCTGCGGCCCAGCACCTCGTAGGGCTTGTTGGGCCCGCCGCTGCGGATCGGCTCGACGCGCGGCTCGGCGTCGGGCACGCGCGCCAGGTCGGTCGGGATCTCGGCCGACGGGCCGTCGCGGCCGCTCGCCGGGCCGGGTGACTTCGGCCCCGAGGCGCAGGCGGCGACGAGCAGCGCCCCGACGATCGCGACGAGGCGGTGCGACACGTTCACGGACCATCGCATGGCGCGCACCATACCCGAGGCCGCGGCCTGCGGGTGTGTCCGGTGCCGATGACCCGCGCGGCTGCGGCATCATCCGCCCGCGCCTGCGGCGCCGCCACCGACCCCCGCCCCATGGACCTCACCATCGCCAGCATCCTGGCCCTCGACGGCCTGACCAACGGCGCCGTCTACGCGCTGCTGGCGCTGGCCACGGTGCTGGTGTTCGCGGTCACGCGCGTGATCTTCATCCCGCAGGGCGAATTCGTCGCCTTCGCGGCGCTGACCGTCGGCGTGTTCCAGCTCGGCAAGGTGCCGGGCACGGTGTGGCTGCTGCTGGCGATGGCCGCGGCGGTGGTCGTCCTCGACGCCGTCGCCGGCTGGCGCCGCGGCGCCGCGACGAAGGCCATCGCCCTCGGCGCGCTGCGCACGCTGGCCGTGCCGCTGCCGGCCGCGGCGCTGTCGATCTGGCTCGCGCCGCAGCAGCCGCCGCTGGCGCTGCAGGCGCTGCTGACCCTGGCGCTGATCACGCCGATGGGCCCGCTGGTCTATCGCCTGGCCTACCAGTCGCTGGCCGGCGCCAGCGTGCTGGTGCTGCTGATCGTCTCGGTCGGCGTGCACTTCGCGCTGACCGGCATCGGCCTGCTGACCTTCGGCGCCGAGGGCTCGCGCAATCCCAGCTTCTGGGACGCGCGCTTCGCGCTCGGGCCACTCGCGATCAGCGGGCAGACCGTCATCATCTTCGGCGTCTCGGCCGCGCTGATCGTGCTGCTGTTCCTCTACTTCGAGCGCTCGCTGCAGGGCAAGGCGCTGCGCGCCACCGCGGTCAACCGGCTGGGCGCGCGGCTGATGGGCATCTCGAGCGACACCGCCGGCCGGCTGTCGTTCACGATGGCCGCCTTCATCGGCGCGCTGTCGGGCCTGCTGATCGGCCCCAACCTGACGATGGTCTACGACAGCGGCTTCCTGATCGGCCTGAAGGGCTTCGTCGCCGCGGTCTTCGCCGGGCTGGCGAGCTACCCGCTGGCCTTCGTCGGTGCCCTGGGCGTCGGGCTGCTCGAGAGCTTCGGCTCCTTCTGGGCCAGCGCCTACAAGGAAGTCATCGTCTTCACGGCGATCCTGCCGGTGCTGCTGTGGCGCTCGCTGCGCGACCGCCACTCCGATGAAGAGTGACGGCATGAGCAGACCACCACCCGTTCGCCCTGAGCTTGGCGAAGGGCCGCGCGAGGCTTCGACGGGCTCAGCCCGAACGGCCGTCGTGCAGCGCCTGCCCCTGCTGGGCTTCGTCGCCGCCGTCGCGGTGCTGCCGCTGCTGCCGGTGCCCGAGTTCTGGATCACCCAGCTCAACTACATCGGCCTGTACGCGCTGGTGGTGCTGGGCCTGGTGCTGCTGACCGGCGTCGGCGGCCTCACCTCCTTCGGCCAGGCGGCCTTCGTCGGCATCGGCGCCTACACGACGGCCTGGCTCAGCACGCAGATGAACGTCTCGCCCTGGCTCGCGCTGTGGGTGGGGCTCGCGCTCACGCTGCTGGCCGCGCTGGTGCTGGCCTGGCTGACGCTGCGCATGTCGGGCCACTACCTGCCGCTCGCGACCATCGCCTGGGGCCTGTCGATCTACTACCTGATGGGCACCAGCGAGGCGCTCGGCAAGTACGACGGCCTGCTGGGCGTGCCGGCGCTGTCGCTCGGCGGCATCGACTTCAACCAGGGCCGCAGCATCTACTACCTGATCTGGGGCCTGGCGCTGCTGGGCGCGCTGGCGCTGACGCGCCTGCTCGACTCGCGCGTCGGCCGCGCGATCCGCGCCAGCAAGGCCGGCCCGGGCGGCAGCGCGGTGATGGCCGAGGCGATGGGCATCTCGAGCTTTCGCTGCAAGGTCGTGATCTTCGTCATCGCGGCGCTGTTCGCCGCCGTGTCGGGCTGGCTGTTCGCGCACTTCCAGCGCACGGTGAACCCCTCGCCCTTCAGCCTGAAGATGGGCATCGAGTACCTCTTCATGGCCGTGGTCGGCGGCGTCGGCCAGGTCGGCGGCGCCTTCGCCGGTGCGGCCATCGTCAAGCTGATCGAGGAGCAGCTGCAGGTCTGGCTGCCGGCCCTGCTGGGCGGCAGCGGCAACTACGAGATCATCGTCTTCGGCATCGTGCTGGTGCTGGCGCTGAAGTACGCGCCCGACGGCCTGTGGCCGATGGCGGTGAAGGCACTGCGCCGCCGCTTCCCGCCGCGCGAACGCATGCGCGACTGGACCGAGGCGCCGCCGCTGTCGGCGCGCAGCAAGCCGGCGCCCGGCGAGCTGCTGCTCGACGCGCAGGCGGTGCGCAAGGAGTTCGGCGGCCTGGTCGCCGTCAACGACGTCAGCTTCCAGGTGCGCGCCGGGCAGATCGTCGGCCTGATCGGGCCCAACGGCGCCGGCAAGTCCACCACCTTCAACCTCGTGTCCGGCGTGCTGCCGCTGACGCGCGGCGCGGTGAGCTTCCGCGGCCAGCCGGTCGGCTCGCTCGGTTCGCGGCAGATCGCCGAGCGCGGCATGTCGCGCACCTTCCAGCACGTCAAGCTGATCCCCGAGATGACGGTGCTGGAGAACGTGGCCCTCGGCGGCCACCTGCGCAGCCGCAAGGGCACGCTCGCGGCCATGCTGCGCCTGGACCGGGCCGAGGAACGCCAGCTGTTCCGCGAAGCCGAGACCCAGCTCGCCCGCATCGGCCTGGGCGCGCAGCTGCACGAGCTGGCGGGCAACCTGGCGCTCGGGCCGCAGCGCCTGGTCGAGATCGCGCGCGCGCTGGCCACCGACCCGGCCCTGCTGCTGCTCGACGAGCCGGCCGCCGGCCTGCGCCTGAAGGAGAAGCAGGCGCTGGCCGCGGTGCTGCGCCAGCTCAAGGCCGAGGGCCTGTCCATCCTGCTGGTCGAGCACGACATGGACTTCGTCATGGGCCTCGTGGACCGCATCGTCGTGATGGAGTTCGGCACCCTGCTGATGGAAGGCACGCCGGCCGAGGTGCAGGCCAGCCCGGCGGTGCGTGCGGCCTATCTGGGCACGGAGCACTGATGGGCGCGCCGCTGCTCGAGGTCGAGGACCTGCACGCCGGCTACGGCAAGGCCGAGGTGTTGTCCGGCCTGAAGCTGCGCGCCGACGCTGGCCAGGTGGTCACCGTGATCGGCCCCAACGGCGCCGGCAAGTCGACGCTGCTGAACGCGCTGATGGGCGTGCTGCCGGCGCGCGGCCGGGTCCGCCACGACGGCGAGGACATCGCCGCGCTGACGCTCGAGGAGCGCGTGATGCGCGGCATCGCACTGGTGCCCGAGAAGCGCGAACTCTTCGCGACGATGCCGGTCGAGGACAACCTGTTGCTGGGGGGCTACCGCCAGATGCGCCTCGGCCGCCAGGACTGGCAGGGCGAGATGGAGCGCGTCTACGAGCTGTTTCCGCGCCTGAAGGAGCGACGCAGCCAGCTCGCCGGCACGCTGTCGGGCGGCGAACGCCAGATGCTGGCGATCGGCCGCGCGCTGATGAGCCGGCCGGCGCTGCTGATGCTCGACGAGCCCAGCCTGGGCCTGGCGCCCCTGGTCGTGAAGGACATCTTCCGCACCATCGCGCGGCTGCGCGAGACCGGCGTCACCATCCTGCTGATCGAGCAGAACGCACGCGCCGCGCTCGAGGTGGCCGACCACGGCTACGTGCTCGAGACCGGCGAGATCGCGCTCGAGGGGCCGGCGGCCTCGCTGCGCGACGACCCGCGCGTCGTCGAGACCTACCTCGGCGCGGCGGGTCGGTAGCCCGCGGCCTCAGGCGGCCAGCGGCACGCTCCGCCAGACCTGCGGCGCGACCGACCGGATCTCGACCTCGGGCATGTCGGCCACCGCATAGAGGTCGACCGTCGCGCGCAGGTGATCGTCCAGCGCCGGCAGCACCCCCCAGGCCAGCTTGTCGGCCACCGCGGCCTCGATCGCCGCCTGGATCGCCGGGGCCAGCTGTCGGTCGCCGCGGTAGGCCTCGACCAGCCGGTGGGCGCGCCGTGCGCTGCCGCTGCCGTTCCGTTCCCAGAGTCTCATCGTGCTCTCCCCGATCGTCGCTTCGTCGTGAACGAAGCTTCGGCGACGAACCCGGCTGTCGCCATCCACCGGATGAGCTAGGTCGAACGGGGGGGTCCGTGCTCGCAGCGTGATGCAGTTGGCAACAGCGGCGATCCAGGCCTCTAGCGCAGGCAGACCGCCTCGACGTTGTTGCCGTCGGGGTCGATCAGGAAGGCCGCGTAGTACTGCGGGCTGTAGTCGCTGCGCAGGCCGGGCTTGCCGTTGTCGCTGCCGCCGGCCTTCAGCCCCTGCGCGTGGAAGCGATCGACCGCGGCGCGGTCCGGCGCGCTGAAGGCCACGTGCGTGCCGCGGCCGGGCGACTTGCTGCGGTAGAGCCACAGCGCCGGCGCGCCGGGCGGCCCGAGGCCCGCGCCGTCCTCGTCGCGCGAGGCCAGCTCGTGGCCCAGGGCCGACAGCGCCGCCTGGTAGAAGCGCACGCTCGCGTCGAGGTTGCCCACTTTCAATCCGAGATGGTCGTACATGCTCGTCTCCTTTCGTGGAGACGATGCTAGGCAGGGCGGGCCAGGCGTTCTTGGAGAAAATTGCGCTCGCCCTTCGACAGCCGCGCGAACTGCCGCGGCGACAGGCCGGCCGCGCGGCGAAAGCTCCGCACGAAGTTCGACAGGTCGGCGAAGCCGACGTCGAGCGCGATGTCGGTCACCGGGCCGGCGTCCTCGGCCAGCAGGCGCGCGGCGCGCCGCAGCCGCGCACGCACCAGGTACTGGTGCGGCGTGACGCCGAGCGCCCGGCCGAACACGCGCAGGAAGTGATACGGGCTGAGCCCGGCCTCGCGCGCCGCGGCCTCCAGGTCGATGGGCTGGTCGGCGTGCGCGTCGATCCACAGCGCGGTGCGTGCTGCACGGCCGCGGTCCTGGGCGCTCGCGTGCAGCGGCGGCTTGTCGGCGCCGCTCATCAGCTCGACATAGCGGCGCGCGAGCAGCAGGCCGGCCTCGTCGAGGCCGATCTCGCTGCGGCCGTCGGCGGCGGCCTGGGCCAGTTCGCCCAGCACCATCAGCTCGGGCAGCGGCGGCAGCGCGGTGCTGCGCCAGCGCCCGCGATCGCCGCTGACCGAGTCGATCACCTCGGGCGCCAGCCGGAACGACAGGCACTCGTCGCCGCAGCAGTGATGCTCGTGGCTGCAGACGAACTCGTCGCCGGCGCGCCCCGCCAGCACCGAGCCGGCGACCAGCTCGTAGCTGCGCCCCCGGCTGCGGTAGCCGAAGCCGCCGCGCCGCACGTAGGACACGGCATCGCCGCCGTGCAGCTCGGTCTCGGGGCGGTCGTCGGGGCCGGCCGTGCAGCAGTACTCGCTCACCGCGATCGCGCCCCGCCGCAGTTCGGTGACCTTCAGCATGGAGCGATGATGCACCGGCCGCGAAGGCCCTGCGCGCACCGGGCCGCCAGCCCCGCGGTGGACCGGCGGTCTACAGCGTCTGGAAGTAGAAGCGGTAGTCGGCGTTGTCGTGCAGCATGCCCGCCGCCGCCAGGTTGCTGTTGGCCGGGGTGCCGACCAGCGTCAGCAGCGGGATGGAGTTGAAGGCGTACTGGTAGGCGTTGGCCGCGCGGTTGAACGAGCCCTGGTAGAACTCGGTGTTGCTGCCCAGCCTGAAGGCATAGATCCGGTAGGCCAGCCCGTCGTGCAGCATGCCCCAGCGCGACCAGTCGGTGTCGGCGGGAAAGCCGGTCACGGGGATCGTGGGGATCGAGTGGTGGCCGTAGCGGTAGGTGGTGCTGCCGGCCACCCACGCCGCCTGGTAGAGGCTGCGGCGGTCGCCGAGGCGGCGCATGTAGAGCCGGTAGTCGGCGCCGTCGTGCAGCATCTGGAAGCTGCTGGCGTCGGTGTCGGCCGGAAAGCCGGCGAGCGTCAGGATCGGGATCGAGCGGTGGCCGAAGGCATACGACGCGCCGTCGAAGCCGAACTGGTAGAGCGTGTCGCTGCTGCTGCCGCGGAAGCAGTAGAAGCGGTAGGTCGTGCCGTCGTGCAGCATCGCCCAGCGCGCCAGGTTGGCGTCGGGCGGCGCGCCGGTGATCGGGATGTTGGGGATCGAGTGGTGGCCGTAGCGGTAGGTCGACGTTCCGCTCACCCACGCGAACTGGTTCAGTGATGGCATGGCGCTTCTCCCTCAGTGGGCCGGCATCGGCAGGCCAGGCGACATGCCACCGCCGGCGGCCCACACAAGCTAGCAGAGGGCCCCGTGCGGCACCACGGCCGCGCGCGCTTCAAACTGGGGAGGATCCCCGCACTCAGGGCTCGAAGGGCAGGCCCACGTAGTTCTCGGCCATCACCGTCTGCGCGGCGCGCGAGCCGGCCAGGTAGTCGAGTTCGGCCTGCTGCAGCTTGTGGCCGATCTCGCCGCCGTCGGGGAAGCGGTGCATCAGCGAGGTGAACCACCACGAGAAGCGCGAGGCCTTCCAGACGCGCTTCAGGCAGCGGTCGGAGTACGCCTCGAGGCCGGCGTCGCTGCGCTCGGCGTAGTGCTCGATCAGCGCGCGGCCCAGCGTGCGCACGTCGGCGGCGGCGAGGTTCAGGCCCTTGGCGCCCGTCGGCGGCACGATGTGGGCCGCGTCGCCGGCCAGGAAGAGGCGCCCGAAGCGCATCGGCTCGGCGACGAAGCTGCGCAGCGGCGCGATGCTCTTCTCGATCGACGGACCGGTGACCAGGGCCTCGGCCGCGGCCGGGTCGAGACGGCGGCGCAGCTCGTCCCAGAAGGCGTCGTCGCTCCAGCGCTCGACGCGGTCGTCCAGCGCGCACTGCAGGTAGTAGCGGCTGCGCGTCGGCGAGCGCATGCTGGCCAGCGCGAAGCCGCGCGCGTGATTCGCATAGACCAGCTCGTGCGCGACCGGCGGCGTGTCCGACAGCAGGCCGAGCCAGCCGAAGGGGTAGACGCGCTCATAGGTCGTGAGCGCCGACGCCGGCACGCTGGCGCGGCACACGCCGTGGTAACCGTCGCAGCCGGCGATGAAGTCGCACTCGAGCTCGTGCGTCGTGCCGTCCTTCGCGTAGCGCAGCCGTGGACGCGCGCCGTCGTGGCCGTGCAGGCTCACGTCCTGAGCCTCGTAGACGGTGGGTGCACCGGCGGCCTGGCGCGCGTCCATCAGGTCGCGCGTCAGCTCGGTCTGGCCGTAGACGACCACATGCTTGCCGCCGGTGAGCTGGCCCAGGTCGATGCGGTGGCGCGCGCCGCCGAAGGCCAGCTCGTAGCCCTCGTGCACCAGGCCCTCGCGGTGCATGCGCGCGCCGACCCCCGCCTCGTCCAGCAGGTCGGCGGTGGTCTGCTCCAGCACGCCGGCGCGGATGCGGCCCAGCACGTGCGCGGCGCTGGAACGCTCGACGATCAGGTTGTCGACGCCGGCGCGCGTCAGCAGCTGGCCCAGCAGCAGGCCGGACGGGCCGGCGCCGACGATCGCGACCTGAACGCGCGCCTGGCTCACAGCAAGGTGCGGAGTTGCGCCTGCGCGTGCAGCAAGGGCGGCAGGCACTGCTCGACCAGCTGCTCGATGCGCATGCGCGTGGCATGGACGCTGACGTTCATCGCCGCGACCGTGTCGCCGCGGTAGTTCTTCAGCGGCACGGCGATCGTGCGCAGGCCGAGCTCCAGCTCCTGGTCGATCGTCGTGTAGCCGTTGGCGCGGGTGCGAAGCAGCTCGAGGCGCAGGCGCTCGCGGTTCGTCACCGTGTGCGGTGTCAGCGGCTGCAGGGTCTGCCGCGCCAGCCAGGCGTCCATCGCCTCGTCGGGCATCGCGGCCACCAGCACCCGGCCGTTGCTGGTGCAGTAGGCCGGCACGCGCGTGCCCGGCTGCAACGTCGCCGACACCACGCGGCCGGCGCTCGCCGCCGCCACCGCGATCACGTCGTCGTGGTCCAGCACGCCGGCGGAGCTGGCCTCCTGCAACGCGTAGGCCAGCTTCTGCAGCAGCGGCTGGATCACGCGCGGCAGCCGGGCCGAGTGCATGTAGCTCTGCCCCAGCCGCAGCACCTTGGGCGTCAGGCCGTAGAGCTTGCGGTCCTGCTGCACGTAGCCCAGGTGGGCCAGGGTGATGAGGTAGCGGCGCGCGGCGGCGCGGGTCAGGCCGGTGCGCTCGGCCACCTCGGTGATCGACAGGCGCGGGCGCTCCTGGTCGAAGGCCTCGATGACGGCCAGGCCCTTCTCCAGGCCAGCAATCAGGTCGCGCTGCAGCGGCGCGGAGGCGCCCGGCAACGGCGCCGCCGGCGCTTCGGGCTCGGCCGGGTCGACGGCCGCGGGGTCCAGGCTCATGATCGTCTCGGGTCCGTTGATCGCACGATTTGCGCGGTTACCGCGCATACTGGAGTTGACTGCCTTGTTTTGTGGCAGCTTAGCGATAAGCTCCGATCTGACAAGCCCGACGATCCCGCAATCAGTGCGGCAATCGCACAGATCGGGCGAGGAGACGCCTGCGATGGACTTCCAGCCGCTGCTTGCCGGGACCGATCCGGACCTGCTCCACCCGGCCTACCGGTCGACCGCGAAGCGCGGGCCGCGCCAGCCGCCGCTGCGCGTGCGCCTGCCGGACGCCACCGAGGCCGGCCTGGCCCTGCCGCCCTCGCTGCTGCTGCCCGGCGACGCCGACCTCACGGCGCGCGGCCAGGGCGCCCCGCTAGGCGAGAAGATCGCCGTCGTCGGCCGCGTGGTCGACGAGGACGGGCGGCCGGTGCGCGACTCGCTGATCGAGGTCTGGCAGTGCAATGCCGCCGGCCGCTACTGGCACGCGAAGGACCAGCACGACGCGCCGCTGGACCCCAACTTCTACGGCTGCGGCAAGTGCTTCACCGACGGCGAGGGGCGCTTCCGCTTCGTCACCATCAAGCCCGGGCCCTATCCCTGGGGCAACCACGACAAGGCCTGGCGGCCGGCGCACATCCACTTCTCGCTGTTCGGCAACGTGCTGGCGCAGCGGCTGGTGACGCAGATGTACTTCGCGGGCGACCCGCTGTTCGCCTTCGACCCGATCTACCAGAGCATCCCGGACCCCGCGGCGCGTGATCGCCTGGCGGCCCACCTCGACATGGACGCCACCGTCGGCGCCGAGATGCTGGGCTGGCGCTTCGACATCGTGCTGCGCGGACGCGGCGCCACGCCCTTCGGCCTGTGATCATGAACGGACCCACCCCTTCGCAGACCATCGGCCCGTTTCCGCACGAGGCCTGGCGCTGGGCCTTCGACGGCGGCGAGGGCCCGCTGCTGCTGGAGGGTCGCGTGCTCGACGGCGACGGTCAGCCGGTCGTCGATGCCGTCGTCGAGGCCTGGCCGCAGGGCGCGCCGCGCCATCGCTTCCTGCGCGTCCCGACCGACGAGCAAGGCGCCTTCCGCCTCGCCTTCGCGTCGCGTCCGGCGCCGGGCGAGCCGCTGGCGCATCTCGTCGTGTTCGCGCGCGGCCTGCTGAGGCATCAGTTCACCGCGGTCTTCCTCGCGGACGATGCCGGCCTCGACGCCTCGACGCTGCTGGCCCAGGTGCCGGCCGTGCGGCGCGCGACGCTGCTGGCGCAGCCGGACGGTGACGACCGCTACCGCTGGGACCTGCACCTGCAGGGCCCGTCCGAGACCGTCTTCTTCGACTACGCCTGAGCCGGCATGTCGGCCTTCGACGGCTTCCTGATCCCGCGCGACGTCGCCGCGCTGTTCGACGCGCCGGCCATCGTGCAGGCGATGTTCGACTTCGAGGCGGCGCTGGCGCGCGCGCAGGCGGCCGAGGGCCTGATCCCGGCCGCGGCCGCGAACGCGATCGCCGGCGTCTGCAAGGCCGAGCTGCACGACCTGGACGCGCTGGTCACCGCCAGCGCACGCGCCGGCAGCCTGGCGATCCCGCTGGTCGCGGAGCTGAAGAAGACCGTCGCGCTGTTCGACGCGCCCGCTGCCGCCTGCGTGCACTTCGGCAGCACCAGCCAGGACGCGATCGACACCGCGCTGGCGCTCGCGACGCGGCGCGCGCTCGCACTGATCGACGCCGAGCTGGCGCGGCTGTGCGAGGCCCTGCTGGCGCTGGCCGAGGCGCATGCCGCCACGCCGGTGCTGGCCCGCACGCTGATGCAGCCGGCCGCGGTGACGAGCTTCGGCCTCAAGTGCGCGAACTGGCTCGCGCCGCTGCTGCGCTCACGCCTGCGGCTGCGCGAGGTGGCGGCGCGCGGCCTGGCGCTGCAGCTCGGCGGCGCGATCGGCACCCTGGCGGCGATGGGCGATCGCGGCCCGGCCGTCGCGCGCCGCATGGCCGCGGCCCTGGGCCTGGCGCTGCCGCCCGCGCCCTGGCACACGCAGCGCGACGAGTGGGTGCGCCTGGGCCTGGAGGCCGCGGTGCTGAGCGGCAGCCTGGGCAAGATCGCCACCGACCTGGCGCTGATGGCGCAGGGCGAGGTGGCCGAGCTGGCCGAGCCGGCGGCGCCGGGCCGCGGCGGATCGACCGCGATGCCGCACAAGCGCAATCCGGTCGCCGCACTCACCGCGCTGGCCGCCGCGCAGCGCGCGCCGCAGCGCGCCGCCGCGGTGCTGGCCGCGATGCCGCAGCAGCACGAGCGCGGCCTGGGCAACTGGCAGGCCGAGCTGGCCGAATGGCCGGGCCTCTTCACCGGCGCCTGCGCGTCGGCGCGCGCGCTGGCAGAGGCCTTCGAGGGGCTCGACGTGAACGGGGCGCGCATGCGCCGCAACGTGGTCGAGGTCGGCGGCCCGGCCTTCGCCGAGGCGCTGCAGCCCGACGCGGCCGCCGTGCCGGCGGCCGCCCTGGCGCGCGAGCGCGCGGCCGCACTCCGCGCGACACTCGCGAGCATGCCGGCCGCTCCCTGGCCGGCACCTGCTGCCTGAACCCGCATGGACCCCTACGACCACGACCTCGAGCGCGGCCTGCGCAGCCGCCGCGCCATCCTCGGCGACGCCTGGGTGGACAAATCGGTCGCGAACGCGAACGCCTTCAACGCCGATTTTCAGAACTTCATCACCCGCTACGCCTGGCACGAGGTCTGGGGCCGGCCCGGCCTGCCGGCCAAGACGCGCCGCGTCATCGTGCTGGCGATCACCTGCGCGCTGGGCCGCTGGGAGGAGTTCGAGCTGCACCTGCGCGCCGCGCTGGTCGGCGGCTCGGGCGCGAGCCTGGGCGCCGGCGACGACGTGACGACCGCGCTGACCCCCGACGAGGTGAAGGAAGTGCTGATGCAGGCCGCCATCTACGCCGGCGTGCCCGCCGCCAACACCGGCATGTCGATCGCCGTGAAGCTGCTGCGCGAGCTGGGCCGCGAGCTGCCGCCGCTGCCGGCCACCGAGGTGGCGCACACCGGCAGCGGGCGTTCCTTCCGCTCGTCCGGATCGCCGGCGCTGCACTACACGGTGCGCGAGGCGCGCAACGGCCCTGCGAAGCACACCCTCGTCTTCAGCCACGCGCTGGGCTGCGACGTGAGCATGTGGGACCCGGTCGCGAATGCCCTCGCGGCCGAACACCGCGTGGTCTGCTTCGACCACCGCGGCCACGGCGATTCCGACGCGCCGCCCGGCCCGTACACGATGGCCGCGATGGCCGACGACGCGGCGCGCCTGCTGGACGAACTGAAGACCGGCCCCGTCGTCTGGGTCGGCCTGTCGCTCGGCGGCATGGTGGGCCAGGAGCTGGCGCTCGCGCGGCCCGATCGGCTGAAGGCGCTGGTGATCGCCAACTCGACCTCGGGCTACGACGCGGCCGGCCGCGAGGCCTGGGCCCAGCGCATCGCCGCGATCGAAGCCGGCGGCCTGGAGGCGATCGCCGACGGCGCGATGCAGCGCTGGTTCAGCGAAGCTTTCCGCGCCGCGCAACCCGCCGCCGTGGCGCGCTGGCGGCGGCGCGTGGTCAGCAACACGCCGGCCGGCTACATCGCGGCCTGCCACGCGGTGGCCGCGCACGAAACCACCGCGCGCCTGCCGCAGCTGGAACTGCCGACGCTGGTGATCGCCGGGGCCCTTGATCTGGGCACACCCGTCGCCATGTCTCAGACCATCGTCGAGAACGTTCCTGGTGCACGCCTCGTCGTGATCGACGATGCGGCGCACCTGAGCGTGCTGGAGCGGCCGGAGCTCTTCGGCACCGCGCTGCGCGACTTCATTGATCTTCTGACTTGAGCCAGGACGCCACCCCCGCATGGAAGCCCTCACCGCCCTGATTCCCGGCATCCCGCCGCTCGTGTGGTGGCTGCTCGCTGCCGGCATGGTGCTGACCGGCCTGGCCGGCACCATCCTGCCGGTGCTGCCCGGCACGCTGCTGGTGCTGGGCGGGCTCTTCGTCGGCGCGTGGATCGACGGCTTCGCCAAGGTCGGCGGCTGGTCGCTCGCGATCATCGCGGTGCTGGCCGTGCTGGCCTGGGCTACCGACTACGTCGCAGGGCTGCTGGGCGCCAAGAAGGTGGGGGCCAGCCGCTGGGCGCTGATCGGTGCGGCGCTGGGCACGGTGCTCGGTATCTTCATGGGCCTGGTCGGCGTGCTCTTCATGCCCTTCGTCGGCGCGGTGGCCGGCGAGCTGTATGCGCGGCGCGAGCAGGCGGTGACCGCCGGCAGCTACGCGACGCAGCAGGCGCTGAAGGTCGGCACCGCGACCTGGATCGGCATGCTGGTCGGCACCGCGGTGAAGATCGCGCTGGTGTTCCTGATGATCGGCGTCTTCGTCGCCGCGCTGCTGGTCAGGTGACGGCAAGGTGAGCACGCCGTGATCGACAAGATCAGCCCCAGCGTCGAAGCCGCGCTGGCCGACGTGCCCGACGGCGCGACCGTGATGATCGGCGGCTTCGGCACGGCCGGCATCCCGACCCAGCTGATCGACGGCCTGATCGCGCAGGGCGCAACGGGGCTTACCGTCGTCAACAACAACGCCGGCAACGGCGAGACCGGGCTGGCCGCGCTGCTGAAGGCCGGCCGCGTGCGCAAGATCATCTGCAGCTTTCCGCGCCAGGCCGACTCGCAGGTCTTCGACGCGCTCTACCGCAGCGGCCAGATCGAGCTGGAGCTGGTGCCGCAGGGCAACCTGGCCGAGCGCATCCGCGCGGCCGGCGCCGGCATCGGCGCCTTCTTCACACCCACGGGCTACGGCACCGAGCTGGCGAAGGGGAAAGAGACGCGCGAGATCGACGGCCGCCCCTACGTGCTGGAGCATCCGATCCACGCCGACTTCGCGCTGATCAAGGCCGAGCGCGCCGACCGCTGGGGCAACCTGAGCTACCGCATGACCGCGCGCAACTTCGGCCCGGTCATGGCGACCGCCGCCAGGTGCACCGTGGTCGAGGTGCCGGAGATCGTGGCGCTGGGCACGCTCGATCCGGAAAGCGTGGTGACGCCGGGCATCTTCGTGCAGCGCGTGGTGCAGGTCGGGCGCAGCGTGACGCAGGCGGGCGGGTTTGCCGCGGGCAAGACCGAGCGAGGTGCCGCATGAAGCGCTGGACCCGCGACCAGATGGCCGCTCGCGTGGCGCGCGACATCGCCGACGGCATGGTCGTCAACCTCGGCATCGGCCTGCCCACGCTGGTGGCCAACCACATCCCCGCCGACCGCGAGGTGGTGCTGCACTCCGAGAACGGCGTGCTCGGCATGGGCCCCGCGCCCACGCCCGGCGCCGAGGACTACGACCTCATCAATGCCGGCAAGCAGCCGGTGACGCTGCGCGCGGGCGGCAGCTACTTCCACCACGCCGACAGCTTCGGGATGATGCGCGGCGGCCACCTCGACGTCTGCGTGCTCGGCGCCTTCCAGGTGGCCGCCAACGGTGACCTCGCCAACTGGCACACCGGCGCGCCCGACGCGATCCCCGCCGTCGGCGGCGCGATGGACCTGGCCATCGGCGCGAAGAAGACTTTCGTGATGATGGAGCACCTCACCAAGAGCGGCGAGAGCAAGCTGGTGGAGCGGTGCACGTATCCGCTGACGGGGATCGGGTGCGTCAGTCGCGTGTACACGGACCTGGCGGTGATCGATCTGGGGCCTGACGGGGCGCGAGTGATCGACGTGGTGGACGGGCTCAAGTTCGCTGAGTTGCAGGCGATAACCGCGATCACTTTGATTGACCGGCGTTAGCCTGAACTTCCACCTCGAGTTCGAGTGTCATTCGCGACTTCTTCGAGATGGCACTGATCTACAAGTACTGCCGCTTTGACAAGTACGCGGAATCGCGGCTAGCGGGAGCGGAGCTCTTCTTGAATCATCCCGCCGGCTTCAACGATCCCTTCGACTGCCGTCCGTGGCTTGACTTCAACTATTCGGCTGAGCAGTTGGTCCGAGGACTTGCGAGCCAACTGCGTCGCCAAGCTCCACACCTCACTCACAACGACGCTGTTGCGCAAGCTACCGGCATTTTCCTTAACGGGCGGCATCGAAACCCCAGAACTTGGGAAGCGCTTCGCGCCGATCTGATTGCCACGGTGACCTGCGGCGTTGGCGTCCTTTGCTTGACCGAACTGCCGGACAGCATCCTGATGTGGGCTCACTACGGCGATGATCACAAGGGCTTCTGCTTAGGCTTCGAATGGTCCGAGTACACGCCATTCTTCGGAAGTGCGCAGCAAGTCCGCTATCAGGACGCTCTACCGCACATCGACGTGTTCAATGCCGAGGACGGACAGCAAGTTGACCTGCTCTTTCTGACCAAGTTCACAGACTGGCAGCACGAGCGGGAGTGGAGGATCGTCGACCCGGAAAGCGGGCCCGGGCTTCAAACCTACCCCGAAGAGCTCCTTAGGACTGTGATCTTCGGGTGTCGAACAAAGGATGCGGATCGCGACAACGCCATCAAGTGGTTAAGTCGCCGCAGCCACCGTCCCGCACTGTCCGAATGCATCCTGGACCAGCACGAATACAAGCTGATCTTGCGTCCTATTGAGTAACCGCAACGCGCTCCGTTGCATCAAACAGTTGATCGCCACCCTAGCCCTTCGCTGGTCCCTGCCCGCGGCCGGTACTCGCACCCGACCCAGCCGTCCCAGCCGAGTTCGTCGATCGCGTCGAACAGATAGCGGCAGTTCAGCTCTCCGACATCGGGCTCCTGTCGCTCGGGCACGCCGGCCACCTGCAGGTGGCCGACGCGGCCGGTCGGCAGGTAGGTTCGCAGCTTGGTTGCGACGTCGCCCTCGACGACCTGGCAGTGGTAGAGGTCCATCTGCACCTTGAGGTTGGGCGCGCCGACCTGCTGCACGATCTCGTGGGCGTGGTCCTGGCGGTTGAGGAAGTAGCCGGGGATGTCGCGGCCGTTGATGGGCTCGATCAGCAGCGTGACGCCCGCGTCCGCGGCGCGCGGCGCGGCCCAGGCCAGGTTGGCGACGTAGGTGGGCTGCAGCGCGGCACGCTCGCTGCCGGGCGGGATGCAGCCGGCCAGCACGTGCACGCGCGGGCAGCGCAGGGCTTCGGCGTGCACGAGCGCCTGATCGATGCTGCGGCGGAAGTCTTGCTCGCGGCCCGGCAGCGCGGCCAGGCCGCGCTCGCCGGCCGCCCAGTCGCCGGGCGGCGCGTTCATCAGCACCAGCGGCAGGCCGCCGAGCGCCGCGCGCAGCACGCCAGCGTCGTGCTCGTAGGCGAACTGCCACTCGACCGCCTCGAAGCCGTCGCGTGCCGCGGCGGCCGCGCGTTCCAGGAAGGGATGCTCGGTGTAGAGCATCGACAGGTTGGCGGCGAAGCGGGGCATGGCCCCTATGCTGCCAGAGGCCCGCTGGTCAGCGCGCGCGCTTCGGCCCGGCCTGCAGGTCGTCGAGGATGGGGCAGTCGGCCCGGTGGTCGCCGTGGCAGTGCGCGGCCAGGTCCTCGAGCGTGCGGCGCATCGCCTCCATCTCGTCGATGCGCCGCTGCAGGTCGGCGGCGTGGCGCTGCGCGAGCTTCTTGACCTCGCGGCTGGCGCGGCCGCGGTCCTGCCACAGCGCGAGCAGGCCGCGGATCTCCTCGATGCCGAAGCCCAGGTCGCGGGCGCGGCGGATGAAGCGCAGCGTGTGCAGATCGCTCTCGCCATAGCGGCGGTAGCCGGCGTCGGTGCGCGGCACGGTGGGCAGC
>CAZUUU010000008.1:0-34896 GCA_964622685.1 uncultured Methylibium sp.
CCCAGATCAGCAGGCCGACCGGGATGTTGACCTGGGCGAACTCCATGCGGCCGACCGCCTGCACGGGGCCGGGCAGCATCTCCCCGAGCGCGATGCCGACAACGATGCACAGCACCACCCAGACGCTCAGGTAGCGCTCGAAGATGCTCATCGGCGCCGGCGCGATCAGCGGCGTCGGCATGGCCGCGGATGCCATGACTCAGCGCGTCCCGATGTCCCTGATCTCGCGCTGGATCGCCATCTTGTCCAGCGATGCCAGCGGCAGCGCGAGCATCAGCTCGATGCGACGCTTGAGGATCACCGCGGTGTCCCAGAACACCTTGGCCTTCTGCGCGTCGTCGCCCTCGAAGGCGGCCGGGTCGGCGACCCCCCAGTGCGCCGTCATCGGCTGGCCCGGCCAGAGGGGACAGACCTCGCCCGCCGCCTTGTCGCAGACAGTGAACACGAAGTCGAGCTCCGGCGAGCCTGGCCGCGAGAACTCCGCCCAGTCCTTGCTGCGATAGCCTTCTCCCGGCACATGCATGTCCGCCAAGGTCCTCAGCGCGAAGGGATTCACCGTACCGACAGGGTGGCTTCCTGCCGAGAAGGCCCTGAAGCGACCCTTGCCGAACCTGTTGAGGATGCCCTCGGCCATGATCGAGCGTGCCGAGTTGTGGGTGCAGACGAAGAGGACGTTGTAGACCTTGTCGCGGGCGGTGTCGTTCACGGCGGCTCCGGTGATGTTCAGGCAGAGGTTGACGTCCGTCGCTCAGCAGGTGGTGCATCCCGGCGACGAACCCACTTCGCAGCCGCCGCCATCGGATGCCTGGCAACAGTGCGCGGTCAGGTAGGAGAGCAGCGCATTCATCCGGTCGAGCGACGGGCGGTAGATCAGATGTCGCCCGTCACGCTCCTGGGACACGAGGCCCGCGTGCATCAGTTCCCTCAGGTGAAAGGAGAGCGTCGAAGCGGGAACGTCCAGCATCGCCGACAGGGCCCCCGGCGTCAGCCCCTCCGGACCCGTGCCGACCAGTGCGCGAAAGATGCGAAGGCGCATGCCCTGGGCAAGCGCTGCCATCGAGGCCACGGCGCTCTTCTCGTCCATCGATCTCCGGCGCGTGCGTGTCGTAGCGGGCATGCGGGTTCTCCCTGGAGCATCCGTCAGAGCCGGGCTTCGGCGCGGGCCGTTGCGTCGGCAGGCGGCGCCGCTTGAGACGCGAGGCCCGGCCCAGGGCTGGCGCCGCCCTCGAAGCGCCTGCCCGGGCCCGTGACCGGCAGGGCCAGCGTGACCAGCCAGCAAAGCGTCAGCATCGCCGCCGAGCCGAGCAATGCATACATCAGGCCGCCCCATTGGTACAGCAGGCCCGACATCAGCGTGCCGAAGAAGCGGCCCAATGCATTGGCAGCGTAGTAGAAGCCGACGTCCTCGGCAGCCTTCTCCGAGCCGGCATAGGCGAGGATCAGATAGGAGTGGACGGACGAGTTGACGGCGAAGGCAATGCCGAACAGCCCGAGGCCTGCGACGACCACCCACTCGAGATTCGGAACTTTCAAGGCGATCAGCAACGCCAGGCCCATCGGCACGACCGCCAGCAACGCGGACCACCGACGGGCAGCCGGCACCTCGGCGCTCAGGCCGTCCCCGCTTCGACGAACAATCGCGGGCGCGAAGGCCTGGACGGCCCCGTAGCCGATGGTCCACAGCGCGAGGAAGGCACCGACCATCGTGAAGGTCCAGCCCGAGGCGTAGAGGAAGACGGGCACGCCGACGACGAACCAGACGTCGCGCGCGCCGAACAACGCCACGCGCGCCGCTGCAAGCAGGTTGATGCCACGGTTCTTGGCGAACAGTTCTTTCGCGGACTTCGATGCCTTGCTCTTGCCCATCAATGGCGGCACGAAGGTCACGACGCCGACGAAGACGATCGCCAGCAGGCCGGCCATCGTCCACAGCGCGACCTGGAAGCCCAGGGACTGGAGCAGCAACCCGCCCAGGAAGAAGCCGACGCCCTTCATGGCGTTCTTGCTGCCGGTGAAGAACGCCACCCACTTGAAGAGCTGCCCCGAGGCCTCGCCGGCGGTCAGCTTGATCGCCGACTTGCTGGCCGTCTTGGTCAGATCCTTGGCGACGCCGCAGATGCCCTGTGCCCCGACGACCCAGGCCACCGACAGCGCTGCGGTCCACGACGGCGACAGCGCAGACAGCAGCAGGAAGCCGGTGATCTGCGTGAGCAGGCCGACGGCGAGCATGCGCGCGATGCCATAGCGCGTCGCGAGCCAGCCGCCGATCAGGTTGGCCACGACGCCCATCGCCTCGTACAGCAGGAACAGGAACGCCAGCGCGAAGGGCGAGTAACCCAGCCGGTAGAAGTGCAGCAGCACCAGCATGCGCAGAGCGCCATCGCTGAGCGTGAACCCCCAGTACGCGGCCGTGACCACGGCGTAGTTGCGGGTGCCGGCATTCATGGCGAGCGCTCTGCTCAGAGGCCTTGCTGCCGCATGAGGCAGGCGAGGTCGACCATGCGACAGGCATAGCCCATCTCGTTGTCGTACCAGGCGTAGACCTTCAACATCGTGCCGTCGGTGACCATGGTCGACGGCGCATCGACGATCGAGCTGCGCGTGTCGCGGGCGTAGTCGGCGCTGACCAGCGGACGCTCCTCGTAGCCGAGGATCCCGGCCAGCGCTCCCCGCGCCGCCTGCGCGAACAATCCGTTCACTTCCTCGGGTGTGGTCTCGCGCTTCAGCTCGAACACGCAGTCGGTCAGCGATGCATTGAGCACGGGCGCGCGCACGGCGTGGCCGTTGAGCTTGCCCTTGAGCTCCGGGTAGATCAGAGCAATCGCCGTGGCGCTGCCGGTCGTGGTCGGCGCGAGACTCAACATCGCGCTGCGGGCGCGACGCAGATCCTTGTGGGGCGCGTCGACGATGAGATTGGTGTTCGTCGGGTCGTGGATCGTCGTGATCTGGCCGTGGCGGATACCGATGCCTTCGTGGATCACCTTGACAACCGGTGCCAGGCAGTTGGTGGTGCAGGAGGCGGCCGTGACGATGCGGTGATCCGCCGGTCGGTAGAGGTGGTCGTTGACGCCGACGACGAGGTTCAGCACGCCGCCGACCTTGACCGGCGCGGCCACGATGACGCGCTTCGCGCCACGGTCCAGGTGCCCCTGCAGCGTCTCGGGCGTGAGGAACTTGCCGGTGCACTCCAGCACGAGATCCACGCCGAGTTCGCCCCAGGCGATCTCGGCCGGGGTCGCGTGCGAGGAGAAGCTCAAGCTGCGGTCGTCGATCCGGATGGCCGATTCGCCATCAGCGGCGATGTCGGCCCGCCAGCGCCCCTGGACGCTGTCGAACTGCAGCAGGTGAGCCGTGGCCACGGCACCGCCCTTGAGTTCGTTGAGGTGAACCACCTCGAGGCGGTTGGCTGCACGGGGATCGTCCGACGGCCGCTCCGCAGCGCCCATGGCGGCGCGCAATGCCAGCCGGCCGATGCGGCCCAATCCGTTGATCCCGACCTTCATCACTGGCTTGCCTCGTGTCCGTCTGGAGATCAGACATTTCCAATAATGTCGAATCTTAGGGCCGGAAGATGACGATCTCGTGACTCAAGCCCTTCGTGGTGCAGCCCCTGGCAGCGCCATCAGCGCGCCGAAGGCTGCGAGCGCGAGTGCTGCGGAGAACCACAGGGCGCTGGCGCCGAATCGGTCCAGGCAGAGTCCGAACAGCCAGGGCGCCAGCGCCTGGGCAATGCGCGCCGGCACCATCAGCCATCCCTGGCGTTGCCCGTAGCCCGAAGGCCCGAACAGCACCAGCGGCAACGTGCCCTTGGCAATGGTCAGCACGCCGTTGCCCATGCCATGCAGCACGGCGAAGGGCATGGCCCAGGCGGCCCCGCCGGCCGCGAGCGCCGTCGCGCCGATCGGGTGCATCAAGGCGGCGAGCCTGGCCGACAATAGGGGATGCGTCTGGCGCAGGAAGCCGAACTCCAGCAGCCGTCCTGCCACCTGTGCGGGCCCGACCAGGGCGCCCACACCGATCGCGACCGCCAGACTTGCGCCGCCCGCCTGCAACAGGCGTGGCAGGTGGGCTGCCATCGCGGTGCTGATGAACCAGGTCACCGCGAAGACGAAGGCCAGCAGCGTTGCGGCGCGCGCTGGAGATGCCGGGTTCGGCGAACCTGCGTCGAGCGTCGCATCGGCGGCCGCCGACGCAAGCGCCGACCTTGCGCGCGGCAACCAGGCGTTCAAGGGCATGCCGACAAGCAGGTGCAGCGCGGCCCAGGCCCAGCATGCCCCGCGCCAGCCGATCTGAACTTCGAGGATCGCGGACACCGGCCAGCCGACCGTGCTGGCGAAGCCCGCGATCAGCGTGATGCCGGTGATGACCTTGCGCGAGTCGCGCCCGTACAGCCGGACCAGCGCTGCGAACGCCGCCTCGTACAGGCCGCTGCCCATGCCCACCCCGATCAGCACCCACGCGGCGAAGAGGCCCAGCGGGCCTTGTGCGGCGCCGAGGCCGGCAAGGCCGGCGGCGAAGACCAAACTGGTGCCGACGAGGACCGGCCTCCCACCCCAGCGATCGATGCTGCGTCCTGCGAGCGGCCCGATCGCGGCCGACACGATCAGCGCTGTCGAGAATGCAGCGAAGACCGTCGGCACCGACACGCCGAGATCACGGGCCATCGGCACCGCCAGCACGGCCGGCAGGTAGTAGGTGGACGCCCAGGCCAGCGTCTGGGCCGTGCCCAGCGCCGCGACGACTCCCGTGCGAGACCGCCCTCCCGTCGGCGCCATGTCAAGCGCAGCAGCCGACGCGGGTCGATGTCGCCGGGGCGGCCCCGACGACGGGTGCGGCAATCGCGACCGGCTGCGGACCGCCGCAGCAGGCCCCTGCGCCGCCCGTCAGGTCTGGGCTGGCGAGATCGACCGAGCAGACGCCGGTCTGCGGCAGCTCCAGCTGCACGTCATTGGCGGCGGCCAGGTCGCCGGCCAGCGCCGCGACCACCGAGCGTGCCTGCTCGTATCCGGTCGCCAGCAGGAAGTTGGGCGCTCGGCCATAGCTCTTGGCACCCACCGCATAGAAGCCCGGTTCCGGATGCGACAGCTCGTGATGGCCGTGCGGGCGCACCGTGCCGCAGCTGTGCACGTTCGGGTCGATCAGCGGCGCCAGGGCATCGGTGCTCTCCAGCCAGGGATCGAGTCGCAGCCGCAGCTCGCGCGATATCGACAGATCTGGGCGCGAGCCGGTCGCCGCCACGATCTCGTCGATGCCCTCAATGGCCGGCAGCGAAGCATCCTCGGCAAGGATCCGCAGCCCGCGGGTCGTGCGCCGGATTTCGCGGATGCCGAAGCCCCGATGAACCTCCAGCATGCCCGCGTCCACCAGCGCACGCAGCCGCATGCCCAGTTCGCCGCGCGCCGGCAGGCCGTCGTTCTGGCCGCCGCCGAACATGCGCCGCAAGTCGGTGCCCCGCACCGCCCACACGATGCGGGTGCCCGGCACCTGCTCGGCCAGCGTCGCCAGCGACAGCAGGTTGCCGGCGGCCGAGTGGCCCGCGCCGACCACCAGCACCTTGCGTCCAGCGAAGCGCTCGCGAGCGCGGCCCAGGATGTCGGGCATGCCGTAACTGATGCGGAGACGATGCTCTGTTTCGCCAAGCGCCGCAAGGCCGTGGATGCCGAGCGGATTCGGCTGGGACCAGGTGCCCGATGCATCGATCACGGCGCGCGCACGATGCTCCTCGACGCCGCTTGCAGTGTCGACACGCAGCAGGAACTCCGTGCCCTCGCGACCCGCTGTCTTCGCCTTGTCGTGGCCCCACCGCGAGATCGCGGTGACCCGGGCGCCATAGCGAACGTGGGGCTCCAGCGCCCCGGTCCGGGCCAGCGGCGCGAGATAGTCGTCGACGAGCTCACCGGCCGTCGGCAGCTGTTCGTCGTCGGGCGCCTGCCAGCCTTCGACCTCGAGCAGCGCACGGGCCGCCCGATCGACGTTGTAGCGCCACGGCGAAAACAGGCGCACATGGCGATAGCCCTCCAGGTGAGACGCCGCGCTGCGCCCGGCCTCGAACACGCGGACAGGCAGTCCGCGCGCCACGAGGTGTGCGGCGGCGGCGAGTCCGACCGGACCGGCACCAACGACGGCGACCGGGGCAGTGGAGGGATTGCTGAGCATGACGGGATACTCCTTCGTTGTTCGTCGATCGACGAATGGTCGGATAAAAAAGAGAGGCCTCTCTCAGAGGACCTCGACGAGACGCTTCAACACCGCGAGCCTGTCGGGGTTGACGCAATAACAGGTGCGCTGCTCCTCGGCCGACCCGAGCAGCAGCCCCGCTTCCTTCAGGATCTTCACGTGCTGGGACGTGGTCGATGCAGCCAGCCCGACAACCTCGGACAGGTCGCCGAAATAGCAGGTCCCATGGTTGGCGAGGTGCCGCAGGAGCTGCACGCGCGCCGGGTGGGCGAGCGCCTTGAACAGCACGGCGAGCTCCTCGGCATCGAGCGGCTCGCCGCTCACCGCTGCGCCACGGGCAACAGGGGCACAAGCGCGGGATGAAGTGGCGGTCATCTATTTTTCGTTGTTCGTCGAATTACGAAATATGATAGTCGCCCGCCGAACCATGTCAAGCGACCTCGCCTTCGAGCCGCAGGACGCAGGGGCCTTGGCGCTCCTTGCGCTTCGCTAGAGCGACGACGCGTAGGCCGCCGCTGCCGGGCGGACCCGGGGTGGCTTGTGCCAGGCCACGGACCCGATGTTGACGAAGCACACGGGCTCCTCGCCGTCCACCAGTTCGAACAGAGCCTGCATGCGCACCGAGGCCATCGCCTGCCCGCTCGTCAGACCGGCGCCGAAGCCCATCGCCTGGGCCGACAGCAGGATGTTCTGCACCGCAGCCCCCAGGGAGACCAGGCGCTCGAACACCGGGATGTCCGGCTGCGCAGCGCCCAGCCTCGCGACCGCGAGCATCAGCAACGGTGCTCGGTAGGCCTTCTCTCGCGCCGCCTCGATCTGCTCCAGCGTTGCGCCGGGGTCGCGGTCAACCAGGGCCAGCGCGAACACCTCGGCCAGCAGGACTCGCTTGCCGGTCGGCACGATCACGAAACGCCAGGGCATCAGCTGACCGTGGTCCGGGGCCGTCCCGGCCATCGACAACAGGTCATCGACTTGCTCCGGCGATGGGCCCGGATCGACCAGGCGCTTCGGCGAGACGTTCTGCCGTCCGGTCATCAGCCGCCGCAGCGAGGCGAAAGCCGACGTCTCGCTTCGGCCCGGGACGTCGGCCGGCGCATGGCGAGGCACCCGCTGCCTGCCGCCTGTCGTGAGGGTCGATGTCATTGCGCAACTTCCCGACTCGCCAAAAGCGGGGTGCCGCTGCGGCACCCCGAAACCCATCGCGCTGCGCCCAGGGAGACGGACCGGGCGCAGCGCCCTCGTCACGCGTTGTCGAACGCGCGCCGCTTGGTCGACACCGTCCGCTTGTACTCGTCGATGCTGCCGACCTTGCGGATGCTTGCCCAGGTGCCCTTGTAGTAGGGCACCACGTTGCGGTCCGTCCACTCGGTGGTCACGTCGCCGGCGATGCCCTTCACGTAGCCGAACACCATGAAGGTCTGACCCTTCTTCGCGTCCGTGACCGGGTAGGCCATCGCGAAGGTCGAGCCGTAGTCGTTCCAGACTTCGACCACGTCGCCCGCGCTTGCGCCCATGGCCTTCATGTCGTCGGGGTTCAGCTCGATGTAGGCCATCGGGTAGCGACCTCTGACGTGGCTGTCGTACTGGTTGTGGTACGCCGTCTGCCACACCTCGTTGCTGCGGCCGTTGTTGATCCAGAACGGATGCTTGGACTTCTGCGCCTGCACCGGCTGCGGCAGACCCGGCCAGGGCGACGGCTTGAACTGCGCCTTGCCGTCCTTGGTGCCGAACTTGTCCGTGTAGAGCATCGGGGTGCCGACCAGCTTGCCGTCCTTGACCTCCTTGATCGGCAGCTGCACGCCATCGTTGCCGGCAGATCGAAGCAGCGCGTAGGTTGCGAGGTGACCCGTGTCGTCACCCTGGCTGTCGATCGGCGGCGCCCCGGGGCGGCCGGCACGTCGGAAGCCATCGTTGAATGCATCCTCCTCGGTCTTCCAGTCGAAGCCCGAGAAGCGCTGCTGCATCGCGGCGTTGCCCGCGTACAGCGCTCGCAGCTTGTTGGCGACCATCGCGGCAATGATGCAGTCCGGCTTGGCTTCGCCCGGCGCGTCCATGAATTTCTCGGACAGCCGCATGCGACGCTCGCCGTTCATCGAGGTCAGGTTCATCTCGCCCGGATGCGTCGACGGCAGCATCAAGTGGGCCGCCTCGGCCAACATCGTGGGGTAGAGGTTGATCGACGCGACGAACAACCCACCCTTCTGAGTCGCCGCGTAGATCACGTCGACGAGCTGCTCGGCCGTCGCGCCGCGCGCCTTCGAGATCGCTTCCTTGACGAGGTTGCTGCGCCTCAGCACCACCTCGCGCAGTTGCTGCGAGTTGTTGCTCGTCTGGAAGTTGTTGCAGGCCCACCAGGTCATCATCCGACCGTTGCCCTTGATGAGTTCCTGGTCCACGTAGATCTTCTCGCCCGTCGGGTGCGGGGGGCGTGTGTAGCCTTCCTGGTGCCCGCCCATGCGCACGCAACCAGTGCCGCGACGCCCGCCGACGTTGTGCGTCGCGAGCACCAGATCCACCATTGCCGACTGGATCAGGTAGTTGTCGTTGCCCCAGATGATGCCTTTCTCGTAGGCGTGCATCGTGCGCGGCCGGGCGCCGCCGGACTTGGGCTTGTAGGCCCACTCGGCGGCCTGGCGCAGCTTGGCGACGGACACGCCAGTGATGCGCGAGCACTCCTCGAGCGACAGGCGGTTCGCCTTCACCGCTTCGTCGAAGCCGGTCGTCCGCTTGGCGATGAAGTCCTTGTCGTGCCATCCCTGCCCCACCACGTAGGTGAGCAGACCGTTGAACAGCGCGATGTCGGTCCCGGGCTGCAGATCCAGATGCAGCACGTTGGCCTTGCCGGCGGCTGACTCGGCCACCGACAGGGACACCGTGCGCCGCGGATCGATGAAGATGATCTTGGCCCGGCCGACTGTCTCGCCGCCGAACAGCTTCTTCTTCTTGTCGACCGTGTTGCCTTGCAGGTTGGGCAACCAGTGGTTGAGGAAGTAGTTGGTCTGGTTCTCGTAGGGGTTGTTGCCCGTCGAGATGATCACGTCGGCCAGTTGCGCGTCCTCGTAGCTGTTGTTCAGCTCCATCACGCCCATCTCGCGGGTCGCGTGACATTCCGAGTTGTAGGCGGGCCGGTTGTGGATGCGCACCGTCGGCGTCTGGATCGCGCTGAACATCAGCTTGCCCGAGCCCCAGGTGTTCTCGAAGCCGCCACCCGCGCCGCCGTGGTCGAAGGCCGAGAAGGCGACAGCCTTCGGCCCGTCGGTGTCGAGCACCTTCTTGATCAGGCCCGCGTACACCGCCAGCGCGAAGTCCCAGTCGGTGTCGACCCACTGGTCACCGGCATACCAGCGGGGCGCCAGCAGCCGGTCGGCGGTCAAGCCGTCCGGCGTGTACATGTAGCTCGCCATCTTGCCGCCGCGCGTCGAGCTCAGCCCGCTGTTCACCACGCAGGCCTTGTCCGGCAGGATCATGATGTTCGAGCGCTTGCCCGACTTCTCCTCGATCACGTTCGTCATGGCCGGCGTCATCGTCAGCGACAGCGGCGGTACCTGCTGCGTGAAGTCGACGCCCAGCGCGTTCTGGCCGGCGGCACGACCGCCCTCGCTGCCTTCGTCCCACTTGTAGACGTGGTAGCCACATCCGACGATGCAGAAGTGGCAGGTCATGTTGGTCTTCTGCGCACCCACCGGCGGCAGCGCGACACGGTCCTTGCGATTCGTCATGGCGCGCTCCTCACAGGACGTTGGATTGGCGGCCGTAGATCAGCCCCTGCACACCGGTCGCGGTGATCGCGCCGTCGGTGCCCACCGCCAGCGTGAGCTGCGGGAGGTTCTCGGTAGCCTGGCCGCAGATCATCTGGCCGGCCATCTCCGGGTCGAACTGGCTGAAGTGGCAGCCGCACTTGAACGAGCGCGCCTGCGCGTCGTAGGCCACCGGGCAACCCATGTGCGTGCACAGCATGCTGAAGGCGACGATGTCGCCGTCCGGACCCACCCCGCCCTGGACGCGTCGGCCCATCTTGACGAGCGCGCAAGGCGACGCATCGTCCGGATAACTGAAGTTGACGGGGGCGTTGACTTTCAGTGCCCCGACCATCGCCACCGGCTTGCGCGGGTACGGCAGGGTCGCACGGCCGGCCTCGGCCTGCGCGGCCTGCGCAGCACCCGGCAAGGCGACAGCAGCTCCCGCGGCGGCAGCGCCCGAGGTCTTGAAGAACATCCGACGTGAAACGCTCGCTTCCATGTGGCTCCTCTGATGGTGAGTGGCTGGCGCCGCGTGCAGCACCTTCCTCATCAGTGCGAAGGACATGCCATCGACGGCGGGCCTTCCAAGTTGTTGATTTGGATGGATACGCGGCGACACCAAGGGCATCGACGTTACGTTTCCGTAACACGGGTTTGTCCGCGCTGGTGGCCCGGGGTTACGCACTCGTAACATGAGATCGTGCTGACGAAGCCGCCGCCGAATCGCCGAGCCCTGCTGCGCGCCGGGCTGGCCGCGTGCGCCACGAGCCTCGGCGTTCCCGCTCTCGGACAGCGTGCGGCGAGCGCCGCCTCCGGATTGCGCTTCGGCACCACACCCGTCTTTCTCGACGACCAGGTCGGCTTCCTCGCGCGCTGGTCGACCTACCTGTCGGCCGCGGTCGGCCGGCCGGTCGAGTTCGTCTCCCGGCGCAGCTACCGCGACATCATGGGTCTGCTGCGGACCCAGGAGATCGAGGCAGCGTGGATCTGCGGCTTCCCGTGGGTGATGAACCAGGCGCAGCTGCGCGGGTTGTCGATCCCGCTCTACCAGGATCGCCCGCTGTACCAGTCCTACCTCATCGTCCCGGCCGACGACACGAGGTCGACCACGCTGGCCGACCTGCGGGGCAAGGTCTTCGCGTACTCCGATCCCGACTCGAATTCGGGCTACCTCGTACCGCGCACGACGCTGATGAAGGCCGGCATCGACCCCGACCGCCACTTCGCGCGCAGCTTCTACACCTGGGGCCACCGCAACGTTGTCAGCGCCGTTGCAGCCGGCCTGGCGCAGGGCGGCGCGGTGGATGGCTATGTCTGGGACACGCTGCAGGCGGTAGCGCCGGCCCTGATCTCGAGAACCCGTGTGGCCTGGCGCAGCGAGACCTACGGCTTCCCGCCGCTGGCTGTGCGCGCGACACTCGACACGGACACCGAGCAACGCCTGCGCGGCGCGCTGCTCCGCATGGCCGAGGACACCAGCGGCCGGCTGCTGCTCGGAGAGCTGAACCTCAGCGGATTCGGCCGCTTCCATCCCGAGGCCTTCGCGAGCATCGCCCAACTCGCGACGATGATCGGCGCGCGCGCGACATGAACCCGGGGCGCCGCGCCTGGCGGCCTGGCACCTGGAGCTACCGGGTCAAGGTGCCGCTGCTGATCACCTCGATCTCGGTGGTGACCGCGCTCGCGATCTCGGTGGCCATCGCGTTGCTGGCGCGGCACTGGCTGCGCGAGGACCTGCACGACCATGCGACGGCGGTCGCGCAGTCGCTGGCACGCGGCCTCGTGGTGCACATCGCTCGCGACGACGTGTGGGAAGCCTTCGAGGCGGTCCGTGCCGTCGCAGCCGTCGAAGGAGGCGCACCGCGCTGCGATGTCGTCGTCCTCGATCGCAACAAGCTGGTCTTCGTGTCCTCCGACCCGGTGCGCTTCGGCCTGCGCTCGCCGATCGCCGTGCTGACCGAGCCGCTGCGTCGCGCCTCGCTGCTGAGTGCGCGGCCGGGCAACCTGGCGGTGGGCGAGCTCCGGGAGGACGGCGATGCCTACGCGATCGTCGGCATGCCACTGCTGTCGGCCGACAAGGAGGTGATCGGCACGTTGCTGATGAGTTACTCGCACGCGATCTTTGCCGAGCGCTATCGGGACACGATCGTCACCTTGACCGGCATCACCGCCGGCCTGGTGCTTCTGTTGATCCCGTTCGGCTGGTGGCTCGGCCACCGCGTCGCGAACCCGGTCGCGCGCGTCACTGACGCGCTGTACCGGCTGGGCGAGGAGACCGCCACAAGGTCCACCGCCTATACGGCCGAAGCCGCCGCGGCGCCGAGCGCCCCGCCAGCCACCGCGAGCGAACTGGACCGTCTGGAGCACTCGCTGGCCCTGTTGCAGGAGCAGCTGGACGAGAAGGAGAAGCTGCAGCGCCAGTTCATCGCGGCCGACCGACTGGCCGCCATCGGGCGGATGACCTCGGGCGTGGCGCACGAGATCAACAATCCGCTGGCCGGCATGCTCAACGCGCTGAGCAACCTGCGTCGTGACCCGACCCTGCTGCCGAAGACCGTGGCGCTGCTGGAGCGCGGGCTCGAACAGATCCGCCAGACCCTCTCGGCGCTGCTGATCGAGACCAAGACCAGCCACCGGCCCCTGACGCCGTCGGACATCGAAGACCTGCGCGTGCTGGTGCAGCCGCAGTCGCAGCACAAGCGCGTGCAACTCGTCTGGAACTATCCGATCACGGGCGAGCTCGCGGTGCCGGCCGCGCCGGTTCGGCAGGTGGTCCTCAACCTGCTGCTGAACGCGCTGCATGCTGCGGAGTCGCGAGTCGAGTTCTCGGCGAGCACCGACCACGGGTGCCTGACGATCCGCGTGCTCAACGACGGCCTGGAGTTCCCGCGGGCTCTGCGTGACCACCCCTTTGAACCCGGCGTTGGCACGGAAGGCACGGGCCTCGGCCTGTGGGCGAGCCACCAGCTGGTCGGCTCTCTCGGTGGGCGCATCACGCTGTCCGCCGGATCGGGCCGCACGGAGTTTGGCGTCGAACTCCCCCTCCATCCCCTGCCGGCTGGCGCCTTGAGCGTGCCGGCTGACGACGAGTTGCCTGCATGAACACCTTGCTGACGATCTGCCTGGTCGAGGACGACGAACTGCTGGGCGAGACCCTGTGCGAACGCTTCCGCATCGAAGGCCTGCGCTTCGAATGGTTCAAGGAAGGTCAGACGGCGCTGCTGTCGCTCGAACGCCGCCGCTTCGCCGTCGTGCTTTGCGACCTGAGGTTGCCCGGCCTGTCGGGGACCGAGATCTTCGAGGCCCTCGACCCTGACACGCGGCCCCCATTCATCTTCATGACAGGTTTCGGCAGCATCGACGAGGCGGTCGGCCTGCTGAAGGCCGGCGCCGCGGACTTCATCACCAAGCCATTCGACCTCGACCAGCTGATGGCACGCATCCACCGCTACTGCCAGGCAGCGCCGCCGGATGTCGACACGCCGATCCTGGGCATCTCGCCCCCCATGCGCAAGATCGACACGCTGTTGACCCGCCTGACCGACAGCACGGAGCCGGTCCTGGTGTGCGGCGAGTCGGGTGTCGGCAAGGAAGTCGTCGCCCGGCTGCTCCACGACCGCAGCCGCAGGACGCGCGGAGGCGAGTGGGTGGCCGTCAACTGCGCCGCGATCCCTGAAGCCCTGATCGAGGCCGAGCTTTTCGGCTACGTGCGCGGCGCCTTCACCGGTGCCGCCCGCGCTCACCGCGGCTTCGTCGAGCAGGCCAACGGCGGCACCCTGTTCCTTGACGAGATCGGCGACATGCCGCTGAGCATGCAGTCGCGGCTGCTGCGCACGCTGCAGGACCGGCGCGTCACGCGCATCGGCGCCGAGTCGAGTACGCCGGTCGACTTCAGGCTGATCTGCGCCACGCACCGGGACTTGCCCGCCATGGTGCGCGCCGGCCAGTTCCGTGAGGATCTCTACTACCGCATCAACGTCATCACGGTCCAGGTGCCACCGCTGCGTGATCGCCGCGAGGACATCCTATGGCTGGCCGACCGGATGCTGGACGAACTGCGCCCGGGCCGCCGACAGCGCGGCGGTCTGTCACTGGCTGCCCAGCAGGCGCTCTTCTCGCACGCATGGCCAGGCAACGTCCGCGAGTTGAACCATCTACTGCGGCGCGCTCTGGCCCTGGGCGCCGGTCCGCACCTCGATGCCACGGACCTGTTCGCGGATGCCGACGCCGCGCCCGCTGAAAGCACCGCGCTCGCCGCGGACACTCGATCCCTGAGCGAGCATCTCGAGCGCACCGAGCGCGCCTTCCTCATCGACACGCTGCAGACGCATCGCGGAGCGATCACGGAAGCCGCCGCGCGTCTGGGCATCAGCCGCAAGACCCTGTGGGAGAAGATGCGCCGCCATGGCATCGACAAGCAGCAGTTCGGGGTCGACGCCGATGGGACGGTAGAGATTCCTGGCGAAGTCCACTGAGCCGCCGTTCTGCCGATCCTGGTCTCGCGAGACCCCTCCGAGATCGTGGGCCGTGCGGCCTGGCCTTCGGGCACTGGCCTGACGGGCGAGATCTGCCTCACCGGTCTGGCTGCGAAAGGGAGCCGCGCCACCAGAAGCCCTGCATTCGCGGGGCTTCGTCGTTTGGGCGGTCGCGCGGCATGCAGTTCGTCACGCTTGGCGCGCTGCGGACCCGCAGCCGCGGGGTATTTCGCACGAGCGGCGGCGCCCACACTGGCCGTCATGCGTCAGACGACCCCTTCCGCCTTCACCTGGGACCACGAGCCTTCCGAGGAACGTCCCAGCGAGTTCATGAACTCGACCTCGTACTCGCTGCTGTCCGGCTACCACGTGCTGCCCGACGACGAACGCGCCAGGCGCCAGCGACGGCGCCGCCGCGCCCGCACGATCGCCGCGTGGAGCTGGCTCTCGCTGATCCTGGTGGTGGGGGCGGTCATCATCCTTTCGTTCGCCCGACATGTGCGCGGCTGAGACTCGCCACCTTCACCCATCCGGGCGGCCGCCTGAGGGGGATGGCAACGGCGCCGCCCATGACCGATGCTTCCCTTCGACGGCGACGCCCGTGGCTGGCAAGGAGACGTGGATGGACCTGATGGAACGCGATGTGGGCGACTTCCGCATCTACGCGGGCGCCCTGGAGGCGCCGATGGGCGGCTACACCGCCGCGGTGGAAGTGCACCGTGTGCGCGGCGTGCCGAACCCGCCGCAGGTGGTGTTCAGCAGCGACCGCATGTCGGGAGGCCACCGCTTCGAGCATTCGTCGGCCGCCTTGCGGCATGCGCTCAACATGGGCCACCAGGCGATCCGCCTGCGAGAGACGGCGATCGCCGCCTGAGGCGGCGGCGTCGCACGGTGCTCAGAGCGCCGTGCGTACCACCTGGGCCGCGCCCGCCGCCCGACCGCGCCGATCCGGGAGCGGGCCGCGCTGGGCCGCCGCGGCGATCGCCAGCTCGGTCTGCTCGACGATCTCGCGCGCCGTCGCTGCATCGTGGACGAAGAAGTTGCGCTTGGCCACCGCGCGCATCTGGGTCGTCGACTTGCTCATCGGCTCCAGTTCGATCTCGATGTCCCGCTCGGCGTGGCGTGCCCGGATGAGTTCGCTGCCGTCCCTGGTGTCGATGGCGGCCACGCCGATGCCCATGCGGTTCAGCGCCACCAGCGACGCGGCCTTGACCTGCGAGGCCGGCAGCGTGAAGGTGCGGTAGCTGACGCTGCTGGCCGTGTGCGTGACGCCCGCCGAAGCACCGACGCCGAGGGCCGTGATCGCCAGCGTCTCGCAGCCGCCGAGCGCGGACAGCGCCAAGCCGATCACGGCCACGCGCAAGCCGGTCTGCAAGCTGGCAGGAAGGCGAAGCTGAAGCATGCGGACTCCGGGGGTGGCTGACGCTCCCGGAGCGGCAACTTCCGCGCCATCTCGCCGCGCCGGGCCCGCCGCGCCGTTCGTGAACGATGCGGCAGCGCGCCTGCTACGTTTGCAAACATGTGCGACGCTCGTGCGAGCATCGCCGCTGCAAGGAGCCGAGGAGATGACATGACCGGTCCGCTGGCGGGCTTGAAGGTGATCGAGATGGTCGGGCTGGGTCCGGCGCCGTTCTGCGCGATGCTGCTGGCGGACATGGGTGCCGAGGTCATCCGCATCGACCGGCCCGGTGCCGGCGGCGCGCTGGGGCTAGAGCCGCGCTTCGACATGGCGGCCCGTGGTCGCCGCTCGCTGGCGCTGGACCTGCGCAAGCCGGGCGGCGTGGAGGCCGTCCTTCGGCTGGTGGAGCGCGCCGATGCCTTGGTCGAGGGCTATCGCCCCGGCGTGATGGAGCGCCTCGGCCTCGGGCCGGAGACCTGTCTGCAGCGCAAACCGCAGCTGGTCTACGGCCGCATGACGGGCTGGGGCCAGCACGGCCCGCTGGCCGCACGGGCCGGGCACGACATCAACTACATCGCCCTCAGCGGCGGCCTCGCGGCGATCGGGCGTGACGGCGAGCCGCCGCCGCCGCCGCTCAACTACGTCGGCGACTACGGAGGCGGCGCCATGCTGCTGGCCTTCGGCCTGATGTGCGCGCTGCACGAGGCGCGCACCAGCGGCCGGGGCCAAGTCGTCGACGCGGCGATGACCGACGGCAGCGCGCTGCTGTCGGCGATGTTCTACGGCATGCGCGCGGCTGGCGCGTGGTCGACGCAACGCGAGGCCAACCTGATCGACGGCGGCGCGCCCTTCTATGCCTGCTACGCCTGCGCCGACGGCCGGCACGTCGCAGTCGGTGCGCTCGAACCGCAGTTCTATGCCGAGCTGCTGCAGCGCCTGGACCTGCCCGAGTCCGACTACCTGCCGCAGATGGACCGCGCACGCTGGCCGGCGCGTCGCGCGGGCCTGGCGGCGCGCTTCGCGACACGCACGCGGGATGCCTGGTGCGAGGTCTTCACCGGCAGCGACGCCTGCTTCGCGCCGGTGCTGGACTGGGACGAAGCGCCGCAGCATCCGCACCACCTGGCGCGCGAAGCCTTCGTCGATATCGACGGCGTCAAGCAACCGGCGCCGGCGCCGCGCTTCAGCCGCACGCCACCGGCGACACCGGGCGCGCCGGCGGTGCCGGGTGCCGACAGCGAAGCCGTGCTGCGCGACTGGGGTTTCGACGAGGCGGCGATCGTGCAATTGCGCCGCGACGGGGCCCTCTGAGCTGCGGACCGCCACCTACAATCCGCGCTCTTTCGACAGCCACTGGACAGACACCATGTACCGCTGTGCCCTGCTCGCGCTCGCCCTGTGCGCGCCGCTCCTCGCTGCCGCCCAGGTGCAGCGCAACTTCCCCGCGAACGCGCTGCGCGGCGAGTTGACCCTGACGGATCCGCCGGACGTCCTGCTCAACGGACAGCCGGCGCGACTGGCCCCGGGCGCGCGCTTGCGCGATCCGAACAACATGATCGTCGTGTCCGGCTCGCTGCAGGGCCAGCGCTTCGTCGCGCACTACACGATCGACACCCTCGGCCTCGTCAAGGACGTGTGGGTGCTGCGCAAGGACGAGTCCGGCGGCTTGTGGCCACGCACGCCCGCCGAAGCGGCGGCCTGGCGCTTCGACCCGGCCGCCCAGACCTGGACCAAGCCATGAGCGCGCCCGGACCGGTCGGCGGCAAGAAGGTCTACATCAAGACCTTCGGCTGCCAGATGAACGAGTACGACTCGGACAAGATGGCCGACGTGCTGCACGCGGCCGAGGGCTACGAGACCACCGCCGACCCGGAGCAGGCCGACCTGATCCTCTTCAACACCTGCTCGGTGC
Organism: uncultured Methylibium sp.; assembly: GCA_964622685.1. Classification (GTDB taxonomy): domain Bacteria; phylum Pseudomonadota; class Gammaproteobacteria; order Burkholderiales; family Burkholderiaceae_C; genus Methylibium. The sequence continues at coordinate 17,704 of CAZUUU010000008.1, forward strand.
GCGAGAAGGCGCAGGAGAAGGTCTTCAGCGACCTCGGTCGCTACAAGCACCTCAAGGCCAGGGGCGTGAAGATCGGCGTCGGCGGCTGCGTCGCCAGCCAGGAAGGCGCGGCCATCATCGAGCGGGCGCCTTATGTCGACGTGGTGTTCGGCCCGCAGACGCTGCATCGGCTGCCCGAGATGCTGGCCCGGCGCGATGCCCAGCGCCGCCCGCAGGTCGACATCAGCTTCCCCGAGATCGAGAAGTTCGACCACCTGCCACCGGCGCGCGTCGAGGGCGCGACCGCCTTCGTCTCGATCATGGAAGGCTGCTCCAAGTATTGCAGCTACTGCGTCGTGCCCTACACGCGCGGCGAGGAGGTCTCGCGACCCTTCGACGACGTGCTGACCGAGGTCGCCGGCCTGGCCGACCAGGGCGTGCGCGAGGTGACGCTGCTGGGCCAGAACGTCAACGGCTACCGCGGCAGGATGGGGGACAGCCCGGACATCGCCGACTTCGCCCTGCTGCTGGAGTACGTGGCCGAGATCCCCGGCATCGACCGCATCCGCTACACCACCAGCCACCCGAACGAGTTCTCGCAGCGACTGATCGACGTCTACGCCCGCGTGCCCCAGCTGGTCGACCACCTGCACCTGCCGGTGCAGCACGGCAGCGACCGCATCCTGGCGGCCATGAAGCGCGGCTACACGACGCTCGAGTACAAGTCGACGGTCCGCAAGCTGCGTGCGATCCGGCCCGGCCTCAGCCTGTCGACCGACTTCATCGTCGGCTTCCCGGGCGAGACCGACGAGGACCACGCCCGCACGATGAAGCTGATCGACGACATCGGCTTCGACGCGAGCTTCAGCTTCATCTACAGCGCCCGGCCGGGCACGCCCGCGGCCGCCTTGCCTGACGACACACCGCGCGAGACCAAGCTCGCGCGGCTGCAGCAGTTGCAGGCGGTGATCGAGGCCAACGCGCAGCGCATCAGCGCCAGCCGCGTCGGCACGCTGCAGCGCATCCTGGTCGAGGGCCGTTCGCGCAAGAACCCGGCCGAGCTGATGGGCCGCACCGCTTGCAATCGCATCGTCAACTTCGCCGGCCCGGCGCGCCTGGTCGGACAGCTGATCGACGTGCGCATCACCGAGGCCTATGCGCACTCGCTGCGCGCCGAGGTGCCGGTCCGGGACGGCGTCGCACTGGCCGGCTGAAGCCGGCGTCAGGCCATGCGGATCGCGTGGCCCCAGGCCGCGAAGAAGTGGCAGGTGCTGCCCGCCAGCACGAACAGGTGCCACACGAAGTGCGCGAAGCGCAGCCGCGAGTCGAGCAGGAAGAACACCACGCCGATCATGTAGGCCGCGCCGCCCGCCAGCAGCCAGGCCAGGCCGGTGGCCGAGAGGCCCTCGAGCATCGGCCGCCCGACGATCACCGCCAGCCAGCCCAGCGCCACGTAGAGCGCGGTCGACAGCCAGGGATCGTTGAGCCGATGCGCCAGCTTGAGCAGCACGCCGACGAAGGCCAGCGCCCAGACCAGGCACAGCAGGCTCCAGCGCCACTCCTCCGGCGCCCGGCCCAGGACGAACGGCGTGTAGCTGCCGGCGATGAAGAGGTAGATCGCGACGTGGTCCAGCGTGTTGCACCAGCGCTTGGCCCGGCCCGGCGGCAGCGCGTGATACAGCGCCGACGCGAAGTACACCAGGATCATCGTCGCCGAGAACACGCTCGCGCCGACGACGTTGACGACGCTGCCGTGCTGCACCGCGAAGTCCACCAGCACCGGCAGCGAGCCGATCGCCAGCAGCAGCCCGAGTGCATGGCTGGCGGCATTGGCCAGTTCCTCGGTCGGACTCTGCGGGCGTTCGGTCGGCACCATGGTGGCGGGCTCCCTGCTCCGCGGCAGCTCGGGTCGATGCCGCGCTTCGATTGTGCGAAGCCACGACCGCGCGCGGTGCACCGTGTCCCCGGAACGCAGGGAGCCTAGACGGGGGGAGTCGCGACGAGCTGCGCGTGCACGCGGGCCAGTGCCGTGCACAAGCGCACGATGTCGCTGGGCTGGTGCGCCGCCGTCAGCGAGATGCGCAGCCGCGCACTGCCCTCGGCCACCGTCGGCGGCCGGATTGCCGGCACCCACAGGCCTTGTGCCTCGAGCGCGGCCATCACAGCCATCGCCGTCGCGTTGTCGCCCAGGATCACGGGCTGGATCGCGCAGGCGGACGGCGGCGCATGCCACGACAGGCTGGCCAGTCCTTCGGTCAGCCGGGCGCGCAACGCGGCCAGGCGCTCGCGCCGCCAGGCTTCGGCCTCGATCAACTGCAGGCTCGTGCGCAGCGCCTCGGCGACCATCGGCGGCGCGCCGGTCGCGAAGAAGAAGGGCCGCGAGCGCTGCATCAGCCACTCGACGAGCGCCGGCGCGCCGGCGATGAAGGCACCCGCCACGCCGGCCGCCTTGCCGAGCGTGGCCATGTAGATCAGCCGCGAGGCGTGCTGGTCCGGCGTCGCCAGGCCCCAGTGCGACAGGCTGCCGCGCCCGCCCTCGCCCAGCACGCCGAAGCCGTGCGCGTCGTCGACGTAGAGCCAGGCGTCGTGGCGCTCGCACAGCGCCAGCATCTCCGGCAGCGGGGCCAGGTCGCCGTCCATGCTGAACACCGCGTCGGCCACGACCAGCCGGCGCCGGGCGCCACGGGTTGCGAGCAGCGCGCGCTCCAGGCCCGCCACGTCGTTGTGCGGATAGACCACGAGCTCGGCACGCGAGAGCCGCGCACCGTCGATCAGGCACGCATGATTCAGCGCATCGGAGATCACCGCGTCGCCGCGCTCGACCAGCGCCGGAATCGCGCCGCTGTTGGCGGCGTAGCCGGCGTAGAAGTACAGCGCACGCGGCATGCCGACGAAGCGCGCGAGTTCTTCCTCGAGCGCCGCATGCGCCGGGCTGTGCCCGCAGACCACCGGTGAGGCCGTCGCGCCCACACCGTACTGCCGGGCCGCCCGCTGCGCCGCCTCGGCCAGCGCAGGATGGCGCGCCAACCCCAGGTAGTCGTTGCCGGCGAAGGACAGCAGCGCCCGCCCGTCGGCCTGCAGCGTCGCACCGTCCAGCGGCGCGACCACGCGGCGATGGCGGCGTTGCTGCCGCGCATCCAGCGACGCGACGGCCACCTCGAAGACTTCGTCGAGCCCGGCCATCGTCTCAGTCCGGCAGGCGCAGGGTCAAGGTGCGCGGATCGACCCCGGGTTGCCAGGGCCAGTCGGCCAGCAGCGGCGCCGGCAGTTGCGCGCGCAGGTAGTCGAGGTTGGCCTGCTGTTCGGGCATCGCCCGGTCGAGGCGGTTGACGATCCAGCCGGCCAGCACCAGGCCGCGCGCAGCGATCGCGTCGCGCGTCAGCAGCGCATGATTCAGACAGCCGAGCCGCAGGCCGACGACGAGGATCACCGGCAGGCCCAGCGCTGCCGCCAGGTCGGCGCCGGTGTGCCGATCGGACAGCGGGACCAGAAAGCCACCGGCCCCCTCGACGACGACGGCATCGGCCGCGCCCGCCAAAGTTCGGTAAGCCGCGACGATCGCCGCGATGTCGATCGCACGGCCGGCCCGTGCCGCGGCGATGTGCGGCGACACCGGGTCCGCCAGCAGGACCGGGTTGTCCAGCGACGGCGCGACCGCGATGCTGCTCGCGGCGCGCAGCGCCAGCACGTCGTCGTTGTGGCCCTCGGCATCGGTCCCGGCCGCCACCGGCTTCATGCCCACGCAGCGCGCGTGGTGCGCGCGCAGCGCGTGCAGCAAGGCCACGCTGGCGCGGGTCTTGCCGACGCCGGTGTCGGTGCCGGTGACGAACCAGCCGCGGCTCACGACAGGCTCTCGAGCGCGCGCAGGGCGCCGCTCGCCAGATGCTGCGAGGTCTCCTCGTCCAGCACGTAGGGCGGCATGAAGTACAGCGTGTGGCCGATCGGCCGCAGCAGCAGGCCTTCCTCGCGCGCGGCCAGGTGGTAGCGGCCGGAGAAGCCGGCGATGCCGGCGTCGTCGATGTCCCAGGCCCACAGCATGCCGAGCTGCCGATGCGCCCGCACCCGCGGGTGCGCGGTCAGCGGTGCGCACAGCGTGCTCAGTCGCGCCGCGACCTCGCGGTTGCGTGCCAGCACCGGCGTCGCCTCGAGCAGGTCCAGCACCGTCAGCGCGGCGCGGCAGGCCAGCGGGTTGCCGGTGTAGGAGTGCGAATGCAGGAAGCCCCGCGCCGCGCGGTCGTCGTAGAAGGCTTCGTAGACGGCGTCGGTCGTCAGCACCACCGACAGCGGCAACGTGCCGCCCGTCAGACCTTTGCTGAGGCAGAGGAAGTCGGGGCGGATCTGCGCCTGCTCGTGCGCGAACAGCGTGCCGGTGCGGCCGAAGCCCACCGCGATCTCGTCGCAGATCAGGTGCACCTGATAGCGGTCGCACAGCGCCCGCGCCAGCCTCAGGTACTCGGCATCGTGCATGCCGAAGCCGGCGGCGCACTGCACCAGCGGCTCGACGATCAGCGCCGCGGTGCGCTCGTGATGCCGCTCCAGATGGGCCTCGAGCGCCGCGGCACAACGCCGCGCCAGCGCGACCGCGCTCTCACCCGCCTCGGCCTGGCGCGTGTCGGGGGACGGCAGCGCCGCGCTCAGCCGCAGCAGCGGCGCGTAGGCTTCGCGGAACAGCGGGATGTCGGTGACCGACAGCGCGCCGACGGTCTCGCCGTGGTAGCCGCCGGCCAGGCCGATGAACTCGCACTTGTCGGCGCGCCCGGCATTGCGCCAGGCATGGGCGCTCATCTTGAGCGCGATCTCGGTGGCCGAGGCGCCGTCGCTGGCGTAGAAGGCGTGGCCCAGGCCGGTGAGCGCAGACAGGCGTTCGGACAGGCGCACCACCGGCTCGTGCGTTAAGCCGGCCAGCATCACATGGTCCAGCGTGGCCAGCTGGTCGGCCAGCGCGGCCCGCATCGCCGGATGCCCATGGCCGAACAGGTTGACCCACCAGGAGCTCACGGCGTCGAGGTAGCGGCGGCCCTCGGCGTCGAACAACCACGGGCCTTCGGCGCGGCTGATCGCGAGCAGCGGCTCGCTCTCGAGCCGCTTCATCTGCGTGCAGGGGTGCCAGACCGCGCGCCGGCTGCGATCGGCGAGCGAGGCGGGGGCCGCGCTCACGGGCGGTAGCTGCAGCGGTCGCCGCTGCTCTTGCGCTCCACCGTCACCGAGGTCACGCCCGGCACCGCCGCAGCGACACGGCCGTGGATGAAGCGACACAGGTTCTCGAGCGTCGGCACGCCCAGCCCGGAGACCTCGTCGAGGAAGTGGTGATCGAGCTGGTCGCGCACCGTCGCGATCGCAGCGCGCAGCAGCGCCAGGTCGACCACCATGCCGGTCGCCGCGTCGGCGTCGCCGCGCACGGCGACGCGCGCGGTGTAGGTGTGGCCGTGCACGCGGCGGCTGCCGTCGGCCTCGTTGCGCTCGGCCTGGCGCTGGAGGGTGTGCGCCGACTCGAAGTAGAAGGATTGGCTCAGCTCGAACATGGCGACATTGTCGGCCCGCCCGGGCCGCGGCGGCGGCGATCGCCCGTCATCGGATCCCGAGCAGCTTGTGGGTCTGCAGGCTGAGCTGCCAGCGCGGGTGCTCGAGGCACCAGCGCACGGCCCAGGCGGTGTTGGCCGCCAGCTGCGGGCCGTCCATCGGCTGGACGCGACGCTGGGCGAAGTCGAGCGTCTCGAGCTGGTCCAGGTCGATGCCGGCCTGCGGCACGACGACCTTGAGTTCGTCGCCGCGCGTCTGCAGCAGGGGAGCGCCCGCCTTCGGGCTGACGCACAGCCAGTCGATGCCCACTGGCGCCGCCACGGTGCCGTTGGTCTCGACCGCGATCTCGAAGCCCTGCGCGTGCAGCGCGTCGATCAGCCCGCTGTCGACCTGCAGCAGCGGCTCGCCGCCGGTCAGCACGACGAAGCGCCGCTCGGTCGACCCGGCCGGCCAGTGCGCGGCGACGTGCGAAGCCAGGGCCTCGGCGATCGTGAACTTGCCGCCGCCTGTGCCGTCGGTGCCGACGAATTCGGTGTCGCAGAAGCGGCAGGTGGCCGTGGCGCGGTCTTCCTCGCGGCCGCTCCACAGGTTGCAGCCGGCAAAGCGGCAGAACACGGCCGGGCGGCCGGCCTGGCTGCCCTCGCCCTGGAGCGTGTAGAACACTTCCTTCACGCTGTAGCTCATCGCCGCCCCCATCCGGCCCAGCCCAGGCCCACGGCACAGGCCAGCACCATCGCGCCGTAGGTGGCCATGCTGCCGTCGCGACCGGTCACCGCCAGGCCACCGGCCAGGGCCAGCAGCGCGGCGCCCGAGGCCCAGGCCGCCAGGCGCAGCACCGACACGCCGCCGAGCGCACGCAGCCAGACCAGCTTGGCCAGCAAGGCCGCAATGCTGCCCAGCAGCAAAGCCGGCAGCATGAAGTTCAGCAGGTGGATCAGGGCGTCGAGCGCAGTCATCGGGTGGTGCGGCCGTCGCCGCAGGGCTTGCCGCGCGGCGCCCGCGGTGGCACAAGCCCTCGGGAGAGATGACAATTTTATAATCAGCACATGTCGGTGTTCACCCTGGGCCTGAACCACACGACCGCGCCTGTCGATCTGCGCGGCCGTTTCGCGTTCACGCTCGAGCAGCTGGCACCGACGCTGCAGACCTTCCGCGACCGCATCGGCGCGCCGCAACGGCCGCTGGCGCCGGAGGCAGCGATCCTGTCGACCTGCAACCGCACCGAGCTCTACTGCGCCGCGGAGCCGCAGCTGGTCCGCCCGGCGCTCGAATGGCTGGCCGGCATCGGCGGGGTCGGTGCCGACACCCTGCACAGCCACGCCTACGTGCTGGAGGGTGGCGAGGCTGCGCGGCATGCCTTCCGCGTCGCCAGCGGCCTCGACTCGATGGTGCTGGGCGAACCGCAGATCCTGGGCCAGATGAAGCAGGCGGTGCGCGAGGCCGACGCCGCCGGCACGCTGGGCAGCACCCTGCACCAGCTGTTCCAGCGCAGCTTCGCGGTGGCGAAGGAGGTGCGCACCGCCACGGAGATCGGCTCGCACTCGATCAGCATGGCGGCGGCCGCGGTACGGCTGGCCGGGCAGCTGTTCGAGGACCTGCGCGAGATCCGCGTGCTGTTCGTCGGCGCGGGCGAGATGATCGAGCTGGCCGCGACGCACTTCGCGGCGCGCGCGCCGGCGAAGATGGCCGTGGCCAACCGCACGCTCGAGCGCGGCGAGGCGCTGGCGGCGCGCTTCGGCGCCGAGACCATCCGCCTGAGCGACCTGCCGTCGCGGCTGCACGAGTTCGACGCCGTCGTGTCCTGCACCGCGAGTTCGCTGCCGCTGATCGGCCTGGGGGCCGTCGAGCGTGCGCTCAAGCGGCGCAAGCATCGCCCGATGTTCATGGTCGACCTGGCCGTGCCGCGCGACATCGAGCCCGAGGTCGCGCGCCTCGACGACGTCTACCTCTACATCGTCGACGACCTCTCGGCCATCGTCCAGAGCGGCGGCGAAAAGCGCCAGGCCGCCGTCGCGCAGGCCGAGGCCATCATCGAGACCGGCGTGCAGGGCTTCGTCCACTGGCTGGGCCAGCGCCGTACGGTGCCGCTGATCCAGGCCCTGAACGCCCAGGCCGACGCCTGGCGCGAGACCGAGCTCGGCCGCGCCCGCAAGCTGCTGGCACGCGGCGACAGCGTGGACGCGGTGCTCGAGGCACTGTCGCGCGGACTCACGCAGAAGATGCTCCACGGCACACTGGCCGAGCTGCACGCCTCGGATCCGGCGCAGCGCGCGCAACTCGCGAGCACCGTGTCGCGGCTGTTCCTGCGCGGTACCGCGTCCGTGCCAGGCCCCGCGCCGCACGGCGAGCGGGACGACGCGCTGTAGCGACGCAGCGTCCGTCCGTTCCCGCCGCCGCGGCCGATGGCCGCCCCGCCCCTTGCCGCGTTCCCGATGAAAACTGCCCTGCGCCAGCAGCTCGACCGCTACGTTCGCCGGCTGGCCGAACTGGACTCGCTGCTGGCCGACCCGGCCGTGATGCGCGACGGCGGCGCCTTCCGCACGCTCAGTCGCGAGCATGTCGAGGTCGCCGGCATCGTCGAGCGCCGCCAGCGCCACGCGCAGCGCGAGCAGGACCTGGCCGCCGCCCGCGAGATCGCCACCGACCCCGAGATGGCCGGACTGGCCGGCGAGGAAGTGGCCGCCGCCACCGCCGACATCGAGCGGCTGGAGGCCGAGTTGCAGCGCCTGCTGCTGCCGCGCGACCCGGACGATGCGCGTCCGGCCTTCCTGGAAATCCGCGCCGGCACCGGCGGCGACGAGTCGGCGCTGTTCGCCGGCGACCTCCTGCGCATGTACACGCGCTACGCCGAGCGCCGTGGCTGGAAGGTCGAGCTGATGTCGGCCAGCGAGAGCGAGCTCGGCGGCTACAAGGAAGTCGTCGTGCGCATCGACGGCGGCGCGGTGTTCGGCCACCTGAAGTACGAGTCCGGCGGCCACCGCGTGCAGCGCGTGCCGGCCACCGAGACCCAGGGCCGCATCCACACCAGCGCCTGCACGGTCGCCGTGCTCGCCGAGCCCGACGAGGCCGAGGAGATCCAGCTCAACCCGGCCGAGCTGCGCATCGACACCTTCCGCGCCAGCGGTGCCGGTGGCCAGCACGTCAACAAGACCGACTCGGCCGTGCGCGTGACCCACCTGCCGACCGGCCTGGTGGCCGAGTGCCAGGACGACCGCTCGCAGCACCGCAACAAGGCCAAGGCACTGGCCGTGCTGGCGGCGCGGCTGCGCGACAGGGACAAGCTCGAACGGCAGGCGAAGGAAGCCGCGGCGCGCCGCAGCCTGATCGGCAGCGGCGACCGCAGCGACCGCATCCGCACCTACAACTTCCCCCAGGGCCGGCTGACCGACCACCGCATCAACCTCACGCTGTACCAGCTGGGCAGCATCATGGACGGCGAGCTCGATCCGGTGGTCGATGCGCTGATCGCGGCACGCGAAGCCGAGCTGCTGGCCGAGCTCGAGATCGGCGACCGGTGAACGCCGCGCCCGCGGTCGACACGGTCGCCTCGGCACTGGCCGCCGCGAGGGAACTCGGCGTGGCGCGTCTGGACGCGCTGGCGCTGCTGGCCGGGCTGCTGGACTGCCCGCGCAGCTGGCTGCTGGCGCACGACGAGGCCCGGCTCGCCGACGCGCAAGGCGCGCGCTACCGCGACCTGCTCGCGCGTCGTGCCGCGGGCGAGCCGCTGGCCTACCTGCTCGGCACGAAGGAGTTCTTTGGCCTGGCGCTCGGCGTCACGCCCGACGTGCTGGTGCCAAGACCGGAGACCGAGACCCTGGTCGAGTGGGCGCTGGAGCTACTGCCTGTCGATGAGGTCACGACCGTCGTCGACCTCGGGACCGGCAGCGGGGCGATCGCCCTGGCCCTGGCGCAGCAACGCCCCCAGGCGCACCTGACCGCCGTCGATACCAGCGCGGCGGCCCTGGCCGTGGCGTCCGCCAATGGGCAGCGGCACGGACTGGCCGTCGAGTGGCTGCTGGGCGACTGGTTCGGCGCGCTGCCCGGACGTCGCTTCGACCTGATCGTCTCCAACCCGCCCTACATCGCAACGGGCGACGTCCACCTGCAAGCCCTGGTGCACGAACCGCAGCAAGCACTGACATCGGGGAGCGACGGGCTGGACGCGATCCGCCATCTGGTCGCCGCGGCACCGGGCCACCTGCAGCCGGCCGGATGGCTGTTGCTGGAACATGGCCACGATCAGGCGCCCGCGGTCCGGGCCTTGCTGGCCGACGCGGGCTTCGGCGAGGTCGGGACGCGCACCGACCTGGCGGGGCGGCCCCGCTGCACCGGCGGTCGGCTGGCCTGACGCACGATCGACCCCCGATTCGTGCGAAAGATTGCACGGATCGCCTCAGGCTGTTGCGGCGTCACGACCCGGCACAGACAAGCCTCTCGCCGGCGCGTACGATGATTTTCCGGAGCGCCACGATGGCGCCCCCGGTCCGCCCGAGGAGCCTGCCATGATTGAGCACCGCGCCTTGTTCCGCCCGACCCGGCTTGCCGTCGCGGCAAGCGCCCTTCTCCTCTTCGCGCCTCTTGCGCCGGCACAGCCGGCCGATGCCGGCGCCGGCCTGCGCGGCGACGCCGGCTGGCCGCGCTGGCAGGGCCGGCTGAGCCTGAGCAGCACGTTGTCGGACCCCATGGCCGGCAGTACCTCGCGCGACAGCCTCAGTCTGCTGGGCGACTACTACTTCGTCCAGCAGGGTCTGGCGCCACGCAGCCGCTACGCAGGCGGATTCCGCGCCACCGGCGGGCTGTTCATCGGGCCGCGCGCCGCCACGTGGTCGGCCCTGCCGGCCAGTCCGGCCGAGCTGGGCAGTGGCTTCAGCGCGCAGCGCCGCAGCTTCAACCTCTGGAGCCCGGCCGGCACGGCGGACGACAGCGGCTCGAGCTCGGTGCCCTATGTCGGCGTGGGCTACACCGGCCTGAACGCATTGCGCGCCACCGGCGGCGGCTGGAGTTTCAGTGCCGATCTCGGCCTGATGGCGCTGCAGCCGCGCTCGGCGGTGCGACTGGGGCAGCAGAGCCTCAGCGACACGCTGCGCGAACTGCAGCTGAGCCCCTTGCTGCAGCTCGGCGTGTCCTACGCGTTCTGAGCCACGGGGCTTTGCGACGGGCCGGCCGTCGGCGGTCGGCTTTGCCGTATAACCGCGGCTGTTCTTCATCCTGCCGCGAGCCCGAACCATGTCCGAGACCACCACCGACGTCCAGCAACGCATCGATCAGCTCGTCAAGGGCCACCGCGTCGTGCTGTTCATGAAGGGCACCGCGCAGTTTCCGATGTGCGGCTTCTCGGGCCGGGCGATCCAGATCCTCAAGGCCAACGGCGTGACCGACCTGACCACGGTCAACGTGCTCGAGGACGAGGCGGTGCGCCAGGGCATCAAGGAGTACGCCAACTGGCCGACGATCCCGCAGCTCTACGTGAACGGCGAGTTCGTCGGCGGCTCGGACATCATGATGGAGATGCACCAGGCCGGCGAGTTGCAGGCGCTGCTCAAGGCCTGAGCCCGCATGAAGCCGCGCCTGGTCGTCGGCATCACCGGGGCGACCGGCGCCGTCTACGGGACGCGACTGCTGAAGCGTGCGCGCGCACTGGGCGCCGAGACGCACGTCGTCGTCACGCCGGCCGGCGTGCTGAACGTGCACCACGAGCTGGGGCTGGATCGTCAGGCGCTCGAGGCGCTGGCCGATCACGCCCATGCACCGGGCGACATCGGCGCCTGCATCGCGAGCGGCAGCTTCGCCGCGTCGGCGATGGTGGTCGCGCCCTGCTCGATGAAGTCGCTGGCGGCGATCGCTCACGGCCTGTCGGACAACCTGCTGACGCGCGCCGCCGACGTGACGCTGAAGGAGCGTCGCCGCCTCGTGCTGCTGGTGCGGGAAACGCCGTTCAACCTGGCCCACCTGCGCAACATGACCGCGGTGACCGAGATGGGCGGGATCGTGTTCCCGCCGCTGCCGGCCTTCTACCACCGGCCGGCCAGCATCGACGAGCTGGTCGACGACACGGTCGAGCGGGTGCTGGCGCTGATCGGCTTCGACGCCGCCGCACCCAAGGCCTGGGCCGGCCTCTGACCCGGCTCAGCGCGGCGCGGGGTCCTTGAACTCCCACTTGCGGCGCGCGCCGAACACCGCGTTCGGGTACTCGGGACGGCCACGACTGCCGTTGTAGCGGCCCAGCGCCAGGAACAGGTCGCCGCGTTCGCGGTCGAGGTAGTGGCGCAGGATCACGCAGCCGAAACGCAGGTTGGTCTGCAGGTGGAAGAGCCGGCCCGGGTCGCCGTCGCCGATCAGGCGCATCCAGAACGGCATCACCTGCATGTAGCCGCGCGCGCCGGCCACCGAGACGGCGAACTTGCGAAAGCCGCTCTCGACCTCGATCACGCCCAGCACCAGGGCCGGATCGAGCCCGGCGCGCTTGCTCTCGTACCACAGGGTCTCGAGGAACTCGACGCGGCGCAGGTCCTCGGTCTTGCGCTTCTTCAGCCGGTCGCTCATCGCGGTGAGCCAGCGGATGTAGGCCAGGCGCTCGTCGACCGTCGTGAAGCTGGGCCGCGGCGGTGCGCCCTGGGCCACGGCCGCCGACAGCGCGGTGCGCACCGCATCGGCCAGCGGCTCCTCGGCCTGCGCGCCGGCCCGCGCCGGCGAGGGGCGCAAGCCGGCGGCCAGCGCCGCCGTCGCGCACAAGGCCGCGCGCCGCTGCATCAACCGCGCAGGCGCATGCGCAGCTGCGCCGCCACCTCGGCCAGCGGCAGCTTGCCGGCCTCGGCGTCCTGCCGGCCCTGCAGTTCGACCTGGCCGTCCTTCAGCCCGCGATCGGAGATCACGACCCGCTGCGGCACGCCGATCAGCTCCCAGTCGGCGAACATCGCGCCGGGGCGCTCGCCGCGATCGTCGAGCAGGGCGTCGATCCCAGCGTCCAGCAGCTGCGCATGCAACGCGTCGGCCGCGGCCTTGACCTCGGCCGAGCGGTCGTAGCCGATCGGGCAGATGACCGCCTCGAAGGGCGCGATCGCCGCCGGCCAGACGATGCCGCGTGCGTCATGGCCCTGCTCGATCGCCGCGCCCAGGATGCGGGTGACGCCGATGCCGTAGCAGCCCATCTCCATCAGCTGCGGCTTGCCGTTCTCGTCGAGGTAGGCCGCGTTCATCGCCGCGCTGTACTTCGTGCCGAGGTAGAAGACGTGGCCGACCTCGATGCCGCGCTGGATGGCGAGCACCCCCTTGCCGTCCGGCGATGGATCGCCCGCGACGGCGTTGCGGATGTCGGCGACGAGGTCCGGCTCGGGCAGGTCGCGGCCCCAGTTGACGCCGGTGTAGTGGAAGTCGACCTCGTTGGCGCCGCAGACGAAGTCGGCCATGTTCGCGACCGTGCGTTCGGCGATCACCTTCACCGGCTTCTTCAGCCCGATCGGGCCCAGGTAGCCCGGCCGCGTGCCGAAGTGGTCTTCGATCTCGGCCACGGTGGCGAAGCGGAAACCCGACTTGAAGCCGGGCAGCTTGCCGGCCTTGATCTCGTTGAGGTCGTGGTCGCCACGCACCAGCAGCAGCCACACCGTCGTGCCGACGATGTCGCCCTTGTCGTTGCGGTCGTCGGTGGCCAGCACCAGCGACTTCACCGTGCGTTCGAGCGGCAGGCCGAGCAGCGCCGCCACGTCGGCGCAGGTGCTCTTGCCCGGCGTGGGCGCCTTGGTCAGCGACTGCGTCGCGGCGCCGCGGCTCGGCAGCAGTGGCAGGCACTCGGCCAGTTCGATGTTGGCGGCGTAGTCGCTGGTCGGGCAGTAGACCAGCGCGTCCTCGCCGGTCTCGGCGATGACCTGGAACTCGTGCGACAGGTCGCCGCCGATCGCGCCGGTGTCGGCGGCGACAGCGCGGTACTGCAAGCCGAAGCGATCGAAGATCCGCTTGTAGGCCGCGAACATCGCCTCGTAGCTGCGCGCGGCGCCCTCCTTGTCGCGATCGAAGGAGTAGGCATCCTTCATCGTGAACTCGCGCCCGCGCATCAGGCCGAAGCGCGGGCGGCGCTCGTCACGGAACTTGGTCTGGATGTGATAGAAGTTGCGCGGCAACTGGCGGTAGCTGCGCAGTTCCTGGCGGGCGATGTCGGTGACGACCTCCTCGCTGGTCGGCTGGATCACGAAGTCGCGCTCGTGCCGATCCTTCACACGCAGCAGTTCCGCGCCCATCTTGTCGAAGCGGCCGCTCTCCTGCCACAACTCGGCGGGTTGCACGACGGGCATCAGCAGCTCGACGGCGCCGGCGCGGTTCATCTCTTCGCGGATGATGCCCTCGACCTTGCGGATCACCCGCAGTCCCATCGGCATGTAGTTGTAGATGCCGGCGCCCAGGCGCTTGATCAGGCCGGCGCGAAGCATCAGCTTGTGGCTCGCGACCTCGGCATCGGCCGGCGCTTCCTTGAGGGTCGAGACGAAGAACTGGGAGGCTTTCATGGCGGGGCCGAAGGCGGCGCAGACTGCTACGGAACGGAACGCATTGCTGCCGGACGACCCCCCGGCCTAGGGCAGGCGCGGGGTTGCATCGCAGGGGCCCGGTGCAATAATGAATTCAAGACTGAATTCGGGGTTTCATTATGCTCGACCGTGAAGGCTTCAGGCCCAACGTCGGCATCGTTCTGCTCAACCAGCGGAACCAGGTGTTCTGGGGCAAGCGCATTCGGACCCACTCCTGGCAGTTCCCGCAGGGCGGCATCAAGCACGGCGAGACGCCGGAGCAGGCGATGTTCCGCGAGCTGCACGAAGAAGTCGGCTTGCATCCCGAGCACGTGCGCATCATCGCGCGCACCCGCGACTGGTTGCGCTACGAGGTTCCCGACCACTACATCCGCCGGGAGGCGCGTGGCCACTATCGCGGGCAGAAGCAGATCTGGTTCCTGTTGCAGCTGATGGGGCGGGACTGCGACATGAACCTGCGCGCCAGCGACCATCCGGAGTTCGATGCCTGGCGCTGGAACGAGTACTGGGTGCCGCTCGAGTTCGTGATCGAGTTCAAGCGCGACGTCTACCAGATGGCCTTGACCGAACTGGCGCGCTTCCTGCCCCGCGCCAGCCACCACAATCGCTACCTGCGTGCAGGCATGCGTTCCCACCGTCGCGACGACGAGGCCCCGGACGCCGGCCCGCTCGACGGGCCGACGGAGCCGAACCCACTGCCCTGAATGCTCAGGCCGAGCGGCGGTTCAGCAGGCTGAGGCCGATCGCCACGGCGACCAGGGCGCTCAACAGTTCGCCGCCGAGTTGCTCGCCGAGCAGCCAGCCGGCGAACGCCGTCCCGAAGACCGGCGTGAGAAACACGAAGGCCTGCACGCGGGTCGCCGGGTAGCGGGTGAGCAACCAGAACCAGAGCAGGTAGCTGGCAAAGGTCACGATCACCGCCTGATAGAAGAGCGAGCCCAGCGCGAGCGTGCTCCACGCAGCGGGCCACGGGCTGCCGGCCGCCCAGGCCGCCAATGGCGACAGCAGGCCCGCCACCAGCAGTTGGTAGGCGAGCGTCTTCTCGGCTGGCGCGTGACGCAGGGCGCTGAAGCGGATGACGACCGTGGTCAAGCCCCACAGGACGGCGGCGATGACGATGAGCGTGTCGCCGAGCCAGGGCCACGCGCCGGTTTGCGGGGCGGGCTCGGCAAAGGCATAGGCCACGCCCGCGAAGGCGAGCACGAGCCCGAAGGTCTGCAGCGGCCGCAGCCGCTCGGTCGGCACCAGCCAGGCCAGCATCAGCGCCACCACGAACGGCGAGGTGTTGATGAAGACCACCGAGCGCGCCGCCGTCGTGTACTGCAGGCCGACGAAGATGCAGCCGAACTCGACCGCGAACAGCAGTCCCGCCAGGAGACCCGGAGCCAGCGTGCCGTCGCGCCAGTTCCACGCAATGCCCCGCCAGCGCATCCAACCCAGCACCAGTGCAAGCGCGACGACGCTGCGGATCGCGAGCTGCACGAGGGCCGGCACTTCCGGCAGCGCCGCCTTGATGGCCACCTGGTTCAGTCCCCAAAGGGCGCAACACAGCAGCAGCGCAGCGAGGGCCCGCGTGTCGAGACGGGTCGCGCGGGCCTCGATCGTGGCGGACGTCGCGGTCAAGACGGTCGGGGCTCAGCTCAGCACGAGGTTCGTGCGGTGGATCATCTCGGGCTCGTTGCTGTAGCCGAGCAGGCCCTCGATCTGGGCCGAGGGCTTGCGCACGATCAGCCGTGCCTCGCCGCTGGCGTAGTTGGCCAGGCCGCGCGCGACCTCGACGCCTGCCAGGCTGCGCACGGCGATGACGTCGCCGCGCACGAAGTCGCCCTGGACCTCGACCATGCCGATCGGCAGCAGGCTCTTGCCCTCGTCACGCAGCTTGGCGACGGCGCCGTCGTCGATCACCACGGCGCCGCGCAACTGCAGGTGGTCGGCCATCCATTGCTTGCGTGCCGCCAGCTTGGCGGTGCCGGCGATCAGCAGCGTGCCGATGTCCTCGCCGGCGACGAGGCGCAACAGCACGTCGGGCTCGCGTCCCCACGCGATCACGGTTGAGCTGCCGCTGCTGGCCGCTCGTTTGGCGGCCAAGATCTTGGTGATCATGCCGCCGCGACCCAGGCTCGAGCCCGCGCCGCCCGCCATCAGCTCGAGTTCGGGAGCGCCAGCCCGCGCCTCGCGGACGAACTGCGCGGTGGTGTCCTTGCGCGGGTCGGCCGAGTAGAGCCCAGGCTGGTCGGTCAGGATGACCAGCGCATCGGCGTCGACGAGGTTGGCGACCAAGGCCCCGAGCGTGTCGTTGTCGCCGAACTTGATCTCGTCGTTGACCACGGTGTCGTTCTCGTTGATCACCGGGATGACCTTCAACGACAGCAAGGTCAGCAGCGTCGTGCGCGCGTTCAGGTAGCGCTCGCGGTCTGCCAGATCGGCGTGCGTCAGCAGGATCTGGGCGCTGCCGATGCCATGCTCGGAGAGCTTGCTCTCGTACATCTGCGCCAGGCCCATCTGCCCCACCGCCGCGGCGGCCTGGAGCTCGTGGATCTCCCTCGGGCGGGTGCGCCACCCGAGCCGCTTCATGCCTTCGACGATGGCACCGCTCGACACCATCAGCACCTCGCGCCCCTGGCCGGCCAGCGCCGCCAGCTGCCGGCACCAGTTGCCGATGGCCTCGGCGTCGACACCACGGCCCTCGTTGGTCACGAGGCTGGAGCCGACCTTGACGACGATGCGCCTGGCGCCGCGCAGCACTTCGGACATGCGCAACCTCAGCGGAAACGGGGATCGTCCGCCTGCGGGGCGAAGGCCGGCTCTTCGCCAGGCGCCTCGGCGAAACGCACATCGGGCTCGACGTGGTGCGTCTGGTAGGTCGCCACGTGACGATAGATGGCCTGCACCAGGGCTTCGCAGCCTTCGCGCGTCAAGGCCGAGATCTCGAACACCGGGCCCTTCCACTTGAAGCGCTTGACGAAGTCCTTGACCCGCGCCATGCGTTCATCGACCGGTACCACGTCGAGCTTGTTGAGCACGAGCCAGCGCGGCTTGTCGTGCAGCGCCGGGTCGTACTTCTTCAGCTCGGCGACGATGGCGCGCCCCTGCTCGACAGGATCGACACCGTCGAACGGTGCCAGGTCGACGAGGTGCAGCAGCAGCCGCGTGCGCTGCAGATGGCGCAGGAACTGAT
>CAZUUU010000008.1:34906-47451 GCA_964622685.1 uncultured Methylibium sp.
GCCGCGCCTTCGATCAGCCCGGGCACGTCCGCCACGACGAAGCTCTGCTCAGGCCCGACCCGAACCACGCCCAGGTTCGGATGCAGGGTCGTGAACGGATAGTCCGCGATCTTCGGCCGGGCGTTGGAGATCGCGGTGATCAGCGTCGACTTGCCGGCGTTGGGCATGCCCAGCAGGCCCACGTCGGCGAGGATGCGGAGTTCGAGCTTCAGCTTCTTCTGCTCGCCCGGCCAGCCCGGCGTCTTCTGGCGAGGCGCGCGGTTGGTGCTGGTCTTGTAGTGCAGGTTGCCGAAGCCGCCGTCGCCGCCCTTGGCGAGCAGGATGCGTTCACCGGGCTCGAGCAACTCGGCGACCGGGGCGCCGGTCTCGGCGTCGCGAATGATGGTGCCGACCGGCATCTTCAGGACGACGTCCTCGGCCGCGGCGCCGAACTGATCGGAGCCCCGGCCGTGCTCGCCATGGCGGGCTTCGTGTCGTCGCGAGAATCGGAAGTCGACCAGGGTGTTGAGGTTGCGGTCCGCCACCACCCAGACGTGACCACCCCGACCGCCGTCGCCACCATTCGGCCCGCCGAAGGGGATGAACTTCTCGCGACGAAAGCTCACGCAGCCGTTGCCGCCGTTGCCGGCGATCACGTCGATGTAGGCCTCGTCGACGAACTTCATGATGGATCTCGCTCGATGTTAGCGGACGCTCCGCAACGAAAAAGCCCCGGCGAGCCGGGGCTTCGTCGTGATGCGCAAGCCGGTCAGGCCGGCGTGACGCTGACCGTCCGGCGGCTCAACGACCCCTTGGTCGCATAGCTCACCTGACCGTCGACCAGCGCGAACAGGGTGTGGTCCTTGCCGACACCGACGTTCACGCCCGGGTGAAACTGCGTCCCGCGCTGGCGCACGATGATGGACCCTGCCGACACGACCTGGCCGCCAAACACCTTGACGCCCAGCATCTTCGGCTGCGAATCGCGGCCGTTGCGGGTCGATCCACCGCCCTTTTTCTGTGCCATGTTCTAACTCCTTCGTAGCAGACGGTCAGCCGTTCACCGCGCTGATCTGCAGCTCGGTGAAGTTCTGGCGATGACCCTGGTGCTTCTGGTAGTGCTTGCGGCGGCGCATCTTGAAGATGCGCACCTTGTCGTGGCGGCCATGGGCCACGACCGTGGCGACGACCTTTGCGCCGGCAACCAAGGGCGTGCCGACCCTGAGGTCCGCGCCGCTACCAACGGCGAGAACCTGGTCGATCACGATCTCTTGGCCGACGTCCGCAGCAATCTGTTCTACCTTGATCTTCTCGCCGGCAGCAACCTTGTACTGCTTGCCACCGGTTTTTATGAGCGCGTACATATCAGCCTTCCTCACGGAACACGGCGCGATCGCGATCGACCACACCCGAAGGGCCGCCTTTTTGGCGGAGCCCGAAATTGTAGCACGCCGACCCCATCCGGGACCAAGGACCAGGCCGGGGTCTGGCACGCCGAGGGCAAGCCGGGCGTCGGTTCCTATAATTTGCGCGCTCGCGAACCGCCGAGCGACGACCGACTACGCTCAGCGTGACTGCACTGCCGAAGGCCAACCTGCCGCCCGCTTCGCCTCTCGACCTCATCGCGCTGGACATGGCGGAGGTGGACGCGGTGATCCGGCGGCGCCTGGCTTCGGACGTCGCGCTCATCGACCAGATTGCCAACTACATCATCGGAGCCGGCGGCAAGCGCATCCGGCCGATGCTGGTGCTGCTGTTCGCCCAGGCCCTGGGATTCCGCGGTCCCGAGCGCTTCGAACTGGCCGCCACGGTCGAGTTCATCCACACGGCCACCCTGCTGCACGATGACGTCGTCGACGAGTCCGCACTGCGCCGCGGCCGGGACACCGCCAACGCGCGGTTCGGCAACGCGGCCAGCGTTCTCGTGGGCGACTTCCTCTATTCACGCGCATTCCAGATGATGGTGTCGGTCAATCGCATGGCCGTCCTGGAAGTCCTCGCCGACGCGACCAACGTGATCGCCGAAGGAGAGGTCCTGCAGTTGATGAACATGCACGACCCCGACCTCGCGGTCGACGACTACCTTCGGGTCATTCGCTTCAAGACCGCAAAGCTCTTCGAGGCGAGCGCGCGTCTGGGTGCGCTGCTCGCCGACGCACCCGCTGCGGTCGAGACGGCCTGCGCCAACTACGGGCGCGCCCTCGGGACAGCCTTCCAGTTGATCGACGACCTGCTGGACTACGAAGGTGCAACCGTGTCGATGGGCAAGAACGTCGGCGACGACTTGCGAGAAGGCAAGCCCACATTGCCGTTGCTGGTCGCGATGGCTCGTGGCTCCGCCGCCGAGCGGGACCTCGTCAGGCACGCCATCGTGCAGGGCGAAGTTCAACGACTTCCGGAGATCATCGACATCGTGCGGCGCACCGGCGCGCTCGAGGCGACGCGCGAAGCGGCTCGATCGGAAGTCGACCGGGCCCGCGATGCGCTGTCGACCCTGCCGGGGTCGCCGTACCGCGAAGCTCTGCTACACTTGTGTGCTCAATCGACAGAGCGTTCTTCATGAACGCCGTGCTGCCAGCGGCGGCAATCGATCGACCGAATCGGGGTGTAGCTTAGCCTGGTAGAGCGCTACGTTCGGGACGTAGAGGCCGGAGGTTCGAATCCTCTCACCCCGACCAGATTTCGGCCCCTCCGCCTCAGCGTCAGAAAGTTGTGTGGCGTCTGCACGGCAGAGTGTGGCGAGGGGTTTCCTGGGCAGTCAGCGATCGTTTACATCGCTGTATGAATCGGCGATCATGAACTGGTCGTAGCTCGCCCTCGCCGAACGCCCCGTGGATACCCTTGCCGATGCCCCGCAGAGTTCGCTGTCCGGCGTCGCTCGCGTGCTCGTGCACGCCGGCAAGCTGAGCGTCAAGGCCGCCGAGGATCTGGTCCGCAGTTCCAAGGAACAGAAGCGCAGTTTCGTGTCCGCGGTGTTGAGCGCGGGCGCCGTCAATCCGTCCGATCTGGCGCACACGTTGTCCAACGTGCTGGCCATACCGTTGCTCGACCTGGCGTCGGTGGACCCGCAGCGCCTGCCGCGCAACGTGATCGACGGCAAGCTGGCAACCCAGTACCAAGTCCTGGTGCTGGGCAAGCGCGGCAACCGGCTGTTCATCGCCGGGGCCGACCCGACCGACCAGGAGGCCGCCGAGCGGATCAAGTTCGCGACGCAGCTGACCCCCGAATGGGTCATCGTCGAGCACGACAAGCTGATGCGGCTCGTCGATGCGGCCAGTTCGACGGCGACCGAAGCACTCGAGTCGCTGGTCGCCGGCGACTTCGAGTTCGACGTCACCGAGGAAGACACCACTGCCGCCGAGACCCAGGACGTCACGACCGACGTCGAGGACGCGCCGGTCGTCCGCTTCCTGCAGAAGATGCTGATCGATGCGATCAACGCGCGCGCCTCGGACCTGCACTTCGAGCCGTTCGAGTACAACTATCGCGTCCGGTTCCGGGTCGACGGCGAGTTGCGCGAGATCACGCAGCCCCCCATCGCCATCAAGGACAAGCTCGCATCGCGGATCAAGGTCATCTCGCGCCTCGACATCGCCGAGAAGCGCGTGCCGCAGGACGGGCGCATGAAGCTCAAGTTCGGCAACAAGGCGATCGACTTCCGCGTCAGCACGCTGCCGACCCTCTTCGGCGAGAAGATCGTCATCCGCATCCTCGACCCGTCTAGCGCCAAGCTCGGCATCGAGGCGCTCGGCTACGAGAAGGCCGAGAAGGACCGCCTGCTCGAAGCGATCAAGCGCCCGTACGGCATGGTGCTCGTCACGGGTCCGACCGGCTCGGGCAAGACGGTGTCGCTGTACACCTGCCTGAACATCCTGAACCAGCCCGGCGTCAACATCTCGACGGTCGAGGACCCGGCGGAAATCAACCTGCCCGGCGTCAATCAGGTCAACGTCAACGACAAGGCCGGCCTGAACTTCTCGGTCGCCCTCAAGGCCTTCCTGCGTCAGGATCCCGACATCATCATGGTCGGTGAGATCCGCGACCTGGACACCGCCGACATCGCGATCAAGGCGGCCCAGACCGGTCACATGGTGATGAGTACGTTGCACACCAACGACGCGCCGACCACGCTGACCCGGTTGATGAACATGGGCGTCGCGCCCTTCAATATCGCATCGAGCGTGATACTCATCACGGCGCAGCGCCTGGCGCGACGCCTGTGCGAGAACTGCAAGACACCGGCCGATTACCCTCGGGAAGCGCTGCTGAAGGCCGGATTCACCGAGATCGATCTCGATGGCAGCTGGAAGCCTTACCGCGCCGTCGGTTGTTCGAGTTGCACCAATGGCTACAAGGGCCGTGTCGGCATCTACCAGGTGATGCCGATCACCGAGGAGATCCAGCGCATCATCCTCTCGCAGGGCAATGCGGTCGACATCGCGCATCAGGCTCAGCGCGACGGGGTTCGCGACCTGCGGCAGTCAGGCCTGATCAAGGTCAGGGCGGGTGCCACCACGCTGGAAGAAGTGATCTCGGTCACGAACGAGTAGGCAACAGTCGTCAGGGAGAGTCGGACACACCATGGCCACAGCAGCAGCGGCGACGGCGCGCAACGTCAAGGAATTCGTCTTCGAGTGGGAAGGCAAGGACAAGAACGGCAAGGTCGTCCGGGGCGAGATGCGTGCGGGCGGCGAAGCGGTCGTCAGCGCCAGCCTGCGTCGCCAGGGCATCCTCGTCAACAAGGTCAAGAAGCGCCGCATGAGCGGCGGCAAGTCGATCCAGCAGAAGGACATCGCGATCTTCACGCGCCAGATCGCGACCATGATGCGGGCCGGCGTGCCCCTGCTGCAGTCCTTCGACATCGTGGCCCGCGGCAGCACGAACCCGCGCGTCACCAAACTGCTGACCGACATCCGCTCCGATATCGAGACCGGCACGAGCCTGTCGTCGGCCTTCCGCAAGCACCCGCTCCACTTCGACGCGCTCTACTGCAACCTCGTCGAGGCCGGTGAGGCCGCCGGCATCCTGGAAACACTGCTCGAGCGCCTGGCGACCTACCAGGAGAAGACGCTTGAGATCAAGCGCAAGATCAAGTCGGCGCTGATCTACCCGGTCGCGGTGCTGGTGGTGGCCTTCGTCGTCGTGGCCGTCATCATGATCTTCGTCATCCCGGCCTTCAAGGAAGTGTTCACGTCCTTCGGTGCCGACCTGCCGGCGCCGACGCTGTTCGTCATGGCGATGTCCGAGGTCTTCGTCCAGTACTGGTGGCTGATCTTCGGCATCATCGGCGGCGGCACCTACTTCTTCTTCCAGTCGTGGAGACGGTCCGAGAAGATGCAGAAGACGATGGACCGCTTGCTGCTCAAGGTACCGGTCTTCGGCGACCTCGTCTACAAGTCCGCCGTGGCGCGCTGGACGCGCACGCTGGCCACCATGTTCGCTGCGGGCGTGCCGCTGGTCGAGGCGCTCGACTCCGTCGGCGGCGCATCGGGGAATGCGGTCTTCGCCGAGGCGACCGAACAGATCCAGAAGGACGTGTCCACCGGCACGGCGTTGACGACGTCGATGCAGGCCACCGGCATCTTCCCGATCATGGTGCTGCAGATGGCGGCGATCGGTGAAGAGTCCGGCGCGCTCGATCACATGCTGAGCAAGGCGGCCGAGTTCTACGAAGCCGAAGTGGACGAGGCCGTGAAGGGCCTGTCCAGCCTGCTCGAGCCGATCATCATCGTCGTGCTGGGCACCATCATCGGCGGCATCGTCGTGTCGATGTACCTGCCGATCTTCAAGCTCGGCCAGGTGGTCTGAGGCCTCGCCCGCCGCGGCATGCCTTCCGACCTGCAGGGCGCCCTGCTGTCGCCCTGGGCGCTGGGTCTGTTCGGGCTGTGCATCGGCAGCTTCCTGAACGTCGTCATCCATCGCCTGCCGCAGATGATGGAGCGGGCCTGGAAGCTGGAAGGGGCCGAGCTGCTGGGCGTTCCCGCTCCGGAGCTTCCTGAACTGACCCTCGCGCGCCCGGCCTCGCGCTGCCCGCAATGCGGCCACCGCATCCGGTGGTTCGAGAACATTCCCGTGCTCAGCTGGCTGGTGCTCCGGGGCCGCTGCTCGGCCTGCAAGACGCCGATCTCGGCCCGCTATCCCGTCGTCGAACTCGCGACCGGTCTGCTGTTCGCCCTGCTCGCCTGGCGCTTCGGCTCGCAACTCAGCGTGCTCGCGTGGTGCCTGTTCGCGGCGCTGCTGGTCGCGCTGACCGGCATCGACTGGGACACCACCCTGCTGCCCGACAGCCTGACCCTGCCGCTGCTCTGGGCCGGGCTCATCGCCGCCGCGCTCGGCTGGACCCTCCCGCTTTCGACCGCGGTCTGGGGCGCCGTCTTCGGCTACCTGGCGCTGTGGTCGGTCTACTGGTTGTTCAAGCTCACGACCGGCAAGGAAGGCATGGGCGCAGGCGACTTCAAGTTGCTGGCCGCACTCGGCGCCTGGCTGGGCTGGCAGATGCTCCTGCCCATCGTGCTCGGCGCATCGATCATCGGCGCGGTGATCGGCATCGCGATGAAGCTGAGCGGCGCCCTGCGCGAAGGCCGCTACGTGCCCTTCGGGCCCTTCCTCGCCGGCGCGGGGCTGGTCGTGCTGTTCGCCGGTCCCGAGCGCGTCCACGCCTGGTTCGGCTGGAGCTGAGCGCGGGGTCCACGATGGCCGCTTCGGTCCTGCGCATCGGACTGACCGGAGGCATCGGCAGCGGCAAGAGCACGGTGGCCGCGATGCTGCAAGCCCTCGGTGCCCGGCTGATCGACACCGATGCGATCTCACGGTCGCTGACCGTCCCGGGCGGCGCGGCCATCGATGCGCTGCGTGTGCACTTCGGCCCCGACAGCATCACCGCCGCGGGGGCGCTCGACCGCGACTGGATGCGCGCGCGCGCCTTCGCCGACCCGCAGGTCAAGCGGGAGCTCGAGGCCATCCTCCACCCGATGATCGGCGTCGCCACCGAACAGCAGGCCGCTGCGGCGGGCGCTGCCCCCTGCGTCGTGTTCGACGTGCCGCTGCTCGTGGAGTCGGGACGCTGGCGCGCCCGCGTCGACCGCGTCCTGGTCGTCGATGCACCGGTCGAGGTCCAGATCGCCCGCGTGCTGCGTCGCTCGCAGTGGACGCGCGCCGCCGTCGACCAGGTCATCGCGCAGCAGGCCTCCCGCGAGGGGCGCCGGGCTGCGGCCGATGCGGTGATCGACAACCGCGGCGACTCGATCGAGGCGCTGCGTGCCGAGGTCGAGCGCCTCTGGGCCTGCTGGGTCGGGACACGCTGACGGGTCATCCCCAGGATCGCGCAGCCCCTGTGGAACAATCGGCCCGGCCGCTTGCGTCCGGGTCCGCCCCTTGATCCTCTACGAGTACCCCTTCAACGAGAGCATCCGCACCATGCTGCGGCTCGAGCACCTGTTCGAGCGCCTGCAGGTGCTGACCGAGCGCGACGCGCCGGTCGATCATCACTTCGCGATCGCGACGCTGTTCGAGATCATGGACGTGGCCTCGCGCGCCGACCTGAAGAGCGACCTGCTGAAGGACCTGGAGCGGCACCGCGGCCAGCTGGTCCAGTACCGCGGCAACCCGTCGATCTCGGAAGCGGCGCTGGACCAGGTGATCTCGCGCATCGACGAGGCCTACGGCGCGCTGAACCAGCTGGCCGGCAAGGCGGGCCAGGCGCTGACCACGAACGAGTGGCTGATGGGCATCCGCAGCCGCATCAGCATCCCCGGCGGCACCTGCGAGTTCGACCTGCCGGCGTACTACGCCTGGCAGCACGAGAGCGTGACGCGGCGGCGCGGTGACCTGCAGCGCTGGGTCGCCACGCTGCTGCCCCTGGGCGATGCCCTGCGCGTGCTGTTGGCGCTGCTGCGCGAGTCGGGCAGCCCGCACATGGTCGTCGCGCCCGGTGGCCAGTACCAGCAGAGCCTGCAGGCCGGGCGCAGCTACAGCCTGTTGCGCGTGCGGCTGGGCGATACGCAGGGCCTGGTGCCGGAGATCAGCGGCCACCGCCTGATGGTGTCGATCCGCCTGATGCGCCAGGACGGCGAAGGCCGCTTGCGCCCGGGCGGCGAGGACGCCAGCTTCGAGCTGACGTTGTGCGCATGAACCCAGGCCCGGATGCCGGTCCGCTGAAGCGCAGCGTGCGCTGCCCGGGTTGCGGGCGCGACACCGAGTTCTCGCCCGCCAACCCCTGGCGGCCCTTCTGCAGCGAGCGCTGCAAGGGCGGCGACTTCGGCGCGTGGGCCAGCGAGAGCTACCGCGTCGCGGCCCCGCCGCCGACCGACCCCGAGGACGTCGATCCGCTGCAGTGAGGCCGGCGCCGCTCAGGCGGCGTGCGTCGCCCCGACATGGCCGCGCTCCTCGGACAGCCAGCGCAGGACCGGCAGCGTGCCGGGCAGCACCGGCCGCACTTCGACTGGGAGCGTCTGCCAGCGCGCCGCCTGCGCCTCGCGCATCTGCAGTTCGCCGTCCCAGGCGCGCACCTTGCAGAAGTGCAGCCGGACCCGGGCATGCGGATAGTCGACCAGCTCGACTTTCCACGGCTCGGCCGACGCGATGGAGATGCCGAGCTCCTCGTGCAGTTCGCGCCGCAGCGCGGCTTCCACCGTCTCGCCGTCCTCGAGCTTGCCGCCCGGGAACTCCCAGTAGCCGGCGTAGACCTTGCCCTCGGGGCGCGAGGTGAGCAGGAAGCGCCCTTCGGCGTCGAAGAGCACGCCCACCGCCACGTCGACCGGACGACGCTCCGCCTCCGGATCAGCCACCATGCCGCCCCGCGTAGTCGCGTGCGAACTGCCAGGCCACGCGGCCCGAGCGCGAGCCCCGCTCCAGCGCCCACACCAGCGCCTCGGGCCGGGCCGCGACGATGGCCGGCTCGCCGACCCCGAAGGAGCGCAGCCACTGGGCCGCGATCGCCAGGTACTCGTCCTGGCTGAACGGATAGAAGCTGATCCACAGGCCGAAGCGCTCGGACAGCGAGATCTTCTCCTCGATCACCTCGCCGGGATGGACCTCGCCGTCGTCGGTGTGGCGGTAGCTGAGGTTCTCCTTCATGTACTCGGGCAACAGGTGGCGCCGGTTCGAGGTGGCGACGATCAGCACGTTGTCGCTCGTTTGCGCCACCGAGCCGTCGAGCACCGACTTCAGCGCCTTGTAGCCGGCCTCGCCCTCGTCGAAGCTGAGATCGTCGCAGAACACGATGAAGCGCTCGGTCCGCTCGGCCACCAGGTCGACGAGGTCGTGCAGGTCGACCAGGTCGGCCTTGTCGACCTCGATGAGCCGCAGCCCGCGCGACGCGAACTCGTTCAGGCAGGCCTTCACCAGCGAGGACTTGCCGGTGCCGCGCGCGCCGGTCAGCAGCACGTTGTTGGCCGGGCGCCCGGCGACGAACTGCTCGGCGTTGCGCAGCAGGCGTTCCTTCTGCGGCTCGACTTCCTTCAGGTCGGCCAGCCGGATCGTCGCCACGTGCCGCACCGGCTCCAGCCAGCCGCCGCCGAGGAGCGAGCCGTTGCGACGGCGATAGCGGAAGGCCGTCGACGCCGCCCAGTCGGGGGCGCGCACCGGGCAGGCCCCCGGGCCTGGCAGCATCGCGTCGATGCGCGCCAGCAGTGCGTCGGCCTGCTTCAGCAGGCGCTGGAAGTCCTCGTTCATGGTCGAAGAGTTTAAGCAGCCGCCGCTCAGGGCAGCGCGACCACGCGATCCTCGGCCACGGCCCAGACGCGGTCACCGGCCTCGCGCTCGATCGGGTGCATGCCAGTGAAGTCGCCGAAGGCCGGCAGGATGCCGACCGCGCGATGTTCGGGGTCGCCGAACCAGAAGCAGGGCAGGCGCAAGCGGTCGTGCGCACGGCCCCCGAAACTCACGCAGGGATGCCAGTGGCCGGCCAGCACATAGGCGCCGGCCACCGGCTGCGGATGGTGCGCAAGCGCGAGGCCGCCCAGGCGCAGCGGCTCGTCGACGACCTCGATGCGCAACGCCGGCGGTGGGTCACCGGCCCGTGCATCGTGATTGCCTCGCACCAGGGTCAGCTCGATGTCGCCGTGCCGCTCGCGCCAGCGCGCCAGCGCGCCCAGGGTCGAGGCCGCGTGGGCACGTGCCGAATGCAGGAAGTCGCCCAGGAAGACGATGCGCCGTGCCGCGGTCTGCCGCAGCAAGGCTGACAGTGCCTCCAGGTTCGCGGTGGTGGTGCCTCGCGGCACCGGCACGCCGAGCCGGCGGAAGGAGACTGCCTTGCCGACATGCGCATCGGCGATCAGCAGCGCGGCATGTTGCGGCAGCAGGACGGCCCGCCCGGGCAACAGCTGCAGCCGTTCGCCGGCCAGCGCCAGCTCGGCCGCACCGTCCACGACTTCAGTCGACCAGTTGGCGCAGCGCGGCGTCGAGGTGCTCGCTCGGCACGCGCTTGAAGCCCGAGCGCGCATAGCGCTGCAGGCGACCGAGCACGAAGCTCGTCAGCACCGAAGCGCGCGCCTGCGCATCGACGGTCGGTGTCTGCGAGCCGGCCGCGTCGGCCTGCGCCCGCAGGCTCTGGCGCAGCTGCGACTCGTAGCGGTCGAAGAACTGGTTCATGCGCGCCGTCAGGCGCTCGTTCTCGAACACCAGCGCATCGCCCGCCATCACGCGCGACATGCCGGGGTTCTTCTCGCCGAACTGCAGCAGCACGGTGAGCATCTTCTGCAGCTGCGTGCGCGGATCGGTGTCGCGCTCGATGATCTGGTTGACCAGCGTGAAGACGCTGCTCTCGATGAACTCGATCAGCGCCTCGAACATCTGCGCCTTGCTGGCGAAGTGGCGGTAGAGCGCGGCTTCGCTGACGTCGAGCCTGGCGGCGAGCGCTGCGGTCGTGATGCGCTCGGCCCCCGGCTGCTCGAGCATGGACGCCAGCGTCTGCAGGATCTGGATGCGACGCTCGCCCGGCTTCGGGCGCTTGCGCGTCGGCGCTTCCGCGGCGGCAGGCGCGTCGTCGGCAGGATCCAGCGACTCGGGAGGGGGCGTATCAGGCATGCGCGCGGTGCGACGGGAAGAGGCTGCGTAACTTCTGTAGCGAACGGATTCTTGCACACACATAGGCGGGCTTTCGGCGCAAGCGCGCACCTACTTCAGGACCATGCGCATTGCGCCACAGATAGCGCTGCATCCACACGCTGCGCAGACCCACGGCATGGGCCACGCGCTGGTGCGCGAGGGTGTCCTCCACGAGCACGCAGTCCGCCGGCCTCAGCTTCAGGCGCGCCAGCACCGAGCGGAACATGCGCGCATCGGGCTTGGGCCGCAAGGCGCCGAACATGCGCATGTCCTCGATGCTGACGATGGCCTCGAAGTCGCCGGCGAGGTCCAGCGCGGTCAGCACCCGGCGGGCGTAGCGGGCCGGCGCATTGGTGAGCAGGATCTTGCGACCCGGCAGGCGGCGCAGCGCCGCGCGGTCGTGCGCATGGCTGCGCAACTGCGTCTCGAGGCCCGGCAGCCGGTGCGTCTCCTCGAGAAAGTGCGCGGCGCGGATGCCGTGGTGGCGCTCCAGCCCCAGCAGCGTGGCGCCGTAGCGCCGCCAGTAGTCGCGTCGCAGGTGATCGGCCAGGTCCGGCGCGATCTTCAGCTCGCGCTCGATGTAGTCGTTCATCGCCGCGTCGAGCAGCCCGTAGGCCGCGTGCGACGCGTCGTGGAGCGTGTTGTCCAGGTCGAACAACCACGTCACGGCGCCCCCACGCTTGCCGCTGCGCGGCTGCACTGCCCCCCGAGGGGGCGCGGCCCGCCTTGGGGCGGCCCGGCGGCGGGCCGACCGCACTTGGGACACGCCGCGGGGCCTCAATGCGACCGGATCATCGTTCCGTAGGCCTGATCGCTCAGGATCTCGAGCAGCATCGCATGCGGCACCCGGCCGTCGATGATGTGCACCGCATTGACGCCGCTCTTGGCGGCGTCGAGCGCACCGGCGATCTTGGGCAGCATGCCGCCGCTGATGGTGCCGTCGGCGAACAGCTCGTCGATCTCGCGCGCGCTCAGGTTGGTCAGCAGCTTGCCGGCCTTGTCCAGCACGCCCGGCGTGTTGGTCAGCAGCAGCAGCTTCTCGGCCTTCAGCACGGTCGCGAGCTTGCTCGCCACCATGTCGGCGTTGATGTTGTAGCTCTCGTTGTGCTCGCCGAAGCCGATGGGGCTGACGACCGGGATGAACTGGTCGTCCTGCAGCGCCTGCACCACGGCCGGGTCGATGGTCGTGATCTCGCCGACCTGGCCGACGTCGTGCTCCACGCTCGGGTCGTCCTTGTCGACCATCTTCAGCTTCTGCGCGCGGATGAGCCCGCCATCGCGGCCGGTCAGGCCCACGGCCTTGCCGCCGGCCGCATTGATCAGGCCGACGATGTCCTGCTGCACCTGGCCACCCAGCACCCATTCGACGACTTCCATCGTCTCCTCGTCGGTGACGCGCATGCCCTGGATGAAGGTGCCCTTCTTGCCGACGCGCGCCAGCGCATCGTCGATCTGCGGCCCGCCGGGTAGGCGTGCGCGCGACATCGGCAGCGTCGATCTCCGACAGCGTCGTCACCGGC
>CAZUUU010000009.1:0-45272 GCA_964622685.1 uncultured Methylibium sp.
GCTTCGGCATCGTGCACCAGGTGAACCTCGAGTATCTGGCGCGCGGCGTGCACAAGAAAGGTGGCGTTTACTACCCCGATACGCTGGTGGGCACCGATTCGCACACGACGATGATCAACGGCATCGGCGTGGTGGGCTGGGGTGTCGGCGGCATCGAGGCCGAGGCCGGCATGCTGGGCCAGCCGGTCTACTTCCTGACGCCCGACGTGGTCGGCTTCGAGCTGACCGGCAAGCTGCGCGAGGGCGTGACCGCCACCGACCTGGTGCTGACCGTCACCGAGATCCTGCGCAAGGCCAAGGTGGTCGGCAAGTTCGTCGAGTTCTTCGGCGAAGGCACCAGGACGCTGGCCCTGCCCGACCGCGCGACGATCGCCAACATGGCGCCCGAGTACGGCGCGACCATGGGCTTCTTCCCGGTCGACGAGAAGACCATCGACTACTTCCAGGGCACCGGCCGCAGCAAGGCCGAGATCGAAGCCTTCGAGGCCTACTTCAAGGCCCAGAAGCTGTTCGGCGTGCCGAAGGCCGGCGACATCGACTACAGCTCGGTCGTCAAGCTCGACCTCGGCACGGTCGCGCCCAGCCTGTCGGGCCCCAAGCGCCCGCAGGACCGCATCGAGCTCGGCAACGTCAAGAGCCAGTTCGGCTCGCTGTTCAGCAAGCCCCCGGCCGACAACGGCTTCAACCAGCCGGCCGAGAAGCTGACGCAGTCGTTCACCACCCCCTCCGGCCTCGAGATCAAGAACGGCGACGTGCTGATCGCCGCCATCACCTCCTGCACCAACACCAGCAACCCGGGCGTACTGCTGGCCGCCGGCCTGGTGGCCAAGAAGGCGGTCGAGGCCGGGCTGAAGGTCAAGAAGCACGTGAAGACCTCGCTGGCCCCGGGCTCGCGCATCGTCACCGAGTACCTGACCAAGGCCGGCCTGCTGCCCTACCTCGAGAAGCTCGGCTTCAGCGTCGCCGCCTACGGCTGCACCACCTGCATCGGCAACGCCGGCGACCTGACGCCCGAGATCAACGAGGTGATCACCAAGAACGACCTGGTGTGCGCGGCCGTGCTGTCGGGCAACCGCAACTTCGAGGCACGCATCCACCCGAACCTGAAAGCCAACTTCCTCGCCTCGCCGCCGCTGGTCGTGGCCTACGCCATCGCCGGCAACGTGCAGAAGGACCTGATGACCGAGCCGGTCGGCAAGGGCCGAGGAGGCAAGGACATCTTCCTCGGCGACATCTGGCCGACCAGCGAGGAGGTGCACGCGCTGATGAAGCACGCGATGGACGGCAAGGCCTTCAAGAAGAACTACGACAAGGTCAAGAACGATCCGGGCAAGCTGTGGGAGAAGATCAAGGGCGTGAAGGGCAACGTCTACACGTGGCCCAAGAGCACCTACATCGCCGAGCCGCCCTTCTTCGCCGACTTCGCGATGCAACCCAGGCAGCTGGTCGCCGGCGTGCAGGGCGCGCGCATCATGGGCCTGTTCGGCGACTCGATCACGACCGATCACATCTCGCCGGCCGGGTCCTTCAAGGACACCACGCCCGCCGGCAAGTACCTGCTCGAGAACGGTGTGCTGAAGGCCGACTTCAACAGCTATGGCTCGCGCCGCGGCAACCACGAGGTCATGATGCGCGGCACCTTCGCCAACGTGCGCATCAAGAACCTGATGCTGCCGGCCAAGCCCGATGGCTCGCGCGAGGAAGGCGGCTACACGCTTTACCAGCCAACCGGAGAGAAGCTGGCCATCTACGACGCCGCGATGAAGTACATCGACGCCGGCGTGCCGACGGTCATCTTCGGCGGCGAGGAGTACGGCACCGGCTCGTCGCGCGACTGGGCCGCCAAGGGCACGCAGCTGCTGGGCATCAAGGCCGTGGTCGCGAAGAGCTTCGAGCGCATCCACCGTTCCAACCTGGTCGGCATGGGCGTGCTGCCGCTGCAGTTCAAGGCCGGTGATTCGTGGGAGAGCCTGGGCCTGACAGGCTCCGAGCAGATCGACATCGTGCTCGGCGCCGAGATCAAGCCGCAGAGCGATGCCACGCTGGTGATCAGCCGCGCCGACGGCTCGAAGAAGTCGGTCTCGCTGATCCTGCGCATCGACACGCCGATCGAGGTCGACTACTACAAGCACGGCGGCATCCTGCCGTTCGTGCTGCGGCAGCTGCTCGCCGCCTGACGCGCAGCCCGCGCGCCGAGCGCAAGGCCGCAGCACCGCGAGGGCTGCGGCCTTTCTCGTGCGCGCTCAGCGCGCGTGCGAGGCAAACAGCGCCGCGTCGAAGCCGACGGTGACCGTGCCGTCTCGCCACTCGACCACCGGCCGCTTGATCACGCTGGCCTGCTCGCGCATCAGGGCCGCCGCGCTCGCGGCGTCGACCACCCGCGACTGCACGCCCGCCTCGAGCTTGCGCCAGGTCGTCCCCTGGCGGTTCAGCAAGCGTTCCCAGCCGATCGCCGCCAGCCACCGGGCCAGGGCTTCGTCGGGCACGCCGGCCTTCTTGAAGTCGTGGAAGCGGTGTTCGACGCGCTCGGCATCGAGCCAGGCCCGCGCCTTCTTGACCGTGTCGCAGTTCGGGATGCCGTAGAGGACCGTCATCTCACCAGCGCCGATCGCTGCGCTCGCACATCGGGTCGACGTTGTGCCCGAGTTCCGCGACGCGGTTCGCCGTGTCGAGGCTGACCTGGAACCAGATGCAGAACGGCGTCTCGTAGCGGTAGGACCACAGCTGGTGCTGCTGCCGCGGCAGGAAGCGCACGTCGGACGGGTGACCGATGCGCCGCAGGACCTCCTCGCGCGTCATGCCGGGCTCCAGCTTGAGGAAGTTGGCTTCGGTCAGCACCTGCTCCCAGCGCAGCAGCCGGCCGCCGGCGTCGAAGTCCAGCATGTAGGTGTGCTGGCCATAGGGTCCGCGCGCGAACTCGAGGCGCTCGCCGGGCGCGCCGCCGTCGAGCCCGCGGTAGCGCCCGGTGGGCAGCCCCATCTTCTCGATCACGGCAGCGCTCGGTGTGCCCACCGGCAGACTGGACGGGCCATAGCTCGCGCAGCCCGCGAGCAGCGCGGTCGCCGCCAGCAGCGACGCAGCGAGCCGGCGCATGCTCAGACCCGCTCCAGCACGACCGCGATGCCCTGGCCCACGCCGATGCACATCGTGCACAAGGCGTAGCGGCCGCCGGAGCGGTGCAACTGGTTGATCGCCGTCGTCGCCAGCCGCGCGCCGCTGGCACCCAGCGGATGGCCGAGCGCGATGGCCCCGCCGTTCGGGTTGACGCGCGGGTCGTCGTCCTTCAGGCCCAGCTGGCGCAACACCGCCAGGCCCTGGGCCGCGAAGGCTTCGTTGAGCTCGATGACGTCGATCTGCTCGAGCTTGATCCCGGTCAGCGCCAGGACCTTCTGCGTGGCCGGCGCCGGGCCGATGCCCATGACGCGCGGCGCGACACCGGCCGTCGCCATGCCCAGCACGCGCGCTCGCGGCGTCAGGCCATGGGTCTTGAGCGCGCCCTCGCCGGCCAGCAGCAGCGCGCAGGCACCGTCGTTGACGCCGCTGGCATTGCCGGCCGTGACGCTGCCGTCGGGCCGGACGACACCCTTGAGCCTGGCCAGCGCTTCGAGGCTGGTCTCGCGCGGATGCTCGTCCCTGGCGACGACGACCGGATCGCCCTTCTTCTGCGCGATGCTCACCGGCGTGATCTCGGCATCGAAGTAGCCGCTCTTCTGCGCCGCCACGGCCTTCAGCTGCGAGGCCAGTGCCATGCGGTCCTGGGCCTCGCGCTCGATCGCGTAGTCCGCGGCCACGTTCTCCGCCGTCTCGGGCATCGAGTCGACACCGTACTGCGCCTTCATCAGCTTGTTGACGAAGCGCCAGCCGATGGTCGTGTCGTAGACGGCGTTGCTGCGGCTGAAGGCGGACTCGGCCTTCGGCATCACGAAGGGCGCGCGGCTCATGCTCTCCACCCCGCCGGCGAGCATCAACTGCGCCTCGCCGGCCTTGATCGCCCGCGCCGCGCTGCCGACCGCATCCAGCCCGGATCCGCACAGGCGGTTGATGGTCGCGCCCGGCAGCCCGACCGGCAGCCCGGCCAGCAGCGCACTCATGCGCGCGACGTTGCGGTTGTCCTCGCCGGCCTGGTTGGCGCAGCCGTAGAGGATGTCGCCCACCGCGTCCCAGTCCAGCCGCGGGTGGCGCGCCATCAGGGCCTTCAGCGGGATCGCGCCCAGGTCGTCGGTGCGCACCGACGACAGCGCGCCGCCATAGCGGCCGAAGGGGGTGCGGATCGCGTCGACGATGTAGGCGTGCTGGCTCATGACGGGTCGCTTCTCGAGGTCAGGTCGAACAGGCTGGTCGCTTCGAGGTCGAGCACCTCGATCTTGCGCTGGTTGAAAAGCCTCCAACGCCAGCGCAGGATACCCAGGCTGGCGCGGCTGCGCGCGGTCCGGGTCTCCAGCACCTCGGCGCGCAGGTTCAGGTGATCGCCCGGCCGCACAGGATGCGGCCACTTCACGTACTGCAGGCCGGGGCTGGCGAAGGATTCCGACCCCTGCAGCGCCGCATCGGCCACCAGCCGCATGGCAATGCCACAGGTGTGCCAGCCGCTCGCGATCAGGCCGCCGAAGCGGCCGCCGGCCGCGGCCTCGGCATCGGTGTGGAACCACTGCGGGTCGTACGCCCGCGCAAAGGCCAGGATCTCGTCGGCGCCGACCTCGTAGGGCCCGGCCTCGACGACCTGGCCGGCGTGGAAGTCCGCGAACCTCACACCGCCGCGGCCCAGGCGCGCTGGCGCAGCCAGGGGCTGGCTCGGTAGCGCTCGCCGCGGTAGTGGTCGGCCAGGTGATCGAGGACGCACGCGATGTCCGGTGCGCCGAAGCGCGCCAGCCACTCGAAGGGCCCGGCCGGATAGCTGACCCCGAGCTTCATCGCGAGGTCGGCACCGGACTCGGTGCACACGCCCTGCTGCACCGCGTCGGCGGCCTCGTTGACCAGCATGGCCAGCGTGCGCGCGACCACCAGGCCCGGCGTGTCGGCGATGTGCTGTGGTTCGTAGCCCGCCGCCGCGATCGCCCGCGCGACCTGGGCCGCGTAGCCCTCGCTGGCCGTCGCGCTGACGGCATAGGCCAGCACGCCGGCGTTCGGCCCCGTGACCCAGTCGAACACCGCGCCGTCGCGCTCACCGGCCTCGACGGCCCGCTGCATGGCCGTGCGGCCGTCGGTGCGCCCGAACGACGCCGTCTCGGCGATCGGCCCGGCGGTCCGCAGCGGGGCCTCGGCCAGCGCCGGCCGCGGCGCGGCGTAGTCGTAGAAGCCGCGGCCCGACTTGCGCCCCAGCAGGCCGCCGTCGACCATCTCGCGCTGCACCAGCGACGGCTGGTAGCGCTTGTCGCCGAAGTTGGCCTGGAACACCGATTCGGTCACCGCGAAGTTGGTGTCGTGACCGATCAGGTCCATCAGCTCGCAGGGCCCCATGCGAAAGCCGGCGGCGCGCAGGCAGGCGTCCAGCACGGCCGGCTCGGCGGCGCGCTCGTGCAGCAGCGCCAGCGTCTCGGCGTAGTACGGCCGCGCGATGCGGTTGACGATGAAGCCCGGCGTCGAGCGGGCATGCACCGGCACCTTGCCCCAGGCCTTGGCCAGCTCGAAGATGGCCTCGGCCACCGCGGCATCGGTCTGCAGACCCGACACCACCTCGACCAGCTTCATCAGCGGCACCGGGTTGAAGAAGTGCATGCCGGCGAAGCGCCCCGGGCGCCTGAGGCCGTTGGCCAGCGCCGTGATCGAGATCGACGAGGTGTTGGACGCCAGGATGCAGTCGTCGCCGACGATCGCCTCCAGCTCGCGGAACAGGCCGCGCTTGATCTCCAGGTTCTCGACGATGGCCTCGATGACCAGGCCCGTGCCGGCCGCATCGGCCAGCGACGCAGCCGGGCGGATGCGCTCGAGCGCCGCCGCGGCATCCCCTTCGGCCAGCCGGCCCTTCCTGACCAGGCCGGCCAGCGTCTCGCCGAGCTTGCGCCTTGCCTCGGCCGCCGCGCCCTCGCGGCTGTCGTGCAGCAACACGACGTGGCCGGCCTGTGCCGCCACTTGCGCGATGCCGGCGCCCATGATGCCGGCTCCGACCACGAAGACCGACGGCAAGATCTGCTGGTCGCTGCTCATGGGTTCAATAGGTCTCCAGATGCAGCCGGCCTTCCCGCTTCAGCGCGGCGCCGAGCGCTTCCCAGGGCTGGCCGCCCTGCTCGGCGATGTCGCGCAGCGCCAGCACCACGCCCTCTTCCATGCTCTTCAGGCCACAGACATAGACGAAGGTGTTGGCGTCCTTCAGCAGTGCCGCCAGGTCCAGCGCGCGCTCGCGCATCAGGTCCTGCACGTAGCGCTTCGGCTGTCCGGGCTGGCGCGAGAACGCCAGGTTGATGTCGATGAAGTCCTTGGGCAGGTTCTGCAAGGGCCCGAAGTACGGCAGCTCCTGCGGCGTGCGCGCGCCGAAGAACAGCATCAGCTTGCCCGACTCGAACTTGCCGCTGTGGCGCAGCCGGCGGCGCCACTCGGTCATCGCGCGCATCGGCGCGCTGCCGGTGCCGGTGCAGACCATCACGATGTTCGACTTCGGGTGGTTCGGCATCAGGAAGCTGCTGCCGAAGGGGCCGATCACCTGCACCGTATCGCCGACCTTGAGGTCACAGACGTAGTTGGATGCCACGCCGCGCACCGGGCGGCCCTGGTGGTCCTCGGTCACGCGCTTGACCGTGAGCGAGACGTTGTTGTAGCCCGGACGCTCGCCGTTGCGCGGGCTGGCGATCGAGTACTGCCGTGCGGTGTGCGGCTTGCCGCGCGCGTCGACACCCGGCGGCACGATACCGATCGACTGGCCTTCCAGCACCGGGAAGGGCATCGTGCCGAAGTCCAGCACGACATGGTGGGTCTCGCTGGCGTAGCCCGCTTCGGTGCAGTTGAAGTTGCCGACCACCGTGGCGGTCGTGGGACTCCTGGGGCCGTAGAGGTTGGTGTAGGCATGCGCCGCCGACCACGGCGGCAGCGTCGCGCCCCAGGCCGCCGACTGGAACGGCGCCTCGCCGCTCGCGTCGGCCGCCGTCGGCACCGCAGCCGCCTCGATCACCACCGGCGCCGCCGACGGCGCGACGCCCTCGGCCGCGAGCTGCTCGGGCGTCAGCTCGGCCGGCAGCTCGTCCCAGGTCAACTGCTCCTCGATCGAGTAGGCGCGCACCCGGGGCATCGTGCGCCAGTTGTCGATCGAGCCGGTGGGGCACGGCGAGATGCAGGCCATGCAGCCGTTGCACACCTCGGCCTTGACGACGTAGTTGCGATCGTCATGCGTGATCGCACCGACCGGACAGGTGGCCTCGCAGGTGTTGCAGCGAATGCAGATCTCGGGGTCGATCAGGTGCTGCTTGATCACCTGCACGTCGGCGGCCATGTCCATCGGAGTCTCTCGATCAGCCGAACCTGACGTACTCGAAGTCGATCGGCTGGCGGTTGATGCCCATTGCCGGCGGGGCGATCCAGTGGGCGAACTGCCCCGGCTCGACGCAGCGGCCCATCAAGGATGCCACGAAGGCGCGGTCTTCGGCCGTCGGCAGCCACTCGGCCTCCTTGGCGGCCCACTCGGCCTCGCTGACCGGCCGCCCATCCGGCGAGACCTTGATGCCGGCCAGCGCGCCGATCTGGCGGTGGAAGGCCTTGTGCGGCACCTTCAGGCGGTGCGACAGGCCGGCCTTGTCGATGACCTTGTTCCAGCGCTCGACGCCGGCGACCGAGTCCTTGATGAAGTCGTCGCGCAGCACCTCGTTGAGCGCATTGAGCATCGGCACTTCCTTCTCGACCAGCTGGCCGTTCTGCACCTCGAGCACCTTGTAGGTCTGGCCCTTGAGCACGTGGTCGTCGCTGCGCTTGCCTTCTTCATAGCGGCCCTTCAGGCCCGAGCTGTAGAAGGTCGCCGCGTTGCTCGACTGGTCGGCACCGAACAGGTCGATGGTCACGCTGTAGTGGAAGTTGAGGTAGCGCTGGATGGTGCCGAGGTCGATCGCCCCGGCGGCACGCACCTTGGCCGGCTCGTCGGTCTTGAGCTCGTTCATCACCTGGCAGGTGCGCTGGATCACCCGCGACACGCCGCTCTCGCCGACGAACATGTGGTGGGCCTCTTCCGTCAACATGAACTTGGTCGTGCGGGCCAGCGGGTCGAAGGCGCTCTCGGTCAGCGCGGCGAGCTGGAACTTGCCATCGCGGTCGGTGAAGTAGGTGAACATGAAGAAGGCCAGCCAGTCGGGGGTCTTCTCGTTGAAGGCGCCGAGGATGCGCGGATTGTCGGCATCGCCCGAGTTGCGCTGCAGCAGCGCCTCGGCCTCCTCGCGGCCATCGCGGCCGAAGTGCTTGTGCAGCAGGTAGACCATCGCCCACAGGTGGCGGCCTTCCTCGACGTTGATCTGGAACAGGTTGCGCAGGTCGTACATGCTCGGCGCGGTCAGGCCGAGATGGCGCTGCTGCTCGACCGAGGCCGGCTCGGTGTCGCCCTGGGTGACGATGATGCGGCGCAGGTTGGCGCGGTGCTCGCCGGGCACGTCCTGCCAGGCCTTCTCGCCCTTGTGGTCGCCGAAGTGGACCTGGCGCTCGCTGTCGCCCGGGTTGAGGAAGATGCCCCAGCGGTAGTCGCGCATCTTGACGTGACCGAACTGGGCCCAGCCCTGCGGATCGACGCTGACCGCGGTGCGCAGGTAGACCTCGTGGTCGGTCGTTCCCTCGGGCCCCATGTCGTCCCACCAGTTGATGAAGTTGGGCTGCCACTGCTCGAGCGCGCGCTGCAGCGTGCGGTCCTCGGCGAGGTTGACGTTGTTGGGGATCTTCTCGCTGTAGTTGATGGCGGACATCGGAGGCTCCTGGGTACTGCGGTGGATTCGGATGAAGGGTCAGACGCGGTTCAGGTCGAACTGGGCCTTCTCGCCGGTGCCGTAGACCTTGAGCGCGCCCTTCGCTCCGACGGCGTTGGGGCGGATGAAGATCCAGTTCTGCCAGGCCGAGAGACGGCCGAAGACGCGCGTCCACATGGTCTCGGGGCCGTTGAAACGCAGGTTGGCCTCCAGGCCGGTCAGCGCGTCGGGCGACAGCGCCGCGCGCTCCTCGATGGCGATGCGGATCTCGTCGGCCCAGTCGATGTCGTCGGGGGCGGCCGTCACCAGGCCCAGGCCGTGGGCGGCGTCCGCATCGAGCGCCTGGCCGATCGCCTCGCGGGCCGCTGCCAACGGCGCCGCCATGCCGTAGAAGCGGCGGTGCAGGCGGCTCTCGCCGGTGATCATCGGCAGGAGGCCGAAGCTGGCTTCGCCCAGCGTGAGCTTCAGCGCCGCTTCGGGTGCGTCGGGCAGCGCCAGCATGTAGGCCCGATCGGCCGCGAAGGCGAACTCGGCCAGGCTGCCGGCGAAGCAGGTGTCGCGGTCGATCAGGGCGAACAGCGAGCGCGAGGACACGTCGAGCCGCGCGAAGGTCCGGCGCAGCAGGCCGATGGTCTCGTTGACGAACCAGTGCTCGCGGTGCGCCAGCAGGCTCGCATCGGCGGCCAGCACGGCCTGGGCATCGCCGGTCGTGCGGAGCAGCCAGGTGCCGATGTCAAGCTCGTTGGTGCGCAGGTGCAGGATGGCGTCGTCGAGTTCGCGCGCGAACTGCAGCGGCCACCAGCCGGCGCCGGCGGCGACGATCGCGGCGATGTCCTGCGGCGGCGGCGCCGCGGGTGCCTTGGCGACGATCGTCGCGGTGCGCTTGCTGCGGTCGATCTGCACGTCGACGGTCGCGTAGTGCACGCCGGCGGCGTCGAGCGTGCGTTCGATCGGCGTCAGCGCGACGCCTTTCGCGCCCTGCCCAGGCCCGGGTCGCTGGCTCTGCGCGGCCAGCGAGAGCGCACGGTCCTTCACCGCCTGCGCGAACGCAGCCGGCTTGGCGATGGCGTCGACCAGTTTCCAGTCCACCGCCTTCTGCCCGCGCACACCCTCGACGCTGGTGCAGAAGATGTCGGCCAGGTCGTGGCGCACCTTGCGCTTGTCGGTCACGCGGGTCAGGCCGCCGGTGCCGGGCAGCACGCCGAGCAGCGGCACCTCGGGCAGCGAGACGGCCGAGGAGCGGTCGTCGACCAGCAGGATCTCGTCGCAGGCGAGTGCCACCTCGTAGCCACCGCCGGCGCAGGCGCCGTTGACCGCGGCCAGGAACTTCAGGCTGCCGTTGCGCGAGGAGTCCTCGAGCCCGTTGCGCGTCTCGTTCGTGAACTTGCAGAAGTTCACCTTCCACGCATGGCTCGACAGGCCCAGCATGAAGATGTTGGCGCCCGAGCAGAAGATGCGGTCGCGCCCGCCGGTCAGCACGACGGTCTGCACCTCGGGATGCTCGAAACGCAGGCGGTTCACCGCGTCGTGCAGTTCGACATCGACGCCGAGGTCGTAGCTGTTGAGCTTGAGCTTGTAGCCGGGCCGGATGCCGCCGTCTTCGGCGACGGCCATCGACAGCGTCGCGATCGCGCCGTCGACCGCCAGCTTCCAGTGCTTGTAGCGCCCGGGCTCGATGCGGTAGTCGACGATAGGCGGCGCGGCGACAGCGGCCTGCTCGGCGGGGTGCATGGCGGTCATGAGAGCTCCTCGGCGGGTTGGACCAGGAAGCATGCATCATCATGCATTGCTTCTGAGTTTCTGCAGCATAGTGCATTTTTTAGTAGAGAGCAAGGCGATCGTTGCGCGCTCCCTTGCGGCAGGCATGCTCAGCGATGATGCACTATATTGCCTCTCATCGCAGCCCACGCAGAGAACCTCGATGACGCCCGAACGCTTCGAATCGCTGATTGCCGACTTCACCGCCTCCCTCGCCGACCGACCACTCGACGCAGCGCTGGCGGCCGAGCTGAACCGCGACCATGGCCCGGGCAGCAGCACCTACGCAAGCCTCTTCGAGGCCTGCCGTGGCGGCGTCGCCGCCGGCTGGATGTGCGCACGCGAAGCCGGCGGCATCCGCTACGGTCGCGTGATCAAGCCGACGCCGGCGACGCACGGCTATTCGGTCGACGTCGTCGACATGGACGACTGCGTCGGCCCGCACCATGTCCACCCGAACGGCGAGATCGACCTGGTGATGCCGCTCGAAAGCGATGCGCGTTTCGACGGCGCGCCGGCCGGATGGGTGGTCTACGGTCCCGGCAGCGCCCACAAGCCCACCGTCACCGGCGGTCGTGCGCTGGTGCTCTACCTGCTGCCTCAGGGTGCGATCGAGTTCAGCAGGACCTGAGGACGAGCGGCGAGGCGCGGCCGTCAAGGAGGCCGTCAAAGAAAAAGGCCCCGCACCTGTGGGTGCGAGGCCTTTCGTTCTGGTGGGCCCTGAGTGACTCGAACACTCGACCTACGGATTAAGAGTCCGCTGCTCTACCAACTGAGCTAAGAGCCCGGGAATTCGTGCCCGGTGGTGGGTTGTGCAGGATTCGAACCTGCGACCAACGGATTAAAAGTCCGCTGCTCTACCGACTGAGCTAACAACCCGCCGTAGAGCCATTCATTATAAGCAGAACCGACCTCGCGGCTCAAGCTCACCCACCGCCGGCGACGAGGATCTCGATGGCCTCACCGGCCGCGACCAGGCCGAAGGTGGCCGTCACGCTGACGGTCGATCCGTAGCCATGGCAGTTGAGGCTGCCGTCCACATCGCACGCGCCGTCGGGCTCGCGAACCGGTTCTCTCGAGAACACGCAGCGCACGCCGATCGACCCCTTGCGAGCGGCACCGTGCTGCTGCCGCAGTCGCTGGCGCAGGGCCGCCAGCAGCGGGTCGTGCGTCGCGTTCGCCAGATCGTCGACCTCCACGGCCTGCGCCTTGCGTTTGCCGCCGGCCGCGCCCACCGTCACCAGCGCCACGCCTTGCGCGAGGGCCCACGCAGCCAGCACCGCCTTGGCACGCACCTGGTCGCAGGCGTCGATCAGTACGTCCACCGTCGTCGGCAAGAGGCCGGGCCAGGTCCCGGCCCCGGCGAACTCCTCGACCGCATGGACCTCGCAGCCCGGATGGATCTGTGCGATCCGCTCGCGCAGCGCCTGCACCTTGGCCTGCCCGAGCGTGGCGTCGAGCGCCTGCACCTGGCGGTTGATGTTGGACTCGCCGACGTGGTCGAGGTCGATCAGCACCAGCGCCGCAACGCCGCTGCGCGCCAGCGCCTCCGCCGCCCAAGAGCCGACGCCCCCGACGCCGACCACCGCGACGCGCGCTGCCCGCAGCCGCGCGTAGCCGGCATCGCCGTAGAGCCGCCGGAGTCCGCCGAAGCGGCGCTCGAGATCGGCACCGACCGGGGTCAGCGCCTGCGGCGCAGCCGCTTCCACCGGGCGGTCCTTACTTCAGCGACGCGATGCGCTCGCGGCCCGCCTGCGCGGCTTCGCTCTTCGGATAGGTCTTCAGCAGTTCGTCGAGCGTCCTGCGCGCGGCCTTCGCGTCCTTCAGCTCGATCTGGCAGTTGGCGATCGACAGCAGCGCCTCGGGGGCCCGCGGGTGGTCGGGTGAGCTGTTCACGAGGGCGCGGAAGGCCGGGATCGCCTCCTTGTAGTCGCGCTTGCCGTAGTAGGCATTGGCCAACCAGTACTGCGCCGCGCTGGCGTAGCCGCTGGTCGGATAACGCCGCTGGAAGGCCGACAGCGCGTTCACGGCCGGCGCGAACTCGCCCTGCCGCAGCAGACCGACGGCATCGCCGTACAGCCGTGTCTCCTCGGGATCGGCCAGGAACTCCTTGCCATCCAGCGTGACCTTCTGCGGCTCCATCTTGCGCAGCCGCTCGTCGACGCCCTGCTGCACGTCCTTCTGCTTGCGCTGCAGCTCGGCCACGTCGCGCTGCAGCTGCTCGTCGGTGCCGCGCAGGCGGGCCAGGTCGCCGCGCAACTGCTCGATCGTCGCGTTGAGTTCGAGGAGGCTGCGCTTGAGCTGGTCGACCTGCGCGCTCAGCTCGTCCTGGCGGGCCTTGGCCGCCTGGTCGCTCTGCTCGACCCGCGCCCGAACGTCGAGGATGGCGCGACGCGCCTCGTCGTCGTCGAACAGGCCCGCTTGCGCAGCGCCCGCACCCACCAGCGCGAGCCCAGCCAGCGCGACGCGCACCCAAGCCAGGCAGCCCCCTCGAGGGAGAGCGGCGAAGCCGCAACGGGGGTGGTCCATGTCCTATCGATCGCGCAGTTCGGCGCGGCGGTTCTTGGCCCACGCGGCCTCGTCGCTGCCGGTGGCGGCCGGACGCTCCTTGCCGTAGCTGACCGACTCGACCTGGCCGTCCTGGACGCCCAGCAAGGTCAGCGAGCGGGCCACCGCCTCGGCACGCTTCTGGCCGAGGGCGAGGTTGTACTCGCGGCCGCCGCGCTCGTCGGTGTGGCCTTCGATCACGACACGCTTCTTGCGATCGGCGCCGAGTGCCTTGGAGTAGCCGTCGATGATCGGACGGTATTCGTCCTTGACGACGTAGCTGTCGAAGTCGAAGTACACGACCTTGGCGAGGCCCGCCGTCGCGTCCTTCGACAGGTCGACGCTCGCGACCTGCGACTGGCTCGTGCCGCTGCTGGCGCCGCCGGCACCTGCACCGCCCACCGGGGTGGCGGTGCGGCTCTCGACCGCCGGCTCGTCGAGCTTGACCGGCGAGCTGCAGGCGGCCAGGACCAGGGCGGCCAGCAAGGCCAGGGCCGGGGTGGAGCGATTGATCTTCGTCTTCATGGGCTTCCTCTCTAGCTTGGTTTCACGCAAATGCAAACACGCCCTGCGGGCGGATCCTCAACGACCGTAAGGCCCCCAGACCGGCTCGCGGACGTCGGCCTGGGTCGACACGAGGCGGGCCTTGATGCGCCCGTCCAGCGTCGTCGTCATCAGCACGTCGCGGCCCCCGTCACGGGTCGCGTAGATGATGAGCCGGCTGTTGGGCGCGAAGCTCGGGCTCTCGTCGTCCTTGGTGTCGCTGACGGAACGCACGGTTCCGCTGGCCAGGTCCATGACCTGCAGGCGGAACGCGCCGCCGTCGCGGGTGATGAAGGCCATGCTGCGCCCGTCGGGGCTGAGCGCCGGGCTGATGTTGTAGCTGCCGTTGAAGGTGACCCGCTCGGGGCTGCCGCCGGCGGCAGGCATGCGGTAGACCTGCGGACTGCCGCCCCGGTCGCTGACGAAGTAGATCTGCTTGCCGTCGGGCGACCACGCCGCCTCGGTGTCGATGGCGCCGCCGCTGTTGGTGAGTCGTCGCACGTCCTCGCCGCTGCGGTTCATCAGGTAGAGCTGCGAGCCGCCGTCGCGGCTGAGCGTCAGCGCGAGTTGCCGCCCATCGGGCGACCAGGCCGGCGCGCTGTTGGACCCGCGGAAGCTGGCCACCGTACGGCGACGCCCCGACCCGACGTCCTGCACGTAGACCACGGCCTTGCGGCTCTCGAAGGAGACATAGGCCAGCTCGCGGCCGTCGGGCGACCAGGCCGGCGAGATGATCGGCTCGGGGCTGGCCAGCGCCGTCTGGCCGTTCTCGCCGTCGGCGTCGGTCACCCACAGCGTGTGGCGGCCGGCCGCCTTGGTGACGTAGGCGATGCGCGTCGAGAACACGCCCTTCTCGCCGGTGAGCTTCTCGTAGACGGCGTCGGCGATCTGGTGCGCGGCGAGCCGCAGGTCCGCCGCCGGTACCGCATAGCCCTGCCCGCCCAGGTCGCTGCCCTTGACGACGTCCCAGAGCCGGTAACGCACGTCGTGACGCCCGTCGGCCAGCCGCGCCACCGAGCCGGCCACCAGCGCATCGACGCCGCGGCCGCGCCAGTCGCTCATGCCCGGACGCGAGC
Source organism: uncultured Methylibium sp. (assembly GCA_964622685.1). Classification (GTDB taxonomy): domain Bacteria; phylum Pseudomonadota; class Gammaproteobacteria; order Burkholderiales; family Burkholderiaceae_C; genus Methylibium. Next base: position 14,792 of record CAZUUU010000009.1, read on the forward strand.
CTTCGTCGAGCGCCACGCCGGCGGTGTCGAGATTGCGGAACAGGCCGCTGCGCTCGAGGTCGGCGCGGATGATCGCGCCCACCGGCTGCGGCGCCTTGTCTTCCTCGCGGAACCTGGCGATGGCGATCGGCACTTGCGTCGCGCCGACGCCGGAGATCTCGACGCGGAACTGCGCCATCGCCGCCGGCACCGCGACCGCCAGCGGCAGGCCGATCAGGCCGCGGCGCAGTGCGTCGGGCCCGGAAGCGTCAGGGGGGCGAAGTCTCATGGAGTGCGGGGGGCGGCTGTATCGATCGCCGGGCGATCGAGCAGCCACATCTTCAGGTAGCGGTAGTAGGTGCCTTCGGCGATGCTGAAGGCGACCACGAAGCCCATGCGTCCGTCCAGGAAGCCGCGCTTGAACAGGTAGGAGCGCAGGAAGGCCCAGACGCCGTGCGCCACGGCCTTGCCGAAGCCGCCCGAATGGCCCGCGCGGTGGCGGTCGAGCGCGCGGCCGCTGGAATAGCGGTTCATCTTGTCGAGGCAGGACTCGAGGCTGGGCATGCTGTCGTGTAGGAGGTGGCCGCTCAAGGCCCCGGTCGGACCTTCGGTGACGACATGCTCGTGCACCAGGTCGCTGGTGAAGCGTGCATGGTCGCGGCGGAACAAGCGCACCACCAAATCAGGATACCAGTCGCCATGGCGCATCCAGGTGCCGCAGAAGGAAGAAAGTCGTGACACGGTGTAGGCGGCCGGGCCACCCTCCCGCCCCATTGCGACCCGGATCTGCGCGGCGAGTTCCGGCGTGACCCGCTCGTCGGCGTCGATGCTGAAGACCCAGTCGCCGCCGGCCGCGTCGAGGGCCCGGTTCTTCTGCGGACCGAAGCCCGGCCAGTCGGGGAAGCTCAGCACACGGGCACCGCGTGCCGCGGCGATCTCGCGCGTGGCGTCGCTGCTGCCCGAGTCCACCACCACCCACTCGTCGGCAAAGGCCACCGACGCGAGACAGGCGTCGATGTTGTGCGCCTCGTTGCGCGTGATGACGATGACCGAGAGCGACATGCGGGGGCGGGTTCTCCGGCGCGCATTGTAGGCAGCGCCCCGCATAATCCGCGGCGGCCCGCCCCGGCGGGCGCTTCTGCTACCGCATGTCGACCGAAGCCCCCTCCCCCGATAACGGCAACCTCGCCCGCCTGCGCGAGCTTCTGCCCTACTTCTCCGGTACGCACTGGGCCTTCGTGGCCGCAGCCGTCGGCGCGGCCATTGCCGCCGGCACCGAGACGGCCCTCGCCTGGATGATGAAGCCGCTGGTGGACGGCGGCTTCGCACCCGACGGCTTTCCGTTGTGGGCCGTGCCGGTCGCGATCATCGGGCTGTTCCTCGTTCGGGGAACCGCCGGCTTCGTCGTCAACTACGCGCTGGCCTGGGCCGCGAACCAGGGCACCGTCCGCATGCGGTCGGCCATGTTCGCCCGGTTGCTCGGCTCGCGCGCCGAGGTGATGGCGCAACAGACCGCCAGCAGCCTCATCAACACCGTGGTCTACGAGTTGCAGACCGGCGCCACCCTGCTGGTGGGCGCCGTGCAGACCCTGCTGAAGGACAGCCTGACCGTCGCCGCGCTGCTGGCCTACCTGCTGTGGGTCAACTGGCGCCTCACGCTCTTCATCGCCTTGCTGTTCCCGGCCGTGGCCTATGTGATGCGCGTGTTCGGCCGCCGCATGCACACGGTGACCATCGCCGGGCAGAAGGCCACCGACGAACTGGCCTATGTCGTCGAGGAGAACGTCCTCGCCTGGCGCCTGGTGCGGCTGCACAACGCCGAACCGGTCCAGCAGCAGCGATTCGGCCAGGCCAGCAACGCGCTCCGACGCCTCATGCTCAAGGCCACCGTCGCCGCTTCGGTGGTGACGCCGATCACGCAGTTGCTGTCCGCCTGCGCGCTGTCGGCCGTGATCGTCCTGGCGCTGTGGCAGAGCCGGCAGGAAGCCGGCACGGTCGGCACCTTCGTCTCCTACCTGACGGCGATGCTGGCCCTGATCACGCCGCTCAAGCATCTGTCCGAGGTGGCCGGCCCGATCTCGCGCGGCTTCGCGGCGGTCGAGCGTGGCCTGGCGCTGGCCCATCGCGCGCCGCTCGAGGTCGGCGGCACCCATGCGCCGGGCCGGGCCCGCGGCTCTCTCGTGCTGGACAATGTCGGCCTGCGCTACCGGTCCGATCAGGCGGCGGCGCTCGAGGGCGTGAGCCTGCAAGTCCAGCCCGGCGAGATGATCGCTCTGGTTGGTCCGTCCGGCGCCGGCAAGACCACGCTGGTCAACCTGCTGCCGCGCTTCATGGATCCGACCTCCGGCGAGATCCGGCTCGATGACGTCGCCTTGGCGGCGTGGGACCTGCGCGCCCTGCGCTCGCAGTTCGCGCTGGTGAGCCAGGATGTCGTGCTGTTCAACGACTCGATCGCCGCGAACGTGAGCTTCGGCGAGAGCCATGACCGTGGGCGTGTCGTGGCGGCGCTGGCCGGGGCGAACCTGCTGGAGTTCGCCGAGTCGCTGCCCGAGGGCGTCGCGTCACGCATCGGCCACAACGGCAACCAGCTTTCGGGCGGCCAGCGCCAGCGCCTGGCGATCGCCCGCGCCATCTACAAGGACGCACCGATCCTGCTGCTCGACGAGGCGACATCGGCCCTCGACAGCGAGAGCGAGCGTGCCGTGCAGGCCGCGCTCGACACGCTCATGCGGGGTCGCACGTCGATCGTCATCGCGCACCGGCTGTCCACGGTAGAGGCAGCCGACCGCGTGATCGTTCTCGAGCGCGGGCGCGTCGTCGAGCAAGGCACCCACGAACACCTGCTCGCACGCGGCGGCCTGTTCGCGCGACTGCACGCGCTGCAGTTCAATCTGCCGGAGGAGAGGGACGATGAGACCGCCGATCAGTCGCTATCCGGTTCCTGAGCTGAAGGACCTACCCGACGATATCCGCGAGAAGATCCTCGCGGTGCAGGAGAAGGCCGGCTTCGTGCCCAACGTCTTCTTCGGGTTCGCTCACCGGCCCGACGAGTTCCGCGCCTTTTTCGCCTACCACGACGCGCTGCTGCTGCGCGAGTCCGGGCTGACCAAGGGCGAGAAGGAGATGATCATCGTCGCCACCAGCGGCGTGAACCGCTGCCTGTACTGCGTGGTGGCCCACGGCGCGATCCTGCGGATCTACGAGAGGAAGCCGCAGCTCGCCGACCAGCTGGCCACCAACCCGCGCAAGGCCGACCTCACGCCGCGCCAGCACGCGATGATCGACTTCGCGCTCAAGGTCTGCACCGATGCACAGAACCTCGATGAGGGCGACTTCCAGCGCCTGCGCGACCAGGGCTTCACGGACGAGGACATCTGGGACATCGGCGCCATCACGGCACTCTTCGGGCTGTCGAACCGCATGGCCAACCTGATCTCGCTGCGGCCCAACGACGAGTTCTTCCTGATGGGCCGCAGCCCCCGACCCGCGACCTGACGGGAGCCCGCGATGCGCTACCTGGTCGTGATCCCCGTGCTGAACCAGCTGGCCTACACGCGCCAGTGCGTCGACAGCCTGATCGACGGCGGTACGCCGCCTGCGTCCATCCTCGTGATCGACAACGCCAGCAGCGACGACACGCCCGCCTGGCTGGCTCAGCACGGCCAGCTGCGGCAGGTCCGCAACCGCGTGAACCTCGGCTGCGGTGGCGCCTGGACACAGGGTGCGCTGCTGGCCGATGCCGACTGGGTCGTGCTGCTGAACAACGACATCGTCGCCTGCCCGGGTGCCATGGACGCGATGCTCGATGCCGCGGAAGCGCACGGCCTGCAGGTCGTCAGTCCGGCGTTGTTCGAGGGCGCGCTGGACTATGACTTCGCTGACACCGCCGCGCGCTTTCGCGCGGCGATGCGTGGCCAGGTGCGGCGCGGCTGGTTCCACGGCGTGGCTTTCGCCGTGAGGCGCGAGGTCTTCGAGACCATCGGCTTCCCCGACACCGACCGCCAACTCGGCGGACGCGAGGATGTCGAGTTTCTCGTGCGCTGCCTGCGCCACGACGTGCCGGTGGGCACGGTCGGCGACGCGGTGCTCCACCACTTCGGATCGATCACGCAAAAGGCCATCAAGATGGACACCGGCCAGACCGACCTGGGCGACCGCCATCACTTCTACGCGAAGCTGGGCATGGGCTGGCTGCAGCGCAAGCGCTTCAAGCGCGAGCGGCGTGCACTGGCCCAGGCCTGGGCGGCCCGCGAACGCGCCGCGTACGGCTATGCCATGCACATGCAGCGGCAGGATGGCGGCTGGGTCGACGTGGCCTACCTGTGAGCTCCTCCCAGGCATCAGGCGAGGCGCGCGTCGTTTGCCGCCAGTGCGCGGCCGAGACGCTGGACAACCTCGGGCCCATCCCGCCTGCAAGCGTCTTCGCGGGGCAAACCCTGGAGCCACCCTGGGACGGCGGTTCGTTGTACCGGTGTCAGCGCTGCGAGCTTGTCTTCCGGCATCCGATCCGGCCCATGGCCGAGTACGAGCAGCTGTACGAGCAGGCTTCGGCCAGCATCTGGGTTTCGGGCGGGCTGAGGGCGGACCAGCTGCTGGTCCGTGGGCTCATCGAATCGACCTGCCCACCTGGCGGCAAGGTGCTGGACGTCGGCTGCTACGACGGCAGTCTGCTCGCCTCGCTGGGGACTGGTCTGCGTCGGTTCGGCATCGAGGCGTCGGCCATAGCTGCCGACAAGGCTGCCGCGCACGGCATAGCGATCATCGGCCGGCGTATCCAGGACCTGGCAGCGATCGAGGACAGCTTCGATGTCATCTGCGCCGTCGACGTGATCGAGCATGTCGGCGATCCGCGCGGCTTCGTCGCGATGCTCGCGAGTCGGCTCGCGCCCGGCGGCACGCTGATTGTCTCGACAGGAAGCGCCGACGCGGCGGCCTGGCGCGCGGCCAGAGGCCTGTACTGGTACTGCAGCTTCCCCGAGCACATCTCCTTCGTTTCGCCGGTCTGGGCTCGGGCCGTGGCGTCCGACCTGTCTCTGGAGTTCGGCGGCGCCCACCGCTTCACCTATGGCGACGTCGAAGGCGGCTCGCCGGCCCGGTTGCGGCGGCGCTTCTACCGCCGGCTGCTGAAGGCGAGACTGCGCAGCTGGTGGCAGGCGCGGCGCGGCCGCACCGCGCCCCTGCGCAGCCATGGCGAGCCGGGCCTTTTCGAGGATCACGTGTTGCTCTGTTTCCGGCGCGCAGATGCAGCGTCGCGCGGCGCCGCATCACCCGGGTCGGGCTGAGTCACAGCCCGCTCCCGACCTAAAATCGCCGGCCGCCTCAACGACGCCCGTCGTCGCCCCCTCCGCATGCCCATCCGCTCGCTCCTGCCCGTCGGTCAGTCCGTCTACGACTTGGACCTGCTGAAGTTGCTGCGCGGCCTGCGCCTGTCGCGCCAGCTGACGGTGCTGTGCGTGATCGGTGCTCACCGCTTCGAGGAACTCGCGCTGATCGACCGCCTGTTCCCCTCGCTGCGCCACATCTACCTGTTCGAGCCTCAGCCCGGCCCACTGGCCGCGTTGCACCGCCTGGCCGAGATCGATCGACGCATCCGAGTGTTTCCTTTCGCGGTTTCCGACAACGACGGTGTAGCCAGCTTCAATGTCGCCAGCAACGACGGCGAGTCCAGCTCGCTGCTGAAGCTCGGCACGCACACGACGCTGTTCCCGCAGGTCAGCATGCAGAGCACGCTCGAGGTGCAGACTCGCCGGCTCGACACCGTTCTGGCCGAGCACGGCCTCGCACGCCCCGACGCGATGATCATCGATGTGCAAGGCGCCGAGTTCATGGTGCTGAAGTCTCTATCGGCCGCCACACTTGAGCGCGTGCGCCTGATCTACACCGAGGTCAGCACCGAAGCGGTCTACGAGTCCGCGGGCCTGTTGTCCGACGTCGAGGCTCTGCTTTCGTGGCGCTTCGCGAACGTCGGCTTCGCAGCCATCAACGCCGAGGTACCGATGCACGGCAACGCCGTTTTCGTGGCGCATGCCGATACCGAGGTCGGCCTGGACTTGTCCATGCACGAGCGGTTGCGGCGCCGCTTCCACCGCCTCAAGCGATGGCTGCGCGGTCGCCCGGCCGCGCGCCACGGTGCCATGCCATGAGCGGCACCGCGGACCCTGGTCCGCCCCTGGTTTCGATCGTCGTGCCGACAATGAACAGCGCGGCGACGCTGGGGGCCGCCCTGCAGTCGCTGGTGATCCAAACCCGACGCGACTTCGAGGTGATCGTCAGCGACGGTTCGTCGACCGACGCGACCGTTGCGGTCGCGCAGGACTATGCCGGCCGCCTGCCCGCATTGCGGGTCGACTCCCGCCCGGACACCGGCGTCTACGACGCCATCAACCGTGGCGTGCGGCTGTCGCGCGGGCGCTGGTTTCTCGTCCTGGGTGGCGACGACTGCCTCCACGCCCCCGACACGCTGGCAGCCGTTGCGCGCAGCCTGGAGTCCGAGACGGCCGCCCAGATGGTGTACGGCGACGTGCGCATGATGGCCGTCAATCTGTGCGGCGTGGCGCCGGGCGCTCGCTACGCCGGCCCGATGCCGCTGTATCGCCTTGTCCGCGCGAACATCTGCCAGCAGTCTGTCTTCTACCGGCGCCGCCTGTTCGACACGCTCGGCGGCTTCGACCTGCGCTATCGGTTGTACGCAGATTGGGCCTTCAACTTGCGGGCGGCGTTCCGCGGTCCGACGCGCTGGATCGACGTCGTGGTCGCCGACTACGCAGCGACCGGCATGAGCGCCACGGCCACCGATGCGCCCTTCCTCGCGGACCTGCCGGCGCTGATCCGCACGGAGTTGCTGCAGAACGTCGAGCGACGCGCCACCTGGCCGCTGCACTACCAGTTGCTGCGCGAGGCGAACCGCTTGCGGCGCCGCGGTGAATGGTCAACGGCCTTCGGCTACATCGGGACCTATCTGCGTCTGCTGGTTGCCCGCGTGCCTGCCCTCTTCCGCGCCCCCCGCGCGGAGGCAGCAGAGCCAACGCCATGAGTGCCCTCGACTTTCCGAAGGTCAGCCTGCTGGTGCTGACCTACCAGCAGCGCTCTCTGCTCGATGGCGCCGTCCTGTCGGCCTTCGCGCAGGACTGTGAGCCGATCGAGATCGTCCTGTCGGACGACGGCTCGACCGATGGCAGCCGCGAGCGACTGGAAGAGTTGGCGGCTGGCTACCGCGGACCGCACCGTGTCATCGTGAGGCCACCGTCCCGGAATCTCGGCATCGCCGATCACTACAACCACCTGCTGCGCTTCGCGAGCGGGGAGCTCCTGATCACCGCAGCCGGCGACGACGTGTCCACGCCCGACCGCGTGCGCCGCCTCGTCGCTGCCTGGGAAGCCACCGGGCGGCGTGCCGACCTGGTCGCGAGCCACCTGATCGACATGGATCCTCAGGGCGGTCTGCACGGCGTGATCCGTGTCGACGACCTCGCACGGTGGCGCGGACTCGACGACTGGATGGTGAAACGGCCCTACATCGTCGGGGCGAGCCATGCGTTCACCCGGCGCATGATGGAGCGCTTCGGCGACATGCTCAGTGCCGTGGCGTACGAGGACCAGATCATGGTCTTCCGCGCCATCGCGAGCGGCGGTGCCGTGGTCGTCGATGCGCCGCTGGTGCACTATCGGCGCGGCGGTACGTCGATGATGCCGCGCTTCGACAGCGCCCAGGACATGAACCACTGGACCGAGCGCCAGCTCGACCGCATGGTGGCCGAGATGCGCCAGCTGCTCGCCGACGCCGACGTCGTCGGATGCGGCCCGCGCATGAGCGCGCTGATGGAGTTGCCGCTCGCACGCGACCGCTTCCTGCGCACACTGCTGCGCCGTCCGCCATGGGGCGAACGATGGCAGGCCTTCGCAGAGGCCGGCGCGCTGGACACGGACTGGCGGCTGCGCAAGCTGCTGCACTCGGCCTTTCCGAATGCCACGCTGCGCGTGAAAGCGGTGCTGCAGATCTTTCACCGCCGCTACTGGCGGGCCCGCCGCATCGCACGCACCGAAGCGTCGAAAAGCCGGACGTCGGCGCGCTGAGAGGCAGGTGATCAGCCGGCCACAGCGGCCAGCAGTGCGCGCGCCTCCGCCAGGACGCGCTCCGGCCCCAGGTGCTCGAGGCAATCCGCGCGGCTGTCGACGTGGTTCTCGCAGCCCGAGCGACTGCAAGGCACGCAGGCGCCCGGGCCTTGCAACATGACGATCGGCCCCGCGCGCTGTGCCAGCGCCCGCGGCACCCAGGGTTGGAGCCCGGCATGGCCCTGGGGCCAGGGTCCCCAGACCTGCGGCTGCGTCGGCCCGAACAGCGCGACCACAGGCAGGGAGCAAGCCGCGGCCAGGTGAGTGATCGAGGTGTCGGGCCCGACATAGAGCACCGCACCGGCCAACAAAGTCGTCAGTTGACCGAGGTCCAACCGGCCCGAGGCGTCGAGCAGGCCCGGGGCATCGACGAGTGCCCTGACCTCCGCGATGCGAGCTTGATCGACCGCGGCGCCGCTGCCGCTCAGCACCACCTGCAGGCCATCGCCCAGCAGACCCTGCACCAGGGTGGCGAAGTGGCGCGGGGGCCATTGCTTGAAGCGCCACATCGACGGCATGTGCACGACGGCGTAGCGCGCGCCCAGCCGGCCGGCCAGATCCGGCGGCAAGGGCTTCGTGGCCGGCGCCACGACGTCCGGAACGCGAGCCGCGGGCGCGTCGACCCAGGGCTCGAGCAGCCGCAGCTTCTCCACCACGATGTGGGTGTCCTCACCGTTCACGACCAGAGCATGGTCCAGGATCAGCCGCTTCCACCAAGCCAACGAGCGGTTGCCGGGCACCAGCCCCGAGCGAGCGCGCGCCGCGATCCAGCCGTAGAGGTGGGCACGGTCACTCCGCTGCGTCACGAGCGCCAGGTCGTAGCGGCGCCACAGTCGGCGTATCAACGACAGCGACTGCAGCCAGTTGCTACCAGGCTGAACCTCGACGAGCTCGCCGACTTCCGGGTTGCCGCGCAGCATGCCCAGCGTACCCGCGAAGCCCAGCACGTCGATGCGCGCCCGCGGCCATCGTGCCCGCGTCGCCTGGATCAGCGGCGTCGTCAGCAACACGTCGCCGATCTGGCGCGTGCAGATGACCAGGATGCGCTCGAAGGTCTCGCCCGATTTCACAGCAGCACGATGTCGTATTGAGGGGGCGGATTCGGAAAGCGTTGATGGGACAACGACTTGCGTTCACACCCTGGGCGTGTGCCGCTTCGAGCTACCCGTCTGGCTACCTGCACGGCATGGGCTTTCGCGAGACCCCGTGGGTCGGCGTGAACCCGAATCATGGCGAACCCAACCGCACCGCGCGCAGCATCGGCAAGAGCGCAGCGACGTCGGTGACGACAATGCTCCAAAGCGTGTCGTTGTCGATGCCGAGATAGGCGTGGACTAGGCGGTTGCGTGTCGCGATGACCATGCGCCAAGGCACCTCAGGGTGCGCCTGCCGCACGTCGTCGGGCACGTGGGCCGCTGCCTCGCCGATCAGCTCGAGATTGCGCAGCGTCGCGTCGTAGACCAGCGAGTTGGCGACGAAAGCCGGCTGATCCATCCCAGCCGTGTAGACCAGCACCTTCTCGGCGAAGGCGATCATGTCGTCGACATAGAAGCGCCACTCGCGAACGCCGTCAGACATGCACAGCCTCGCGTTCGACATAGGGCCGCAGCTCTGGGCGAAGCGCCTTGTTGGTGACCAGGTCGACCGGCCGGCCGAGCAGATCTTCGAGGAAGAACTGGACGCCGAAGTACCGCGCCGACGTGGCCGGCCCGTCGAACGAAACCAGAACGTCCACGTCGCTGTCGGCACGCGCCGCATCCCGGACCACCGATCCGAAGAGCGCGAGACCAGTGACGCCGAACCGAGTCGCCAGTTCGGCTTTGCTCGCGGCCAGTTGTTGCAGCACCTGCGCGCGGGTCATGGTCGCCTCATCCGTCCCTTGATATGCCAATGTTCCATTGTCGCCGGTCCGGCTGACACGAACGCGGACGCGGCCAACGATGCTGGCGAGGGCCCCACATCGACCACATTACTTCGCGCCTGGCCAGTCATGCCGCGGTCGTCGGTGGCTCTGGGTCTGCAAGGGGGCGGGCGTGCCGTGTACACAGGACTTCTCACAGAGCAAGTCAACTTTCTCTAAAGAGCCTTGTCTTTCCCTAGGCTGGATCGGGGCCTACGCCGAACTCGGCCCAGACCAGTTCACCCTCCACCACCTCGACGAACCGCTCTGCACTGAACCCCGCTGGGTACAAGCTTGCATGCAGCTCCTGGTCCGCCGCCTGACGCGCGGCCGGCAGTTGTCCGGACCAGAGCCCTTCGGGGTCACCAAGCAGGTGCCGGTCGTCACGCAGCGCCACGATCACCTCCTCCAGCGACACCTTGAGGAAGCCGCTGAACCGCTCGTGGTCCGACTCGATCGACGTGTCCACGATCCATGCGTGAACGCGCTGTGGCGGCTGCCCTCGCGCGAAACCCAGCGCCTCGCAGAGTTCAGCATCCGTACCCAAGACCCACTGAACGACATCCACCTTGCGCCGCAACTGCAATCCGGCCTTGCGCAAGGTCGTGGAAGCGTGCAGCCAGGCCTCATGCATCGAGCGCCGGATGTAGGTCGACTTGACCTCGAGGACGAACAGATGCCCGTTCAGCGCCGCAATCACATCCACTTCGCCGGCATCGCGCCGCTCCGCTGGCGGCTGCCAGTTCAGCAGCACACGAAATCCTCGCCCACGCAGCAGCGTTGCGAGCTGGCTCTCGATGCGCCTTGTTTCCTGGGCGGCTTCACCACGCCGCGCCGCCAGCCGTCGCAGGTTGTTGATCGCTGCCGTGCTGTTGCTCTGCAGGGCGGCCACCCATGGCAGCTGAACCAACTGGTGTCCGAACTTGAGATACGGACGCTCGATGAGCCTCGGCGCCAGGCCAGGCTCGCCCTTCTGCAGGCGCTCGGCCTCGGAGACCATGTCGTGGGTCCAGAAGTCCAGGATCGCCGCTGCCATGCGGGCACTTCCCGCAGGCTGGCTCGGCGCGACCGTCCACCCCGTGGTCTTGCCGACCTTCTCGGCGCGGCCCGACCAGGTGAGCGCAAAGCGATTCTGCATACCGTTGATCAGACCACCCATCGCGAGCCGGCGGAGCGACACGATCCAGTCGCCGGTCCGCTCGGCGCCTTCCACGAACGGCACGACGAAGTCCAGCATGAAGAAGCGTGCCGTCAGCTCCAGAGACAGCAAGGCCTGAAACATGTCGGCGGTTTCACCGGTGTGCGTGGTCACCGTATCGGCGACGCCATAGGCCTCGCGTAGTCGCAGCTGGGTGGCCATGGCACGGATGTAAGCCAGCCTGTTCTCGCCCTGGTTCTCTGGCCGCCCGATACGGACATGAACCATATCGGACGCGGCGAAGTCATGGAACGCACGATGGAGCCAGTAGCCCGGCAGCAGCTCCAGCTTCTTGCCGTCGCGAAACCACTTCGTCTTGGCCGCTGGATCGATCTCCTCCAGAAGTAGGCGGCGGTTGTCGACCAGAACGAAGCGCACCGAGTCGTCGAAGCAGTGCGCGTGGACGCTGCGGGACAGGAACGCGTTCAGCTCGATCTGCGCCGCCAGGAGGCCCGCAAAGGCTTGAAGCCTGACCACGAGCTCGGTCGGTGGCTCACGATCAGGGAACAGAAGCGGAGACAGGTATCGCTTCAGCGAGGCGCCGATGACCTCGTCGTCGAGCTTCAAGGTCTCTCGTTGTGTCGTCCGCAGCTTCCAGGTCAGCAGGTCGTTGATCGCATCCCAGTGAACGTCCAGTCGATCGCCGCGCTCCTCCACCAAAGACTTGCCCGTCATCGTGTGCGGCACGAGGTGCTCGTAGGCATACAGGCTTGCCAGCACCAGCAGCTCGAAGGCCGTCGTGTCCTCGAGCGTCGACTTGCAGCGGGCCAGCTCGACTTCTCGCTCCCGAAGGGCTCCCACCAGCACGTCGTGCACCCGGACCGACTCGTCCACGATCGGGCTGAACGTACGCACGGCCCGGAGCGCCTGCAGCTGAGGTGAATCTGGCGCCAGAACCAGGCGGGCCCGACGCATGGCCGCCACCAACGCCTCCGGCGCCGAGCGGGCCATGCCCTCCACAAGCCCGTCGACCAGAACCTTGGACTGCGAGAGGTAGCGAGTCAGCGCGAGGATGCCTGCATCGCTGCCCCAGTCCCTGCCGCTGCATACGCCGACGAAACCGCTCGACCAGAACCACCGATCGCGCTCGGCACGCGTCGGGCTGAGGCGCATCGTGGGCTGCGGCGGCTTGCCGTCGAGATAGGCCTCGAAGACGGCTCGCAGCGCCTCATGAGGTGGGTAGCCATCGTCGAGCAGGCGACGATGAAGCCTGTCGAAGTAGTCGTTCTGCGGCCGGGCCATACCACGCAGACGCGCTGCCTCGTCGACCTGCTCACCGTGGAGTCCAGGCATCACTAGTCGTCTTCGCCGAAAGCCAGATCGACGTCGCGACCACTGTGGAGCACCCGCACCACATCGACCCCATCCTCCACCGCCATGTAGAAGATGACGTACCGCCCGAACGGAAAGCTCCGCAGACCCGCCAGCAGTTCGTCTCTGGCACGCCCCATCAAGGGCTGCGTGGCCAGGAGATCAAGCTTCTCGTCCAGCCTGTCGACCCAGCGGTCGGCCTCATCGAGGCTGTCCTCGGCGATGTAGTCCCAGATGTCGAGGATGTCGGCCGCGGCCAGCGGCCGGCGGGACACGCGCGCCATCGCGCGCTACGCCGCCTTGCGCGCGCGGCGGGCGCGACCTTCACGCTTGACCTCCTCCGCGCTCCAGGGCTGGCTCGGGCCGCTGGCCATGCCCTGGCGGACGTCGTCGCGCAGTTGATGGAGCTTGGCCTCGCGCAGGCGGTCCTGCTCGTCCATCAGGCGCAACGCTTCGCGGACCACTTCACTGGCGGAGGTGTAGAGCCCCGAGGCCACCTTGGAACGAACCAGTTCCTCGAGCTGCGGGGTCAGGTTGACGTTCATGCCCATGGTTGCGCTCCTTCGTCTGCGTGGCCGCAAGGATATCAGGCTATGTCAAAGATGGACAGTTTCTGTCACCACTCAAGCCCGCAGCCGATGGCAGCGGCGTCCCGGCGAAAGAGCCGGCAGAGGTGACCCACCACTTGTGTCGTCATCGCGCGAAGCGTGACTGTCCCCTGTTCACCGAATCACCTCTGCCCTTGAGCGAATCGTCGCTGTTCTTCTTGCAGGTCGGCCATCGAAAAGCGGTCAGCCCGGCTCAGGACATAAATCGTCGCAGCATTGCGGCGACCGCCGCGAAAACGAGCACGGACTGCCCCTCGATGGCGACCCTGCCAGCGCGGTGCGACACGGCTGGCACTGCCCGACGCGAGAAAGCGGAAGCACCTCTACGAATCTTCCCTTTCAGAACCCGCAGAGTTCCGCCTTGCCAGGGTACGCCACAAGGTGCGAGCGTTTCTGTTTGCCAGGGCTACGCAGGCTTTGGGCCAGCCGATCCGCTCCCGCAGCTGGACCGCCCACCTCGCATCGGCGTCGTCGTGTCTGGGCGCGACCGTCAAGGCGCTCCGCGCGCCGAGGACGAGCAGCTTGCGCAGATAGGCATCGCCTCTCTTCGTGATGCGACCGAGCCTCTGCTTCCCGCCGGAAGAGTGCTGCCTCGGGACCAGGCCGAGCCAGGCGCCGAGCTGCCGCCCATTGCCGAACTGGGTCAAGTCGCCGAGGCTCGCAGCAAGCGCCGAGGCGCTCAGCGGGCCAACTCCTCGTACCTCCATGGCAAGCCTCGCGTTCACGTCGCTGCGCGCGTGCTTCGCGATCTGCTCATCGCACCAGGCGACCTGCCGCTGAATCTGATCCAGATGGACACAGCATCGACGCAGCGCAGGCCTCGCATTTCCCGGAAGGCCCGAGTCGCGGGCAGACACCGCCTGTTGCAGCGCGTCGCGGAACCGCGCGCCGGCGAGCGGAAGCGTGATGCCGAACTCGAACAGAACGCCCCTCGCGCGGTTCATCCAGGCAGTGCGGTCCTTGATGTAGCCATCGCGCAGGCGGTGGATGGCAAGCCATCCCTGCTGTTCGGGTGTCTTCACGGAAACGAATCGCATACGAGGCCGGCATGCTGCCTCGCAAATGGCCTCTGCATCGGTGGCGTCGTTCTTCCCGGTCGCTCCGGTCATTCGATACGGCGCCACGAAGCAGGGTGCGATCAGCCTGGGGACCAGGCCCACTGCGCTGAGTTGCCGAGCCAGGTGATGGGCGGCAGAGCATGCCTCGAACGCGACGAGGCAGCCCTCAGGCAACCGCTTGCACCATGGGATCAACCCGGATCGTTGGAGCTGCCTGGCAACCACCACGTTGCCCGCGGCGTCTACCGCATGCACCTGCACAACCGACTGTGCAAGGTCAACTCCGACACGGACGATGCTGTCGTGGTCTGTCATCTGAGTACCTCACTTTCCAAGCTGGTTGGAGTTCGGAATGGCCGATGGCTCATCGCTTGCGCCTGAATGCCACAACCTTTCCCGAGGCTTTGGGCGATGGGTCGAGAGGACTGTCGGCGCGCAGAGCGACCCGCGCAACCCTGGTGATCGTGACGTCGACCTGCCTTGCCCGAACCGAACGCCACATCGCTCGCGCGGCCACAGCGACCGACAGCCAGGCAACCCCGGCCGCGAGGGCGACACCGGGCGCGGCGTTCCCGAACCACCAGATCGCACCGATGCACAGCAGGATCAACACGCCGAGATCCCGCCCGCGCAGCAACGGCGGCGGATCGATCTCCACGTAGTTCGCCGCCTCCAGCGTCGTCCAGTTGATGAGGGCAACCACCGTCGGCGGCCCACCATCGACGACCTCGATCACCGTGACCTCGTGGCCTCGACGGGCCGGCATCGTGCGGGTGTGGATCGTGAACTGGAGTTCCTGGCCGGTGTCGTCGCGCAGCCAGAGTTCGTAGCGGTCGCTCGGGCCAGGCGGGCGCCGGTGGTACAGGTGGACGTTGGTGTGGCGGCGCACGTCGACGATGCGACCCCGGATGAGTTCGTGCTTGGGCATGGCTTGCTCCTCGGACAGAGAAGCCGAGCGTTTGCCCGAACCGGGCCGCGTCAACCCCGTCCAGGCGCGCCCCAGCCCCGCGGTCGATCTCGATCGCGATTGCGGTGGGACTGCAGGACTGCTCCAGTGCGGGCCACAACCCGGCGGAAAGACCAGGCCACAGGCCGCGACCTGGACCGCGACGGAGCCACGCTCCGGCTGTTCTCCCGTCGCAGTGGAGAGCGACAAGCCACACCATCAAGCCGACGTTTGCATCGGTTCGGTACCTGAGGCAGGAATCGACGCCGTCAACCCGAGCGAACGAAGCGCTGAGGCCGATTGGAGGCACACATACCGGCACTTTTGGGGTTTGCAAGTACCCCGTCGCCGCGGACACTGACCGTGCTCACCGCCGGTAGCTGGCCCACCGAGCGCATCGCGCGCTGAACCCAGCCCTGTCAACGATGGCGCAACTCGCGCCCCAGTGTCGCGACGCATGCCGTCGCCACGTCAAGCATCGCGCCCGCCGCCTCGAGCGGCGCGCGCCGAGACGGTGACCCGATCACCGTGAGCCCCGAGCTCGAACCCATCGACGACTGCACGCAGCGTGCAGTCGCCCGAGTCCCCAGCCTCGCACCCACGCCATGACATCGGTCCTCCGCGCATGCGCTTCGCTCTGTGCGAAGCCGGCGCGGACCGTGTGGACGGCCCGCGCGTCCGCCACGGAGCGGACGCAGCCAGTCGGGCCGGCGAGGCCCTGAGTACGCGGTGCCACAGAGCACTGCGCCGAGGGTCAAGCCCTCGGATCGCCTCCGGTTCTCTTTGAACCGGGCTTGGCTCGTCCCGATGGACGGGCCGGCACCTCCACGCGCCCGACGCGTGCTGGCTGGCGATGACTCTTACGCACCTCCGTGCGGCCGAAGGCCTGCCTTCCGACCGCGAACCTGGCAACGACACCGGCGCCCGGAAACCGCCGATGTCGAGATCGTCACCCGATGAACCCAACAACCCTCGACTCCTGGAGAACGTGATGACCTCTGACCGCCCCACCCGCAAACCCTCTCCTCGGCCGTTTGGGCCGCGCACCTACGAGCAGCCGGACCTGGACAGCGTCCCGCTCAACCCGAAGCGCTGGCGCTACGTGCTGAACCTGATCCTCGCGCGCCATGCCTGGCGGCACAGCACCCGCAACAAGGGCGTCGGCTATGACACCATCGCCGAGCACGGGCGCCTGATCGTGTGGATGTTCCGCTTCCTGCGCGAGCACCCCAAACGCTATCGACTCGACCCGCGCTCGTTCACCGGCCGCCACGTCGACTGCGTGATGGGCCACTGGGCGCAGGAGGTCAAGGCCGGGCGGTTGAAGCCCTCGACGATCCAGACCTACGCCAGCCAGCTGCGCACCTTCACCGGATGGATCGGCAAGCCCAGGCTGGTGAAGCCGATGAGCGCGTACTTCGACGACGCGGCGCTGTACGCGCGACATCAGAACGCGACCGAGGACAAGGCGTGGCGCGCGAAGGGCGTCGATGTCATGACCGTGGTCGACGATGTCGAGGGCTACGACCGGTACGCGGCGGCGGCGCTGCGACTGATGCACGCCTTCCACCTTCGATTCAAGGAGAGCCTGATGTTCCGGCCGAACAGCGATGTGCTTACCGCCGCACAGGCGGGCCGAGACGACGCGGGGGCGGACGCGTACCTGCGGGTTCACCGCGGCACGAAGGGTGGCCGGCCGCGGCTCTTCCCGATCGACAACGAACTGCGGCGCAGCGCGATCGAGTTTGCCCGCCGGGTGGCGCCGGGTCCGAACGACAGCATCGGCGACCCTCGACTGGACCTGAAGCGCGCGATGCGGCGGCTGCGCTACGTGATGGAGCGCTTCGGCATCACGCGGGCCGACCTCGGGGTGACGCCGCACGGGCTGCGGCATCAGGGAGCGGCGACGGACTACGAGGAGATGACCGGCGAGAAGCCGCCGGTCGCGGGCGGGAAGCCTGTCGCCAAGGAGGTTGATGCGAAGGCGCGGCAGGAGATCGCCCAGCGGCTCGGACACGGGCGTACGAGGATCGCAGGCATGTATTTGGGTCGGTCAGTTGCTGCCCGCGACGAGACGGACACGCGCCCCGCGGCCGCTGAGGAGACAGACGGCTCGAACTCGACATGACACGCCTTCGCCCGGCGCATCCTGTACGGCAGCGTCTCCAGCCCGGGCCAGACATGAAGTCCGCCCCGTTGTGTCCGGCACAGAACGCATAGCCTGGTAAAAGGGCAATCACAAGGGAGAGCGGAACAAATGGCAAGACGCGGAAAGACGAGCCCAGCCGAAGACTTGATGGACCTGGTCGCGCTGCTGCCCTGGTGGGCCGGGGTCGGTCTGGCTGTGGCCAGCTATCTGGTCCTGCATGCCGTAGCAGTTCAGCCGATCGTGGTGTCGGCCCAGCCAGGTCAGATCGGCGCGACGGTCAGTGCCTCGATCTGGAAGGGCCTGGCCACCGCCGGCCAGTACATCGCACCCTTGATCTGCCTCGGCGGCGCCGGCCTGTCGGCATGGCGACGCAGCAAGCGCAAGCGACTGGTCAACGACGTTGCGCAGACACAAGGCGCCGATGTCTTGAACGGCATGCGATGGCAGGAATTCGAGATGCTCGTCGGTGAGTCCTTCAGGCTGCAGGGATTCCAGGTCGTGGAGACCGGTGGTGGCGGCGCCGATGGCGGCGTCGACCTGGTGCTCAGCAAGCCCGGACAGAATGGGCGCGAGAAGTTCTTGGTGCAGTGCAAGCAGTGGCGCGCCTACAAGGTAGGTGTCGATGTCGTGCGTGAGCTGTATGGCGTGATGGCCGCGCGCGGCGCTGCCGGCGGTTTCGTCGTGACCTCAGGGCGATACACCGATGAGGCGAAGCAGTTCGCCGAAGGGCGCAACGTCAAACTGATCGACGGACCGCAGCTGCATCGGATGATCCGCGACGCTCGTGTCGGCGGTGGTGCGACGCGCCCGGCATCGCCGTCACCCGCCAGTCAGCCCGCGGCTGAGCGGCCTTCGGCCGGCGGCTCCCCAAACTGCCCTCTTTGCAGCAAACCGATGATCCAACGCACGGCCAAGCGCGGGGCCAGCGCAGGCAGCAGCTTCTGGGGCTGCAGCGGATACCCATGAAGGAACTTGTCGAGTTCCTCCAGCTGGCTGTTGGCCAGCGCGTTCATCGGGTAGATGACGATGGCCCGCGTGCGCGGTGTGGGATCGGCCTGCTTGGCTTTGAGGATGCGGTCGATGACCGGGATAAAGAATGACAGCGACTTGCCCGAGCCGGTACCGGTGGTGACAACGTAGCTCTGGTGGTTCTGGGCCTTGGCGATGGCCTGCATCTGATGCTTGTAGAGATGCAGGTCAGACGGCTTGCCTTCGACCTTGCCAGTCTGGAACAGCGCTGCGCACGCTGGATGCAGGCTGCCGTCCTTGACGAGCTTCTGGACTGTGCCGTCGCGCTTGTAGTTGGGATTGATCTGAATGAGCGGCTCAGGCCAGTAGCGTCCTCGTGCGTACTCCTCGTCGACCTGCGCGGCCAGGTCGTCGGCGGCGATGCGCGAGAAGCTGCGCGAAAAGGCCGCGTACTCGTCGATGAGGCGGTTGCGGAAATCGAAGACGTCTTGCACTTTTTATTTTCCCCCTGTTGCCCGTGCGACTACGCCGCGCTGGTTGGCCAGTCCTCAACGGTCAAGCCGGGCACACGCTGGAACTCGCGCAGGTTCCGCGTGAGCAGCGTCATGCCGCGCGACCGCGCATGGGCCGCGATGAACAAGTCGTGGCTGCCGATGGGGGTGCCGCTGCGCTCCAGCGTGGCGCGGATGTCGGCGTAGTGCTCGTCGGCCGGCGTGTCCAGCGGCAGCACGGTCAGTGCTTGCAGCAGCTGCTCCACCCGCTGCGTGAGCGGTGCCGAGCCCTTGCGCTGTGCGCCAAAGCGAAGCTCGCACGCCGCGACGATGCTGGTGCACACCGTGTCGGGTTCCAGCGCGTGCAGTTTCTGGGCCAGGGTGCCGTGGGGGTTGCGAACCAGCTCGGAGAGCGCGTTCGTATCGAGCATGCAGGGCAGCGTGCGCGGCCTCTCTTGAGGGACGGCCATCACAGGGCATCCCGCGGCTGGGGCGGCAGGTCTTCCACTTCGGGCAGAGCGTCGTCCATCGGGGCCCACGACGCCAAGAGGTCACGCAGCTTGTGCTTGCGGATGGGCGTGAGGATGAGGCTGTCGCCCTCCTTGCGAATCAGCACCTCCGACCCTTCCATTTCCAGTTCACGAGGAATCCGGACCGCCTGGTTACGGCCGTTGCGGAACAACGCGGCGTGGCGCTCAGTCACCTGGGCCTCCGAGGGTTGGTGTGGCATATGTCAGAGCATATGTCGATCTCTGCGTTTCGGCAAGGTAGCCGGGGCGTGGCCGCGTCGCTCACATGTCGGCAGAAAGGCGACGAGGTCCGACCGGACGTGGTCGACGCTTGCAAGAGTGCGCTGCAACGAACGTCAGCTTGCGGCTCACGCCGGCGCTCGGCGTGAGGTCGCCGAGCGACAGCAACTAGTCTTGGCCACCACTCGAGCAGCCTCCCGCTCGTACGTCAGACTACCTGTGCGAAGCCCCGGCGGACCTTCTGCCCGGATGCCGCGAACCTTTGCTACAGCGGTTGCTGCTTCGCCTCGCAGCGCTCCAGGAACTCCGCCCACTTCTCCAGCGCCTCTCGCCTTTCCTCAAAGTACGTGTGCCGGTCGTAGATCCCTTCGACACCCGACAGCTTGTGATTCAGGCACATCTCCGAGATGTCCCGCGGCACACCCAGGGCGCGCAGGTGCGACTTCACCGTGCTGCGCAGGTCGTGCGGCGTGAAGCGCCGCACGGCAGGCTCCTCGGTCCGCAGCCAGTGGTCGATGGCTTCGCGCAGAGTGTCCTTGTTGAGGTGGGTGTCGCCGCCGTGACGCGCGGCTCGGCTGCGTGAGTGCGCGGGCAGCACGTAGGCCGACTCGCCGGCCAGCGTGCGCAGTTCCTTGAACCAGTCGACGACAACCGGGGCCAGCGGGATGTCCGTTGCCGCGCCGGTTTTGCTCTTCGGGATGTGCCACTGCGCACCGTCCAGGTCGACATCCGCCCACTTCGCCTGGTAGATCTCGGCGCTGCGCACGGCAGTGGCCAGCAGGATGCGGATGGCCAGCGCACTGCGCCGTCGCATGCTGGCACCCAGCAGCAACTGGATTTCGTCCCGAGTCAGCATCAGCCGCTGTCGCTTGGGTGGTCTCTCACCCAGCAGCGCCGACAACATGATCCCGTGGCACGGGTTCGCGTTGATCAGCCGCTTGCCGCAGGCGTGCGTGAACAGGCACTTGGTGGTGATCAGCAGCATGTTCGACTCGCCCCAGGTCAGGTCGCTGGCCTCGATGAGGGCGACCACGTCGGCGGCCTCGATCTCGCGCACCGTCAGCGCGCCCAGCTTCTTCTCCACGCGCTTCAGGTGCCGGCCATAGCTGACCTGCGTGCTGTGCGCCAGGCTCACCAGCTTCTTGGCGCGGTAGTCCTTCGCCAGCTCGCGCACGGTCCAGTCCTTCGCGGCCGTGGCCTTGGCCTTCTGCTTGTCCGCAGCCGGGTTGCGGCCCTGCATGACCTCGGCGCGCTTGATGGTGGCGATGCCGCGCGCGTCGGCCAGGCCGATGTCGGGGTAGCGGCCGATGGTCAGCTCGCGGCGGCGCCCACCGTGGCTGTAGCGAAGCACCCAGCCCGCCGCGCCGCCGGCCGATAGGGTGAAGGTCAGCCCACCACCGTCAGCCTTGGCGAGCGGCTCGCCCGCCTTGATCCAGTGCCGGATCTGAAGGTCCGTCAGCCTGCCCCGCTCTCCTGCCATGCCCAGCTCCTTGGCACCGGATCGCAGCTACCACTCTAGCTACCATTCCAGCTACCAAATTCTGGTGGAACAGGGTGGGACTTCAAGAGTCCTGGTGAAGCGCTGAAACCCGAAATCGCCAGGATTCATGCGGGTTTGCGGGTGGCGAGTGGGTCGGCGTGAGACGCCGTGAAACCTCACATCAGAACAATGTCGTACTGCTCCGGCGACAGGCTCGGCTCGGTCTGCAGCGACACCGGCTTGCCGATGAAGTCCGAGAGGCCGGCCAGGTGCTGGCTTTCCTCGTCGAGCAGCATCTCGACGACGGCGGCGCTGGCGACGACGCGGAATTCCCTGGGATTGAACTGGCGCGCCTCGCGCAGGATCTCGCGCAGGATGTCGTAGCAGACGCTGCGCGGTGTCTTGACCTGGCCCTTGCCCTGGCAGGTCGGGCAGGGTTCGCACAGCAGGTGGGCCAGGCTCTCGCGGGTGCGCTTGCGCGTCATCTCGACCAGCCCCAGCTGCGTGAAGCCGCTGACGGTGATCTTCGTGCGATCGCGCGCGAGCTGCTTGCGCAGCTCGGCCAGCACCGCGTCCTGGTGCTCGGACCGGCCCATGTCGATGAAGTCGAGGATGATGATGCCGCCCAGGTTGCGCAGCCGCAGCTGGCGGGCGATGGCCTGCGCCGCCTCGAGGTTGGTCTTGAAGATGGTGTCGTCGAAGTTGCGCGCGCCGACGTAGCCGCCGGTGTTGACGTCGATGGTCGTCAGCGCCTCGGTCTGGTCGATGATCAGGTAGCCGCCGCTCTTGAGGTCCACGCGCCGCGCGAGCGCGCGCTCGATCTCCTGGTCGACGCCGTACAGGTCGAAGATCGGCCGCTCGCCGCTGTAATGCTCGAGCCGGGCGACCGAGGTCGGCGTGTACTGCTCGCCGAAGGCCTTGAGCAGGCCGTACTGCATCAGCGAGTCGATGCGCACCGAGTGGGTCTGGTCGTGCGTCAGGTCGCGCAGTACGCGCTGCACCAGGCTCAGGTCCAGGTGCAGCAGCGTGCCGGGCGCGGCCTTGAAAGCCCGCTCACGGATCGCGGCCCAGGTCTTGCGCAGGTAGGCGATGTCGTCGGCCAGCTCGGCGTCGGTCGCCTCCTCGGCGTTGGTGCGCAGGATGAACCCGCCGCCCTTGCCGCCCTCCTTGCCCTGGGGACCATCGCCGGCCAGCGCGAGCATGCGGCTGCGCAGCTGCTCGCGCAGCTCGTGCGAGCCGATCTTCTGGCTGATGCCGATGCGGTCGTCCTGCGGCAGGAAGACCAGCAACCGGCCCGCGATGCTGATCTGCGTCGACAACCGCGCGCCCTTGCTGCCGATCGGATCCTTGATGACCTGCACCACCAGGGTCTGGCCCTCGAAGACCTGCCTCTCGATCGGCGGCGGCGTGGCCGCCTCGCGGCCCGGGACCTCGTCGCGATGCAGGTCGGCGACGTGCAGGAAGGCGGCTCGCTCCAGGCCGATGTCGATGAAGGCGCTCTGCATCCCCGGCAGCACCCGCGCCACGCGGCCGGCGTAGATGTTGCCGACCAAGCCGCGCTCGAGCGTGCGCTCCAGGTGCAGTTCCTGCACCGCGCCGTTCTCGATGATCGCGACGCGGGTCTCCTGGGGCGACCAGTTGATGAGGATGTCCTGCATAGCTGCCTAGTATGGCGCTCGGCCGCGGCAGCCCTTCCTTCGACAGGCTCAGGACGATCGGCAAGACAGGCTCAGGGCGAACGGCTCGTCGCGCCGTGCCCGTTCGGGCTGAGCTTGTCGAAGCCCCGCCTGGCTCAGAACTGCCAGCCCAGCGGCCGCAGCAGCTGCGCCGTCTCGAACAGCGGCAACCCCATGATCCCGCTGTAGCTGCCCTCGATGTGCTCGATCCACGCGCCGGCCTGGCTCTGGATCGCGTAGGCGCCGGCCTTGCCCTGCGACTCGCCGCTGGCCACGTAGCGCACGATCTCGTCGCTGGCCAGCACCCGCAGCCGCACGACCGACTGCTGCACCAGCACATGCGGCGGGAAGGCCGGATGCGGTCCCTCGGCCACCGCCACCGCCGTCAGCACGCGGTGCGTGCGGCCCGACAGCGCCTCGAGCATGTGGGCTGCGTCCTCGTCGTCGGAAGGCTTGCCCAGGATGCGTTCGTCCGCGCCCTCGCCCAGCACTACCGTGGTGTCGGCGCACAGGATCGGCGCTGCCGGCAGGCCGCGCTTCGTCAGGCGTTCGCGCGCCGCTGCCAGCTTGGCCAGCGTCACGCGTTCGACGTAGGCGGCGGCCGGCTCACCCGCGATGGCGCGCTCGAGCGCCTCGCTGTCCTCGTCGGCCCCGGGCAGCAGCAGCTCGTGGCGCACGCCGATCTGCGTCAGCAGCTGACGCCGGCGCGGGCTCTGCGAGGCCAGGTAGAGGAGCTTGGTCACGGTGTCGTCCGACGACTAATCGCGGTGGTAGGGATGCCCGGCGTTGACCGACCAGGCGCGGTACAGCGCCTCGGCGAGCAAGACGCGTGCGAACGCATGCGGCAGGGTCAGGTCCGACAGCCGCAGGCTCTCGTCGGCCGCGGCCTTCAGCTCGTCGGACAGCCCGTCGGGCCCGCCGATCAGCAGCGCGACGTCGCGACCGTCGCGCTGCCAGGCCAGCAGGCGCGCCGCCAGTTGCTGCGTGGTCAGCCGCGTGCCGCGCTCGTCGAGCACGACGCGACGCGCGCCCTTCGGCATCGCCGCCTCGATCCGTTGCGCCTCTGCGGCCTTCATCGCGTCCACGGTCTTGCCCTGGGTGCGCGGCTCGGCCTTCACGGCCTTCAGCTCCACGCGCCAGTCGGACGGGAAGCGCTTGAGGTAGTCCGCGCAGGCCGCGTCGGCCCAGTCCGGCAGGCGCTGGCCGACGGCGACCAGCGCCAGCTTCATGTGCGCCGGGTGGCCTTGCGGGCCGGCGCGGCCTTCTTGCGAGCGGGCGCCGCGGGGCGCGGCGAGGTCTTCGCGGGGGCCTTGCGGGCGGGCGTCCGGCCGGCGGCGGCCGGCGCCTTCCTGGCGGCGGTCTTGGCGGTGGTCTTGCCCGCCGGCTTCCTGGCGGGCGCGGGCTGCTTCGCCGCAGCGGGCTTCTTCGCGGCAGCCGACTTCCCGGACGAGGACTTCGCCGGCGCGGCCTTCTGGCCCGACGCCCGGCGGGCCGGCGCCTCGGGCTCGGAGGCCTTCACCAGCCGCGTCGTGACCTCGCCGAACTTCATCTTCACCGCCTTGCCGCCCCAGATCTCCTCGAGGTGGTAGTACTGGCGGATGGCCGGCTGCATGATGTGCGCGACCGCCGCGCCGCAGTCGACGATGATCCACTCGCCGTTGTCCTCGCCCTCGGTGCGCATGACCGGGAAGCCCTTGGTCTTGACTGCATCGCGCACGCTGGCGGCCAGGGCCTTGGTCTGCCGGTTGCTGGTGCCGGACGCGACGATCACGCGCTCGAACAGCGGCGAGAGGTGCTCGGTGTTGAAGACCTGGATGTCCTGGGCCTTCACGTCCTCGAGGCCATCGACGATGGCGCGTTGCAGTTTGCGGATGTCCATGTGCTGCGGGGCAGTCTCCGTGTTCATGCCGGATCGGGGTCGTTCCGGTCGGTGTAGAGGTGGTGGCGGTCAATATAGCGTGCGACTTCGGCCGGCACCATCGCGGGAACCAAGCCCTGCGCCGGGCCGCCGGCCGCCAGGTGCGCACGGATCGCGGTGGCCGAGACGTCGACCGGTGGCATGGGCAGGCGTTCGACGCGGTGCGGCACGGCCTCCAGGGCCGGCGGCGGTGGCCGCACCGCGCCGCGGCCGGCGACGGCCAGGGTGACGCGGCCGACCAGCTGCCGCCAGGCGTGCCAGGTCGGCAGGCGCTGGTACTGGTCCTCGCCGATCAGCAGGTAGAGCTCGGCGTCGGGCCTTTCGGCCTGCAGCTCGCGCACGGTGTCCAGGGTGTAGCTGGGGCCGCTGCGGCGCAGCTCGCGCTCGTCGAGCAGGAAGCGCGGCTCGCCGGCGATCGCCGCGCCGACCATGGCCGCGCGATGCGCGCTGCCGGCCAGGCGGTGCTTGCGCTGCCAGGGCTGGCCCGCCGGGACCCAGCACAGTTCGTCGAGCGCCAGGTGTTCGAGCGCAGTCCGCGCCAGCTGCAGATGGCCGACGTGCGGCGGGTCGAAGCTGCCGCCGAACAAGCCGATCCGCGAGGCCGTGCTCAAGCCCAGTCCCGCGGCCGCAGGAAGTCGGTGTACAGCCGCGCCTCGGGCGTGCCGGGCTCGGGGTGCCAGTCGTAGCGCCAGGTCACCGAGGGTGGCATCGACATCAGGATCGCCTCGGTGCGCCCGCCCGACTGCAGGCCGAACAGCGTGCCGCGGTCCCACACCAGGTTGAACTCGACGTAGCGGCCGCGGCGGTAGGCCTGGAACTCGCGCTCGCGCTCGCCGTAGGGCGTGTCGCGGCGGCGCTGCACGATGGGCAGGTAGGCGGCGACGAGCGCGTCGCCCACCGCCTGCGTCATCTCGAAGCTGCGCTCCATGCCGAGCTCGGAGAAATCGTCGAAGAACACGCCGCCGATGCCGCGCGGCTCGTTGCGATGCTTGAGGAAGAAATACTCGTCGCACCACTGCTTGAAGCGCGGGTACTTGTCGTCGCCGAAGGGCGCCAGCGCGTCGCGGCAGCTCGCGTGGAAGTGCGCCGCGTCCTCCTCGACGCCGTAGTAGGGCGTGAGGTCCATGCCGCCGCCGAACCAGCCGACGGTCTCTGTGCCTCCGCCTTCGAGCGGCTTGTGCGCGGCGAACATGCGCACGTTCATGTGCACCGTCGGCACGTGCGGGTTGCGCGGATGGAAGACCAGCGACACGCCCAGCGCCTCGAAGGGCGCGCCCGCCAGCTCGGGCCGGTGCTGCGTCGCCGACGGCGGCAGCTTGCGCCCCTTGACGTGCGAGAAGTTGCAGCCGCCGCGCTCCAGCAGCGCACCGCCCTCGATCAGCCGCGACAGGCCGTCGCCTTCGAGCGGGCCGCCCGGCTCGCGTGTCCAGCCGTCGCTGATGAAGGGCTGGCCGCCCTCGGCCTCGAGCGCGGCGACGATGCGCGACTGCAGGCCGAGGAGATAGCTGCGAACGGTGGCGGTGTCGATCATGGGGCTGCGAGTGTGACAGGCGCGGCGCGCTCCGGGCGGCGGCCCCGCACGCCTTTCAAGTGGTCGGCGATCAGCGCCAGGTCGTGCGTCGCGTCGCCGCTCAGGCGGATGAACGGGCCGACGCCGACCTCGCGCCGGCCCCAGTCCAGCGTGACCAGGCCCAGCGGCACGTCGGCCGCCAGCACCAGGTGGTAGAAGCCCGAGCGCCAGTGGTCGCGGTAGCTGCGCGTACCCTCGGGCGACAGCGCCAGCCAGAACAGCTGGCCGTTCGCGCGCGCCGCGCGGAAGCGCTCGGCCATCACCTGCACCACGCCCTGCGGCGCGCTGCGGTCGACCGGGATGCCGCCGACGGCGCGCATCCAGCGGCCGAAGACCGGATAGCGGAACAGGCTGTCCTTGCCCCAGAACCTGACCGGCAGGCCGATCGCCCACTTGGCGAGCAGGCCCACCGGGAAGTCCCAGTTCGAGGTGTGCGGGTAGACGATGATCACGCCCTGCAGTGCCGGCAGGCCGTCGAAGCGCACGCGCCAGCCGGCGGCGCGCAACAGGACCTGCGCGGTGCGGTTGCCCTGGAAGCGGATCGCCGTGGCCGTCACCGCTTGATCGCGCGGTGCCCGATGTCGCGCCGGTACTGCATGCCGTCGAAGCGGATCGTCGACAACGCCTCGTAGGCGCGCACCTGCGCGACCTTGGCCGACTCGCCCAGCGCCGTGACGCACAGCACGCGGCCGCCGCTGGTCACCAGGTCCTTGCTCAGGCGTGTGGTGCCGGCGTGGAAGACCATCGCGTCGTCCGTCTCGGCCGGCAGGCCGGTGATGACGTCGGCCTTGCGCGGATGCTCGGGATAGCCGTGCGCAGCCATCACGACGCCCAGCGCGAAGCGACGGTCCCATTGCAGCTCGACCTGATCCAGCGTGCCATCGGCCGCGTGGGTCAGCACATCCAGCAGGTCGCTCTTGAGCCGCATCATGATGGGCTGCGTCTCCGGGTCGCCCATGCGGCAGTTGAACTCGAGCGTCTTCGCGTGGCCCTGCGCGTCGATCATCAGGCCGGCGTAGAGGAAGCCGGTGTACGGGATGCCGTCCTTGGCCATGCCGTCGAGCGTGGGCTGGATGATCTCCTTCATGACACGGGCATGGATGTTGGGCGTGACCACCGGGGCCGGCGAGTAGGCGCCCATGCCGCCGGTGTTGGGGCCCTGGTCGCTGTCCTTCAGGCGCTTGTGATCCTGGCTGGTCGCGAGCGCCAGCACGTGCTTGCCGTCGGCGATGACGATGAAGCTCGCTTCCTCGCCGGCCAGGAAGTCCTCGATGACGACCCGCGCGCCGCCACTGTTGTGCGTGACGTCCAGCTTGTCGCCGCCGGCGCCCAGCATCCAGTCGATCGCCGCATGCGCCTCGGCCGTGGTCGAGGCCACGACCACGCCCTTGCCCGCCGCCAGGCCGTCGGCCTTGACGACGATGGGCGCGCCGCGGCCGTCGACATAGGCATGCGCCGCCGCGGCATCGGAGAAGGTTTCGTAGGCCGCGGTCGGGATGCCGTGGCGCTTCATGAAGTCCTTGCTGAAGGCCTTGGAGCTCTCGAGCTGCGCGGCCGCCTGCGTCGGCCCGAAGACGCGCAGCCCGCGCGCGCGGAACAGGTCCACCACGCCGGCCGCCAGCGGCGCCTCGGGACCGACGACCGTGAGGCCGATCTTCTCGGCCTGGGCAAAGTCGGCCAATTGCACGATGTCGGTGATGGCGACGTTCTTGAGGCGCACGTCGGTCGCGGTGCCGCCGTTGCCCGGCGCCACGTAGACCATCTGCACCTTCGGCGACGCGGCGATCTTCCAGGCCAGCGCATGCTCGCGGCCGCCGCCGCCGATGACGAGAACCTTCATGTTGTGATCAGTGATCCGTGATTTGTGATCGGTGGCTCTTGGCCTCGATGGATCGGCGCAGGCCGGTCACAAGCTTTGCAACATCTGCTCGAGCCTCCAAAGTCTTGCATGTCTGCTCCAGGAAACCCAGCGCTATCGCCAGCTCCATCTGTGTGTCCAGTTCTGCAAGCGACTCAAGCGCAATGCTCAGAAAGTGCGCGAACTCTTTGCTGGATCGCCGGGCTGCGCCTTCCGCAATATTGCTCGGTACCGAAACCGCGGCCCGGCGCATCTGCAGCGCCAAACCAAAACGTTCATCCGACGGGAAACCCGCCGTGTCCGCATAGACCTGCTTCACCAGCGCCATCGCCAGCTTCCAGGCGTCGAGATCTCGGTGCGTTCCCACAGATCACCGATCACCAGTCACTGATCACTCATCTCGGCGTTGTGATAGACCGCCTGCGTATCGTCCAGGTCCTCGATCACGTCCAGCAGCTTCTGCATGCGTTGCGCGTCCTCGCCGGTGAGCGGGATGGTGTTCTCGGCGCGCATCGTGACCTCGGCGACTTCGGCCTTCAGCCCGGCGGCCTCGAGCGCCGCCTTGACCGCCTCGAAGTCCGGCGGCGCACACAGCACCTCGATCGCGCCGTCATCGTCGGTGACCACGTCCTCGGCGCCGGCCTCGAGCGCCACTTCCATGACCTTGTCCTCGGAGGTGCCGGGCGCAAAGACGAACTGCCCGCAGTGCTTGAACTGGAAGCTCACCGAGCCGTCGGTGCCCAGGTTGCCGCCGTACTTGCTGAAGGCATGGCGCACCTCGGCGACCGTGCGCACGCGGTTGTCGGTCATGGTGTCGACGATGATCGCCGCGCCGGCTATGCCGTAGCCCTCGTAGCGGATCTCCTCGTAGTTGGCGCCTTCGAGGTTGCCCGAGGCCTTGTCGACGTTGTACTTGATGCGGTCGGCCGGCATGTTGGCCGCCTTGGCCTTGTCGATCGCCAGCCGCAGGCGCGGATTCATCGAGGTGTCGCCACCGCCCTGGCGGGCCGCCACCGTGATCTCGCGGATGATGCGGGTCCAGATCTTGCCGCGCTTCTCGTCCTGTCGGCCCTTGCGGTGCTGGATGTTGGCCCATTTCGAGTGGCCGGCCATGTTGTTCTCGATTCGGAAAGCTTAGGATTGCGGCGATTTTATTCGACACCCTTGCAAGGAACCCTCTCATGGCCGGACCGCTCCTGCTCGCCAAGCACGGCGACGTCGAATGCGCGCTGCTTCCGCAGCTCGCCAACCGTCACGGCCTGATCACCGGGGCCACCGGCACCGGCAAGACCATCACCCTGCAGGCGCTGGCCGAGCAGTTCAGCAAGATTGGCGTGCCGGTCTTCCTGGCCGACGTGAAGGGCGACCTGAGCGGCATCGCCCAGGCCGGCACGATCGGCGACAAGATCGCCAAGGTGCTGAAGGACCGCGGCCTCGAGGCGCCCGCGCCCTTCGCCTGCCCGGCGACGCTGTGGGACGTGTTCGCGACTGACACCAAGGCGCAGGGCCACCCGGTGCGCGCCACGGTGTCCGACATGGGCCCGCTGCTGCTGGGCCGCATGCTGGCGCTCAACGAGACCCAGCAGGGCGTGCTGAGCCTCGTCTTCAAGATCGCCGACGACTCGCGGCTGGCGCTGCTGGACCTGAAGGACCTGCGCGCGATGCTGCAGTTCGTGGGCGACAACGGCAAGCAGTTCCAGACCGAGTACGGCAACATCAGCGCGGCCAGCGTCGGCGCGATCCAGCGCGGCCTGATGCAGGTCGAGGAACAGGGCGGCGACAGGTTCTTCGGCGAGCCCATGCTCGACATCGGCGACTTCATGCAGACGGTGGATGGCAAGGGCGTCATCAACATCCTGGCCGCCGACAAGCTGATGAGCTCGCCCCGCCTGTACGCGACCTTCCTGCTGTGGATGCTGAGCGAACTGTTCGAGACGCTCCCCGAGATCGGCGATCCCGACAAGCCCAAGCTGGTGTTCTTCTTCGACGAGGCCCACCTGCTGTTCAACGAGGCGCCCAAGGCCCTGATCGAGCGCATCGAGCTGGTCGTGCGGCTGGTGCGCTCCAAGGGCGTCGGCGTCTACTTCGTGACGCAGAACCCGCTGGACGTGCCCGACACCGTGCTGGGCCAGCTGGGCAACCGCGTGCAGCACGCGCTGCGCGCCTTCACGCCGCGCGACCAGAAGGCCGTCAAGTCGGCCGCCGAGACGATGCGCCCGAACCCGGGCCTGGACATCGGCGCGGCGATCACCGAACTGGCGGTCGGCGAGGCCCTGGTCAGCCTGCTCGACGAGAAGGGCCGCCCCGGCATCACGCAGCGCGTCTTCGTCATCCCGCCCGGCAGCCAGATCGGCCCGATCACGCCCGAGCAGCGCCAGAAGCTGATCCAGTCGTCGCTGGTCGCCGGCGTCTACGAGAAGGTCGTCGACCGCGAATCGGCCTACGAGAAGCTCAAGGGCCGCGCCGAGGCCACCGCCGATGCGGCCGACGAGTTGCAGGCCCAGGCCAA
>CAZUUU010000010.1:0-41755 GCA_964622685.1 uncultured Methylibium sp.
TGCTGGCCTTCGGCATGTACGGCGAGGTGCTGCCCAACCAGAACGGCGCGCCGGTGCGCCTGGTCGTGCCCTGGAAGTACGGCTTCAAGAGCGCCAAGTCCATCGTCAAGATCCGCTTCGTCGAGAAGCAGCCGGTGTCGGCCTGGACGCGGGCCGCGGCGCAGGAATACGGCTTCTATTCGAATGTGAACCCCAAGGTCGACCATCCGCGCTGGAGCCAGGCGACCGAGCGCCGCATCGGCGAGGACGGCCTGTTCCAGAAGAAGCGCCCGACGCAGATGTTCAACGGCTACGAGGCCCAGGTCGGGCAGCTCTACGCCGGCATGGACCTGGCGAAGAACTACTGATCGTCCGCCGCGATGAGCGCCGTCCTGCCCGACACCGGCGCCGCCCGGGCCTCGCGACGCCCGGCGTCGGCGTGGCTGCATCCCGCCGCCAAGCCGCTGCTCTTCGTGCTGTGCCTGCTGCCCTTCGGCTGGCTCCTCTACGGCGCCCTCGCCAACACGCTGGGCGCCAATCCGGCCGAGGCCCTGATCCGTGCCACCGGCGACTGGACCCTGCGCTTCCTGTGCATCACGCTGGCCGTCACGCCGCTGCGCGTCTGGACCGGCCAGGCCGCGCTGGCGCGCTTTCGGCGCATGCTGGGTATGTTCGCCTTCTTCTACGTCGTGCTGCACTTCCTCAGCTATGCCTGGCTGGACATGAGCCTGGACCTGGCGACGATCGCCAAGGACATTCCGAAGCGCCCGTTCGCGCTGGTGGGCTTCCTGGCGTTCCTGCTGATGGTGCCGCTGGCGGCGACCTCGTTCAACCGCGCGATCAAGGCCCTGGGCCCGGCGCGCTGGCAGGCGCTGCATCGGCTGGTCTACGTCGTCGTGCTGCTGGGCCTGCTGCACTTCTTCTGGATGAAGGCGGCGAAGAACAACTTCGGCGAGGTCGCGATCTACGCCGTCGTCATTGCGCTGCTGCTGGGCTGGCGGCTGCAGCGCCGGCTGCGCGCGAACGGCTGAAGGCGCGGGCCCGCGTCTCAGCGCGGCGGCAGTTCGCGCGGCTGCCCCTGGTGGTCGATCGCCACGTAGGTCAGGCTGGCCTCGGTCACCTTCACCACCACCGGTTCGGCCGGGTTGCGTTCGGCATACACCTCGACATGCACCGTGATCGAAGTGCGGCCGATGCGCTCGACGCGCGCATAGAAGCTCAGCAGGTCGCCGATCGACACCGGCTGCTTGAAGATGAACTGGTTGACCGCCACGGTCGCGATGCGGCCCTTGGCGATGCGCGCCGGCAGCACGGCGCCGGCGAGGTCGACCTGGGCCATGATCCAGCCGCCGAAGATGTCGCCGTTGCTGTTGGAATCGGCCGGCATCGGCATCACCCTCAGCACCAGCTCCAGGCCCGGCGGCAGGCTGGCTAGGTTGGCGGCCAGCAGGCCGGGGCGATGAGTGGGAGCTTTGTCGGTCATGATGGGGCGTGCCGCGATCGGTGGTGCGTCGTTCTCTGGAGAGATTGTCGGTCATGCGTCGTGCTGAGAGCTTGAGTCCCGCCCTGTCGTCCGCGTCGCCCGCGGCGGCGGCCGCCGCGCCGCGCTCGGACTGGCACACGCTCGCGAGGTTGCTGCCCTACCTGTGGGCGTACAAGACCCGCGTCGTGCTGGCGCTGGCCTGCCTGATCGCGGCCAAGGTCGCCAACGTCGGCGTGCCGCTGCTGCTGAAGGAACTGGTCGACGCGATGTCCATCCCGGTCGGCGATCCGCGCGCGGTGCTGGTCGTGCCGGTCGGACTGCTGCTGGCCTACGGCGCGCTGCGGCTGTCGACCTCGCTGTTCACCGAGCTGCGCGAGCTGGTCTTCGCCAAGGCCACCGAAGGGGCGTCGCGCTCGATCTCGCTGCAGGTCTTCCAGCACCTGCACTCGCTGAGCCTGCGCTTCCACCTCGAGCGCCAGACCGGCGGCATGACGCGCGACATCGAGCGCGGCACGCGCGGCGTGCAGTCGCTGATCTCGTACTCGCTCTACAGCATCCTGCCGACGCTGGTGGAGGTCGGCCTGGTGCTGGTGCTGCTGGGCGTGAAGTTCGATGCCGCCTTCGCGTGGATCACGCTCGCGGCCCTGGTGGTCTACATAGCCTTCACCGTCGTCGTGACCGAGTGGCGCACGAAGTTCCGCAAGACGATGAACGAGCTCGACTCCAGCTCGCACACGCGCGCCATCGACTCGCTGCTGAACTACGAGACGGTCAAGTACTTCAACAACGAGGCCTTCGAGGCGAAGCGCTACGACGAGAGCCTGGACAAGCTGCGGCGCGCCAAGCTCAAGTCGCAGTCGACGCTGTCGATGCTCAACACCGGCCAGCAGCTGCTGATCGCGGTGGCGCTGATCGCGATGCTGTGGCGCGCCACCGACGGCGTGGTCACGGGGCGCATGACGCTGGGCGACCTGGTGATGATCAACGCCTTCATGATCCAGCTCTACATCCCGCTCAACTTCCTGGGCGTGATCTACCGCGAGATCAAGCAGGCGCTGACCGACCTGGAGAAGATGTTCGGCCTGCTCGAGCGCGAGCGCGAGGTGCGCGACGCGCCGGACGCGGTCGCGCTGCACGCGGACGCACCGCCCGTCGTGCGCTTCGAGGACGTGAGCTTCGCCTACGAGCCCTCGCGACCCATCCTGCACGGCCTCAGCTTCGAGATCCCGGCCGGCCACACCGTCGCCGTCGTCGGGCCCTCGGGCGCCGGCAAGAGCACGCTGGCGCGGCTGCTGTACCGCTTCTACGACGTGAACGCCGGCCGCATCACGATCGCCGGCCACGACATCCGCCAGCTGACCCAGGACAGCCTGCGCCAGGCGATCGGCATCGTGCCGCAGGACACGGTGCTGTTCAACGACACGGTGGCCTACAACATCGCCTATGGCCGACCCGGGGCGAGCCAGGCCGAGGTCGAAGCCGCGGCGCAGGCCGCGCGCATCCACGATTTCATCGCCGGCACGCCCAGGGGCTACGACACGCCGGTCGGCGAACGCGGCCTCAAGCTCAGCGGCGGCGAGAAGCAGCGCGTCGCGATCGCCCGCACGCTGCTGAAGAACCCGCCGATCGTGATCTTCGACGAGGCGACCTCGGCGCTGGACTCCGCCAACGAGCGCGCGATCCAGGGCGAGCTGCAGACGGCCGCGCGCAACAAGACCGCGCTGGTCATCGCGCACCGGCTATCGACCGTGGTCGACGCCGATCAGATCCTGGTGATGGAGGCGGGCCGCATCGTCGAGCGCGGCACGCATGCCGAGTTGCTGGCCCGCGGCGGGCGCTACGCGGAGATGTGGGCCCTGCAGCAGAGCGGCGGCGACGAGGCCGCGGCGGACTGACGGGCTAGCTGCCGCTGCCGCTGCCCGGCGCGCTGCCACCGGCCGGTGGCGTGCCGACGGCCGCGTCGTCGGGCGTCGGCTCGGTGCCCGGCTCGTCGGGGCCCTTGCCGGAAGCCTTGCGCTGCGCCTTCTCTTCCTTCTTGCGCTTCTTGGCCAGCTCGCGCTGGCGTTTCTCGTAGGAGTAGTTGGGGGTGGCCAATCAGCCCTCCTTGCGGTGTGAGCCGGCATGGTACCCGCCCCGGCGGGCGCTGCTGATAGGCTCGCCCGATATGGCAATCAAGTCCACCATCTTCAAGGCCGAACTGCAGGTCGCCGACATGGATCGCGGCTACTACGGCACTCACGCCCTCACGCTGGCCCAGCACCCGTCCGAGAACGACGAACGCCTGATGGTCCGCCTGCTGGCCTATGCGCTGCACGCCGTGGCCGACGACGACCCGGCACCGCTGACCTTCGCCAACGCGATGACCGAGATGGACGAACCCGACCTGTGGCGCCGCAGCCTGGTCGGCGACATCGAGCTCTGGATCGACGTCGGCCAGCCCGACGAGAAGTGGCTGCGCAAGGCCTCGCACCGGTCGCGCGAGCTGCTGCTCTACCTGTACGGCCGCAACGCGACGCTGTGGTGGACGCAGAACCGCTCGGCCCTCGCCAAGCTCGGCAACCTGCGGGCGCGGCAGATCCCGGCGGAGGCGAGCGCGGCGCTGGCCGGGCTGGCGAAGCGGACGATGAGGCTGCAGTGCACGGTGCAGGATGGGCACATCTGGGTGGGGGATGGGGACGAGGTCGTCGAGGTGGCGATTGCCGAGTTGACTGGGGGTTGAGTTTGTCGAAGCGACGCGCCGGGAATTCGCCCCGGCGGGCGACCTACTTTCTTTGCTGGCTCAAAGAAAGTAGGCAAAGAAAGAGCCTGGAACGCCAGCCATCTGGCTCGCTGAGATCGCACGCATCGCTGCGCTCGCTTGGGGCAGTGGCACACCCTGGCTCGCCCGCAAGGGGCTCGAACATTTCGGTCTTGCACCGACGGTGCGATCTCAGGACTCCAAGCGTCCAACGAGGCTGCGGCCTTGGACGATCGAGCGTCGAGAGTCACCTCGTCCTCGAATGGCCGAAATGTTCGAGCCCCTTGCGGGCGAGCCGAGGTGAGCAGAAGTCCGGAGCGCAGCGATCGCTTCGCTCAGTCCAAATGTCTGGCGTTCGAGGCCCTTTGCTTTGGTTACTTTCATTTGGGCCAGCAAATGAAAGTGACTCGCCTGCCGGGGCGAGACCCGGCGCGTCCTCCCGCGACCAGCGGGCACCCCCGAGACTCAGCCAGTCTCCCCGTCTCCGTGCCCCCACTCGGCGAGCCGCCGATACAGCAACCCCCTCGACACCCCGAGGCGCCTCGCCGCCCGCGACACGTTGCCCCTGCACTCGGCGAGCGTCCGCTCGATCAGCGAGCGGTTCGCGTCCTCCAGTCGCGTCGGCGATGCCGGGGCGACATCGGGCTCGTCGGCGACGGCGGGTGTCGTCTCGACCACCGGCTCCAGTGAGCGCTCGCTGCCGCGCAGCGGCAGGCGCGCCTGCAGCCACAGCACCAGGCCGTTGGGCAGGCGGTGAGCCAGCGGGCGGCCGCCGTGAGCCAGCACCAGCAGGGCCTCGATGTCCAGGCCAAACAGCATCTCGCTGTAGGCGTCCCAGCCCAGCAGGCGCGGGCAGCCCAGCAGGCTCGCGCCGCTGCCGTTGATCCACGCGACGCGGCCGTCGCCGGCCACCGCGGCCAGGCCTTCCAGCGGCGTGGTCAGCAGCGTCGGGCTGGCCTGGAAGCGCAGCAGCACGTGCTCGCGCGACTGCGCCTCGAGCAGACGGTTCTCGATGCCGGTCGCGTACAGCCGCACCATCGACGCCGCGTCGAAGCGGAACATCTCCGCCTCCGACGACAGGTCGAGCACCGCGGCGATGTCGCCGCGCGTATCGCGGATCGGCGCGGCGGCGCAGTACATCACGCTGATGCCGGTGAAGAAGTGCTCGGCGCCGTGCACCACGCAGACCTCGCCGGTGCGCGCCGCCACGCCCGGGGCGCCGGTGCCGATGGTGGCTTCGCCGATGTCGACACCGACCCGCGCGACGATGGGCATCAGGCCGCCGTCGCCCGGCGCGGTCGGCGTGGCGTGGACGATCACGCCGTCGTGGCTGGTCAGCATGGCCTTGCAGCGCGTGCCGGCCAGCGCCGCGTCAAGCTGCGACAGATCGTCCTTCGCCGCCTCCAGCAACTGCCGGTTGCGCGCCAGCGTGCTGGCGATGCGGGACTTGGTGATCGGGTCGAAGCTGAGCCGCTCGCCGGGCTCGCGGCGCGCGCCGATGCAGCGCGTCCACGACTGGATCACGGTCTCGGGCACCAGGCCCGACGGGCGCACACCGTCCTCGAAGAAGCGTTCGCGCGCCAGCGCGACGCGCTGCTCGGGCGTGGAGAAGAACGGCGCGGCCGGCAGCGCGGTGCTGCGGTCCGTCGATCGATGCGCTGGCGTTCTGGCTGGCATGGAGACCCTCTCGCGGGAGCCCGAATCTGTACCGCGGCGGAACAAAAGCGCCCTAGGGAAACTACTTGATTGGGCCGACCCCTGCCCGAAACCTAAGGTTCGCCTCGTTCACCGACCCGTGCGCTGCCTCGCCGCAGTCGCGCGCCACGACAACGAGGAGACACGGATGAAGACCACCACGGCGCTCGGACTCGCGCTCGCACTCGCCGCCCCGCTGGCCGTTGCGCAGTCGCTCGCCGACCTGCGCAACGATGCCGCCACCGCCGGCGACATCACCACCTACGGCATGGGCTGGGGCCAGCAGCGCTACTCGGCCCTGGCGAAGATCAACAAGGGCAACGTCAAGCGACTCGTGCCGGCCTGGAACCTGAGCCTGGACAACTCGAGCAACGCCTCGACCCAGCCGCTGCTGGTGAACGGCGTGATGTACGTGACGACGCACAACGCCACGCTCGCGATCGACGCCGAGACCGGCCGCCAGAAGTGGAAGACGCCGATCGAGCTGCCGGCCGACGTCAACGGCTACCTCTGCTGCGGCATCCACAGCCGCGGCGCCGCCGTGCTGGACGGCGTGCTCTACCGCACCACCATCGACGCGCACGTGATGGCGATCTCGATGGCGGACGGCAAGACGCTCTGGAAGAAGCAGGCCGCCGACTACAAGCAGGGCTACAGCATGACGCACGCGCCGCTGATCGCGGGCAGCACGCTGATCACCGGCATCTCCGGCGGCGAGTACGGCACGCGCGGCTTCCTCGACGGCTGGGACCTGAAGACCGGCGACAAGAAGTGGCGCACCTGGACCATCCCCGGCCCCGGCGAGAAAGGCTCGGAGACCTGGAACGCCGACCGCTACGACAAGGGCGGCGCGCCCACCTGGCTGACCGGCACCTACGACCCCGAGCTGAACCTCGTCTACTGGGGCACCGGCAACGGCGGCCCGTGGAACGCGGCCTGGCGCGGCAAGGACTCGCTCTACATCTGCTCCATCCTCGCGCTCGACCCGGCCACCGGCAAGATCGTCTGGCATTACCAGACCTCGCCCGGCGATCCCTACGACCACGACGGCACCAACGAGCTGGTGCTGGGCGAGCTGCCGGTCGACGGCGCCAGCCGCAAGGTGCTGATGCAGGCCAGCCGCAACGGCTTCTTCTACGTGCTCGACCGCGCCAACGGCAAGCTGCTGTCGGCCACGCAGTTCGGCAAGAAGGTCAACTGGGCCACCGGCATCGACATGAAGACCGGCCGCCCGATCGACACGCCGATGACGGTCTCGGTGCGCGCCAACGTCGAGAGCAAGGACTTCATCGAGGCCTGGCCCAGCGCCTTCGGCGCGAAGAACTGGATGCCGATGAGCTTCGACCCGACGAAGCGGCGCGTCTACATGAACACGCTGAACTTCGGCATGAAGGTCAAGTACAACACCCCGGCCTACAAGCAGGGGGCCTGGTACCTGGGCCTGGATCTGGGCGGCTGGGCCGAGCCCGAGGACGGCATGCGCGGTGCGCTGACCGCCTGGGACCCGGTCACCGGCAAGCGGGTCTGGGAAGTGCCGAGCCCGACGCCGTTCTGGGCCGGCGTGCTGTCGACCGCCGGCGGTCTCGTCTTCACCGGCGCGCAGACCGGCGAGTTCATGGCCTTCGACGCCGACAGCGGCAGCAAGCTGTGGCAGTTCCAGACCGGCTCGGGCATCGCCGGCCTGCCGGTCACCTGGGAACACAAGGGCCAGCAGTACGTCACCGTCACCAGCGGCGCGGCCACGGTCTACGGCTTCCTGGGCGGCGACGCCAAGCTGGCCCAGGTGCCGGCCGGCTCGTCGGTCTGGACCTTCAAGCTGCTCGACTGAGAGGACAAGCGGTGACGATCCAGGTTCACGTCCGCGCGCTGGCTGCCGCGCTGCTGCTCGCGTCGCCGGCCCTCGCGCCGGCGCAGCAGGCCGCGGTGCCGGTGCCGAGTGCGGCGCAGGGCAAGTCGCTCTACACGAGCTTCTGCGCGCGCTGCCACGGCATGAACATGGTCACCACCGGCGTGAGCTTCGACCTGCGCAGCTTCCCCCGGGATCAGCGCGAGCGCTTCGAGCGCTCGGTGACCCAGGGGCTGCGCGCGATGCCGGCCTGGGGCACGACCTTCAAGCCGGAAGAGCTGGAATCGCTGTGGCTGTACGTCAGCAGCAGCGGCAGCAGCTGACGAAGGCCGGCCCCCACCCGCGGCCCTGTTCCACCGCGACCCTTTTCCGTCGATGCCGGGCGCCACCGTGCGGCCCCGGCAGGGGCGGGGTCGTGCCGAAATCAACAGACACACACGGCCAACGAGGAGATTCCATGCAGTTCAAGACCCCATCACTCGCCGCGCTCGCCACCGTCGCGGCGGCCACCCTGATGTCGCCCGCCGCGCAGGCGATCGACGTCGACGCCGGCGACTACACCGCGCTGCCCGCCGGCACCAACCTGCTGCTGGTCTACGGCCAGCACGCCACGCGCGACAAGCTCTACAGCCAGGGCAACCAGGTGCCGATCAACGCCGGCCTCGACTCCACCGTCGGCATCCTGCGCGGCGTGCACTTCATGGACATCGGCGGCTACATCGTCGACCCGCAGTTCCTGCTGCCCTTCGGCAAGCTCAAGGGCAAGAACGACACCGCGGGGCTCGGCTCCGAGAGCGGCGTCGGCGACCTGCTGCTGGCCGCCACCGTCTGGCTCACCAAGCCCGGCGCCAAGACGCACTTCGGCATCACGCCCTTCGTGTCGGTGCCGGTCGGCGACTACGACCGCAACCAGGCGCTCAACCTCGGCGAGAACCGCTGGAAGTTCATCCTCGGCGCCGGCTACATCACCGAGATCGCACCGGGCTGGAACCTGGACATCGTCGGCGACTTCACCATCTTCGGCAAGAACGACGACGTCAACGACGGCCTCGGCGGCGTGACCACGCTCAAGCAGAAGCCGCTGTATGAACTGCAGACCCACCTGCGCTACCAGCTCAGCCCGACGCTGGACCTGCGCGGCGGCCTGTTCCACACCTTCGGCGGCGAGACCAAGGTCGGCGGCGTCAACCAGGACAACCGCACCGCGACGACCAAGTTCAACGTCGGCACCGCCTGGTTCGCCGCGCCGACGGTGCAGCTGCTGGCGACCTGGGGCCGCGACATCAAGGCGCGCGAGGGCTTCAAGATCGACAACGAGCTGCACCTGCGGCTGCTGAAGATCTTCTGAGCGGTGCCGCGAGTCCGCCCCAGTCCCGCGATGGATGGTGTGCCTCCTGGCGAGGCTTGCGGGCCGGGGCCGGTCGTCTGCGAGGATGATCGGCCCCGGCACGACCTTTCCTCGAGGGAGCTTCGATCATGAGCACCGCCACCCCCTTCATCGAGGCGCGCGACCTGCTGCTGCGCCTGCGCGACGACCAGCCCGCTGCCGCGCGCGAGTTCCGCTGGCCCGAGCTGCGGCAGTTCAACTGGGCGCTCGATCACTTCGATGCGCTGGCGCGCGACGAGCGCCACGCCGACGCCACCGCGCTGTGGATCGTCGGCGAGGACGGCAGCGCGGTGAAGCGCAGCTTCGCCGAGCTGTCGTGGCGGTCGGCGCAGCTGGCCAACCACCTGCGCGCGCTCGGCGTGCAGCGCGGCGACCGCGTGCTGCTGATGCTGGGCAACGAGCTGGCGCTGTGGGAGACCATGCTCGCGGCCATCAAGCTGGGCGCGGTGCTGATCCCCGCGACCGCGCTGCTGACCACCGAGGACCTGCGCGACCGATTCGACCGCGGCGGCGTGAAGCACGTCGTCGTCGCCAGCGCGCAGGCCGGCAAGTTCGCGCCCGTCGCGGGCGGCTACACGCGCATCGCGGTCGGCGCGCCGGTGCCGGGCTGGCTGCGCTACGACGACAGCGCCGAGGCTTCGCCCGACTTCGTGCCCGACGGCCCCACGCAGGCCGACGACCCCTTGCTGCTGTACTTCACCTCGGGCACCACGTCCAAGCCCAAGCTGGTGCTGCACACGCACCAGAGCTATCCCGTGGGCCACCTGTCGACGATGTACTGGCTGGGCCTGCGGCCCGGCGACGTGCACCTCAACATCTCCTCGCCCGGCTGGGCCAAGCATGCGTGGAGCTGCTTCTTCGCGCCGTGGATCGCCGGCGCGTGCATCTTCATCTACAACAGCGCGCGCTTCGACGCCCAGGGCCTGCTGGGCGCGCTGGCTCGGCACGGCGTCACCAGCCTGTGCGCGCCGCCCACCGTGTGGCGCATGCTGATCCAGCAGGACCTCGCCGCCTGGCGCGGCCGGCTCGCGCTGCGCGAGCTGATCGGCGCCGGCGAGCCGCTCAACCCCGAGATCATCGAGCAGGTGAAGGCCGCCTGGGGCCTGACCCTCCGAGACGGCTACGGCCAGACCGAGACCACCGCGCAGGTCGGCAACGCGCCCGGCCAGCCGCTGAAGCCCGGATCGATGGGCCGGCCGTTGCCCGGCTACCGCATCGCGCTGATCGACGCCGACGGCAAGGAAGCCGACGAAGGCGAGGTCTGCATCGACCTGCGGGAGCGCCCGCTCGGCCTGATGGCCGGCTACCAGGACAGCGTCGAGAAGACCGCCGAGGCCATGCGCGACGGCTACTACCACACGGGCGACGTGGCCGCGCGCGACGCCGACGGCTACATCACCTTCGTCGGCCGCGCCGACGACGTGTTCAAGGCGTCGGACTACCGCATCAGCCCCTTCGAGCTGGAGAGCGCGCTGATCGAACACGAGGCCGTGGCCGAGGTGGCCGTCGTGCCCAGCCCCGATCCGCTGCGCCTGGCGGTGCCCAAGGCCTACCTCATCCTGGCGCCAGGCTTCGCGCCGAGCCGCGAGCTGGCCGAAGCGGTGTTCGCCTTCGCGCGCCGGCAGCTGGCGCCCTACAAGCGCGTGCGGCGGCTCGAGTTCGTGAGCGAGCTGCCCAAGACCATCTCCGGAAAGATCCGCCGCGTGCAGCTGCGCGCGCAGGAGGTGGAGCGCCGCGCCGCCGGCACGCGCGCCGCGGACGAATATTTCGAGGACGACTTTCCCGGGCTCAGGCAGGACGCCTGATCCGCCACCGGGACGACGAAGGGAGAGCGCTCATGGACAGCGCAGCCAGCTACGTGCACGGCGCCTCGGCGCAGGGCCTGATCGGCGAGACCATCGGCCGCTACTTCGACGCGGCTTGCGCGCAGCACGCCGAGCGCGAGGCCCTGGTGGTCTGCCACCAGCGCCTGCGACGCACGTATGCCCAACTGCGCGAGCGCGTCGACGCGCTGGCCTGCGGCCTGATGCGCCTGGGCCTGCAGCGCGGCGAGCGCATCGGCATCTGGTCGCCCAACAACGCCGAGTGGACGCTGACGCAGTTCGCGACCGCCAAGCTGGGGCTGGTGCTGGTCAACATCAACCCGGCCTACCGGCGCAGCGAGCTCGAGTACGCGCTCGTCAAGGTGGGCTGCCGCGCGCTGGTGGCGGCGCCCGCCTTCAAGGGCGCGAGCTACCTCGAGATGCTGGCCGACCTGGCGCCCGAGCTGGCCGCTTGCCGGCCCGGTGCGCTGAAGGCGCGGCAGCTGCCGGCGCTGCAGTTCGTCATCCGCCTGGGCGCGGAGGCCACGCCCGGCATGCTGAACTTCGACGCCTTGATGCGCGAGCCACCCACCGACGAGGAGCGCGCGCAGCTGGCCACCATCGGCGAGGCGCTGCAGTTCGACGACGCAGTCAACATCCAGTTCACCTCGGGCACGACGGGCAACCCCAAGGGCGCGACGCTGTCGCACCACAACATCCTGAACAACGGCCACTTCGTCGGCGAGGCGATCCGCCTGCAGGCCGGCGACCGCCTCTGCATCCCCGTGCCGCTGTACCACTGCTTCGGCATGGTGATGGGCAACCTGGGCGCGCTGACGCACGGCGCGACGATGGTCTACCCGTCCGAGGCATTCGACGCCGCGGCCACGCTGACCGCGCTGTCCGAGGAACGCTGCACCGCGCTCTATGGCGTGCCGACGATGTTCATCGCGCAGCTGGACCACGCGGACTTCTCGAAGCACGACCTCGGCAGCCTGCGCACCGGCATCATGGCCGGCAGCCCCTGCCCGATCGAGGTGATGAAGCGCGTGGTCGACAAGATGCACATGCCCGAGGTCACCATCGCCTACGGCATGACCGAGACCTCGCCGGTCAGCTTCCAGAGCGCGACGACCGACCCGCTGGAGCGTCGCGTCTCGACCGTCGGCCGCATCCAGCCACACTGCGAGGTGAAGATCGTGGACGAGCAGGGCCGCATTGTCCCGCGCGGGACGCCCGGCGAGCTGTGCACCCGCGCCTACTCGGTGATGCTGGGCTACTGGGACGACGAGGCCAGGACCCGCGACGCCATCGACGCGGCCGGCTGGATGCACACCGGCGACCTGGCGACGATCGACGCCGACGGCTACTGCAACATCGTCGGGCGCCTGAAGGACATGGTGATCCGCGGCGGCGAGAACCTCTACCCGCGCGAGATCGAGGAGTTTCTCTATCGTCACCCCAAGGTGCAGGACGTGCAGGTGATCGGCGTGCCCGACCCCAAGTACGGCGAGGAACTGTGCGCCTGCGTCGTGGTGCGCGCCGGCGAGCAGCTGACCGCCGACGAGTTGCGTGCCTTCTGCGACGGGCAGATCGCGCGGCACAAGGTGCCGAAGCACATCCGCTTCGTCGAAGGCTTCCCGATGACGGTCACCGGGAAGATCCAGAAGTTCCGGATGCGGGAGCAGATGAAGGCTGAGCTTGGGTTGGTGGATGTCAAGACGGCTTGACGGGCCGTTACTCGTTCGGGCTGTGGCCCGACACCCGTCCGGGCTGAGCTTGTCGAAGCCTAGTCTGGGCTGACGCCTACCACCCGCTGACCGCGGTAGGGCGCGCCGGTCTCGCCCGGCAGGCGAGTCACTTTCATTTGCTGGCCCAAATGAAAGTAACCAAAGCAAAGGGCCCGAACGCCAGCCATCTGGACTGAGCGGCTCGGTCGCTGCGCTCCGGACTTCTGCACACCCTGGCTCGCCCGCGAGGGGCTCGAACAATGCGGCCTGTGAAGGACCAGTCGGCTCATACGTCGGTGCGCTCGGTGGACGTCGCCGTCAGCTCCCGTTCGCGTGAGTCTAGGTGGCCTATTGCACCGGTGGTTCGTCCTGCTCCGCGGGGGCGGGCAGGGGGTTTGTCCAGGAGAGCCCAGGCCGTAGCATCGGGTCAGTCACGACGCAAAAGGCCGCATTGGTTGAGGCGCTACCTCAAGTCCACTTGCAGTTGTGCATCACCAGCTACCAACAAACGTCATGCCAGACGATCCGTCAAAAGATAAAGAGACGCCGCGCAGCAGCGGCGCCGGCGCTCTCGCCGTATGGGGCAGCCTCTTTGGTCTGTTTGCCATCTGCAAATTGATCGAGTTTGAAGACAAGGACCTTGCGGCAACACTCTTCAAGTACGGGTTAGTGGTATGGGTTGTCGGCGTCTTCCTCTCGTTCATCATCGGACGGTCCGTTCGCGAAACGAAAGACAACGCGCTAGGCTGCGGCTATATCATCGCCATGGGTATAGCGTTCATTGCCATTGGTGTTCTGTTCGTGAGCATCCTGCCCTCGGGGTGTGTGAACAACTCTTCCGACTGGCCGTACTACCGCAAGTGAACGTGCGAGTGCCGCGCAACACTTTGCTCAAGCGGACCCCTCCGGCTGGCTTCGGCAGCGTCCGGCCGCTGCTTGGGGCCAACGTTAGGCCTCACAACCATCTCTGCTGGGAGAACGCCAATGAAAGTCTTTGTCAGTTGGAGCGGCGAGCGTAGCAAAGCT
This sequence comes from uncultured Methylibium sp., assembly GCA_964622685.1. GTDB lineage: Bacteria > Pseudomonadota > Gammaproteobacteria > Burkholderiales > Burkholderiaceae_C > Methylibium. Next base: position 13,686 of record CAZUUU010000010.1, read on the forward strand.
TTGGCTTTCGGTCTCCGTGATTGGTTGCCGCTCGTACTGCACTATGTGGAGCCTTGGCTATCGGAGGCCGATATTGAAGCCGGCACACGTTGGGGAGATGCCGTTGCAAAGCAACTAGAGGTCTGCAACTTTGGGATCATCTGCATAACACGGGACAACCTAGCCGCACCCTGGATCCTTTTCGAGTCCGGTGCACTCGCTAAGTCGCTCGAGGGAAGCCGTGTCATTCCACTCCTACTCGACTTGGATTTTCGGGAAATTAGTGGACCTCTCGCCCAGTTTCAAGCGAAGAAGGTCGACAAGCCAGGACTTATCGAGATAGTCGAGTCGATCAACAAGACCGCAACGCAGGCGGTTCCCGAAGATCGCTACAAGCAACTCTTCGAGGCGCTATGGCCTGATCTTGAGAAGAAGGTTGCGTCAATACCAAAGGCAACACTGCCTACCAAGCAGACGCGAACGCAAGCAGACATACTCGAAGAGCTTGTTGGTGCTGTTCGCTCGATGGAGGTGCGTGTCCGGGAAGGCCAAGAGGAGCCGAGGCCATCTCGTCGCCGCACGAAGGTTCACCCCGGAATGCTGCGTGAACTTGGTCATATGCTCAGCGAGAAACCCGGTGACCCAATCAACATACTGCTCTACGCCAGCGCGTTTCGCGAGGACGCACCGTGGCTGCATGAACTGGGAATGGAAGCCTACCGTCGCCTTTCCGCCGGTAGGACCGCCGCAGCGAAGCATGCGCTCCGTACGTTCATGCACGCTGTGGAGTTGTCTTTCCGCGGCCCATTCCCACCAGAGGAGCTAGGCATCGATCCCCGTATCCATCACAGATTGTTGAGCGAATTGAGTCACGCGCTGGAGTATGAAGCTGAGGAACTCGCAGCTCCGAAGTCTAGGAAGGCGAAGGCGCCATCTGCCGAGTGAAGCGCTGTATCTTCCCAAGGGCCGCAATTGAGCTGTGAACTGCGGAGGATTCGCGGTCGGTATGCCAAACGCGATAGGTCTATGAGTTTGCGGCTTGCGGGTTCACTTCAGGTCAACGCACCGGCCCGCTCTGTCCTGTCGCTGGCTGAAAGTGGACGTGAATAGCCCTAAAGGCGCTCCTCATTCGTGGCCACCTTCGATCACCTCTCGCTCCGCACCGCGCGCCTACTATTGCGCCCGTACCGCGCCTCCGATGCGCTAGCCGTCTTCGCGATCTTCTCGGACTCGAAGGTCATGCAGTACTGGAGCACGCCGCCCTGGACCGACATCGAGCAGGCGCACGCGGCCATCGCGCGCGACCTGCAGGCCCAGGAGTCGGGCGAGGCGCTGCGTCTGGGCATTGAGCGCGTCGCGGACGGAGCGCTCATCGGCCAGTGCACGCTGTTCAACCTCAGCGCGAATTGCCGCCGTGCCGAGATTGGGTACTGCCTGGCGTCGTCGGCCTGGGGGCAGGGCTACATGGACGAGGCGCTGCGTGCGCTGGTGGACTACGGCTTCGGCCCGCTGAACCTGAACCGCATCGAGGCGGACATCGACCCGCGCAACGAAGCCTCGGCGCGCAGCCTGGAGCGTCTGGGCTTCGTGCGTGAGGGCCTGCTGCGTGAACGCTGGATCGTCGACGGCATCGTGTCCGACAGCGCGCTCTACGGCCTGCTGACGCAGGACTGGGCGACGTCCTTGGACGAGTGAGCGCCGAGAGTCGCCTCGCCCTTCAACAACCGAAATGTTCGAGCCCCTCGCGGGCGAGCCAGGGTGAGCAGAAGTCCGGAGCGCAGCGACCGGGCCGCTCCGGCCAAATGTCTGGCGTTGAGGCCCTTTGCTTTGGTTACTTTCATTTGGGCCAGCAAATGAAAGTGACTCGCCTGCCGGGCGAGACCGGCGCGTCGCCACGCGGTCAGCGGGTACCGGGCGTCAGCCCAGGGAAGGCTTCGACAGGCTCAGCCCGAACGGAGCTCGGCTCAGCCCGAGCCGCAGGCTCAAATCGACAGCAACCTCCGCCGCTTCTGAGTCTGATCGATGTACTTCTGCAGCGCCCGCTCGCCGTCGCCGCCCAGCTTGACCATCTCGCAGCCCAGGCGTGCGCCCTTGGACTCGTGGTGCAGCTGCGTGATGTGGTGAATGATCAGGCCGGTCTGCAGCCGCGTGTCGCCGTCCAGCTCGACCAGCACCTGCGCCACGCGCACGCCGGGTTCGATGGGCGGCACGTCGTCGGGGAGGAAGAGGGCGACGCCGCCGATGCTCACGTCCAGCACACGCAGCGACAGCTGCATGTCGGGCAGCGCCGGATGGCGCAGCGTGGCGGTGGGGCGGGTGTTCAGCATCGGCCGCACGCGGAAGCTCGAGCGGCGCTGGAAGCGGTAGACCTCGCGCGGGAAGCGCGCGTTCAGCGCGCTGTTGCGGCCGTTGTGGACCAGCACCAGGTCGTGCAGGTCGAACTGAAGCTTGATGCTGTCGAGGTAGCAGACCGCCACCACCTCGTCGCTCTCCAGCAGGCACTGCAGCTTGACGTCGTTGGCGTCGGCGCTCAGGCAGACGATGCCGCGCTGTGCGTCGATGGCCCAGACGGTGCTGGTGTAGCCGGTGCCGTCGGGGGAACTGAGGTTGAGCAGCACGTTGCCGTCGGCGCACTGCTTCAGCAGGCCCAACACCTCGGCCGGCGAGCCGACGCGGAACTCGTCCAGCCCGGCGGGCGAGCCGCTCATCGCCGACAGCGGCATCGGCAGCGTTTCCTGGCTCATGGCGGAGGCTCCGGCGGGAAGAGGGCTTTCGTGTCGCTGGGCGCCGCTCAGTGCAGCACGCGCGGCTTGCCGGCCATCAGCCGGTCCAGGTCTTCCAGCCACGGTTCCGCCAGGTTGCGGATCTGGGCATCGTTGACGAGGATGCGCTTCATGATGCGGCTCTTGAGCTGGCGCTCGTCCTGGCCCAGCTCCTGGGTGCCGGCGGCGTTCTTCAGCTGCGCGATCAGCATCGCGCAGGCGCCTTCCAGCTTGACGACGCGGTCCCAGTCGCCGCCGCGGGCGGCCTCGAGCATCTGCTCGCTGGCCTGCTCGATGGCTTCGTAGTGTTGCAGCAAGGTCGTGCTCACGTTGCTTACTCCCAGTCCGACCCGGTTGCAGATCAACGCCGGGCCGCCGACGCCTCGACCTGGGGACGGATCGTCGTCCAGGCTTCGCGCAGCGGCTCGATCAAACGGACGCACTCCTCGATCGCCGACTCGTCGTTGCGCAGGTTGGCCTGTGTCAGGCGCAGGCCGAGGTACGCGTACAGCTCGCCCAGGTGGCGGGCCAGCTCGCCGCCGGCGGGGCTGAGCGCGGACTTCAGGCCTTCGTCGATGATGCGCACCGCGCGGGTGAGCTCGCTGCCCTTGCGGGCGATGTCGCCCTGGCGCAGCGCGGCGCGGGCCAAGGCCAGCGTCTCCAGCAGGCCGTCGTAGAGCATCGCGACGAGCTGGTGCGGCGAGGCACCGTCGACACCGGTCTGGACGCCCACCTGACGGTAGGCGTGGCTGAAGGCTTGCGAGCGCGACGTCATGGGAGCGGCGGTTCCGGCGAACATGGCGAGGTGACGGGTTCGAGTGGTTGCTGGATGTTTATCGGCCATCCGTCCCGTCAGCTTGAGCCGCCCCGTGGGGGGCGTTTACAGCTCTGTTTGCGGCGCCGCCGTCAGGTGGTCTTCTTGTTCCACTGCGCGACCTGGGAGCTCACGTAGTTCGACAGGCTGTTGAGCTGGCCCATCTGGGTGTCGAGCGCGCTGTACTGCTTGAGCAGGCGCGTCTGCACGCGCAGCACGCGTTCCTCGAGCTTCTCCTGGTCCTTCTCGTTGCGCTTGAGCGAGGCCTTCAGGCCGTCGCTGCGCGTCGTCAGGGTGCCGGTGCTGCCGACGATCTGGTCGATCATCGTGCGGAAGCGCTCGCCGAAGCCGACGTTGGCCGGCACGTTGGCGTCGCCGTTGCTGAACAGGCGCGCCAGCTCGGGCAGCTGGTCCAGCCCGGCCTCGAGCTTCGCGTTGTCGATCGAGATCGAGCCGTCGCGCTGCACGTTGAAGCCGATCGCCGACAGGCTGGTCAGCGTGGTGCTGGCACCGCTCGGGGCGCGCAGCAGCGTGCGCATCTGGGTCCGCATGCCCAGCGCCGCGCTGTCGCCCTGCAGGGCGCCGGCGGTCTTGGTGGAGTCGTCGTACTTGGTCTGTTCGGCCAGGTAGCTGTTGAGCGCGTTGTAGGCGTTGGCGAAGGCCTGGACCGCCGTCTTCATCGCCGTGCGGTCGCTGGTCACGCTGACGCTGACCGGCGTCGCGCCGGTCTCGCGCAGCAGCGTGATCGACGCGCCGTCCAGCACGCCGGACAGGGTGTTGCTCTCGGAGCTGACCGCCAGGCCGTTGATGGTGGCGGCGGCGTTGGCGGCCGCCTGGGTCTGGCTCATCGCGGTGGCGCCGCCCGGCGGGTTGTAGCCCAGCGTGCCCAGGCCGGTGGTCAGCGGGGCGCCGTTGCCGTCGGTCGCGGTGATCCGCATGGAGTTGCTCAGGCCGCTCTCGCGCGAGCGCAGCGTCAGGCGCGCGCCGCTGGCGTCGGTGACGATGGCCGCGCTTACGCCGGCGTTGGCGCCGTTGATCGCGTCGCGCACCTGCTGCAGCGTGGCGTCGGCCGGGACCGTGACGCTGACCGGCGTGGCGCCGGCCTTGGGCGTGAAGGTGGTGCTGCCGCCGTTCCAGCTGCCCAGCTCGATCTGCAGCGTGCCGCCGCCGACCACCGTGCTGCCGGCTGCGAAGGCGGTCGACGCCAGGTTCTGCGAGCGCGCGAGGCTGCTCACCGTGACACCGTAGCTGCCGACCGAGGCGCCGCTGCTGGCGCTGACCGACAGCGCGGTCGCATCCGAGGCGGTCGCCGTGGTCTGCTGCCACTGCGTCGTGCGGCCCAGCGCGGCGGCGGCGTCGCGCAGCGTCGAGAAGAGACTCTGCACCCGGCCGTAGGACGAGATGCGCGTCTGGATCGTCGAGGCGGCTTCTTCCAGCTTCTCGATCGGCTTGCGCTCCAGCGCGACCAGCTGCGACACGATGCCGTTGACATCGAGGCCGCTGCCGACGCCGGGGGAGGTGATGGTGGCCATACGGGACTCTCAGGGTTCGACGCTGTCTTCGGCCGGCGCCACAAGAACTTGAGCCCCGGCTGCGCGCCGTGAGCTCGTCACGGGCGCAGGGCGGGGCTCGCGCGGGCCCGCAACCGGGCCCCGGGGCGGTCCGCGGCGGATCAGCGGCCCAGCAGCTGCAGCACCTGCTGCGGCAGCTGGTTGGCCTGCGCGACCATCGCGTTGCCGGCCTGCTGCAGGATCTGGGCGCGCGACAGCGCGGCGGTCTCCGCGGCGAAGTCGGCGTCCATGATGCGGCTGCGGGCGGCGGTCTGGTTCTCGGCCGCGGTCTGCAGGTTGCCGATCACGGCCTCGAAGCGGTTCTGCACCGCACCGAAGATCGCGCGCTTGTCGTTGACGATGCCCAGCGCGCGGTCGATGACGTTGATGGCGTTGTCGATCTCGGTGCTGCCGGCGATCGCGGTGCCCGCGCTCGAGGCGCCGCCGATGGCCACGCCGGTACCGGCCGAGCCGTCCCACACGCCGACCACGGTGGCCAGCACGTCGGCGTCGGCCGCCAGGGTGCCGGTGGTGTCGATGGCCGAGGCGGCGGTGATCGAGCTGCCCAGCAGGTCGATCGACGCGATCGAGATGCGGTCGGTCGCGGTGGCGTTGGCGCCGACCTGGAACTCCAGCGTGCCGGCGGTGCCGTCGAACAGCGCCTTGCTGTTGAAGTTGGACGACTTGATGACGCGGTCCATTTCTTCCTGCAGCTGCGTGAACTCGCGCTGGAGGTTGGTGCGGTCGCCGTCGCTGTTGGTCGAGTTGCGCGACTGCACGGCCAGCTCGCGCATGCGCTGCAGCATGTCGCCCAGCTTGCCCAAGGCGCCTTCGGCGGTCTGCGCCAGCGAGATGCCGTCGTTGGCATTGCGGATCGCGACGTTCATGCCGCGCACCTGCGAGTTCATGCGCTCGGCGATAGCCAGGCCGGCGGCATCGTCCTTCGCGCTGTTGACGCGCAGGCCGGAGGACAGGCGCTGCATCGCGACGGCCAGGGCCGACTGCGAGCCGTTGAGGTTTCGTTGCGCGTTCAGCGAAACGATGTTCGTGTTGATGGTCTGAGGCATGGCAGCTCTCCTTCTGAGATCGAAAGACTCCCGGCTGGGGAGCCGGCTGTACCTACTTGGTGAGCCGCATTCTTTGCCAGGCCTCGCGCCGGCTAAAGCGCGAAAAGCGCCCCGATCGCGGCGCTATTCGAAAAGGAAAAGGGGCCGCGTCCTCGCGGACGCGGCCCCTGGTTGCGGATCGGTGCTGCCTGGCCGGAGCCAGGCGGGTCGATCAGCGCAGCAGCGACAGCACTTGCTGCGGCAGCTGGTTGGCCTGCGAGACCATCGCGGTGCCGGCCTGCTGCAGGATCTGGGCGCGCGACAGGTTCGCGGTTTCCGCCGCGAAGTCCGCATCCATGATCCGGCCGCGGGAGGCGGCGGTGTTCTCGACGTTCACCGCCAGGTTGGCGATCACGTTCTCGAAGCGGTTCTGCACCGCACCGAAGGTGGCGCGCTTGTCGTTGACGACGGTCAGCGCGGCGTCGATCACGGCGATGGCTTCGTCGATCTGCGTCGTGCCGGCGACGGCGGTGCCGGCGCTGGAGCTGCCGCCGATGGCGACGCCGGTGCCGGCCGAGCCGTCCCACGCGCCGACCACCGTGCCCAGGATCTGGGCGTCGGTCGGCAGCGTGCCGGTGGTCGCCGAGGCGGCCGAGGCGGCGATGGCCGTGCCTTCGAGGACCGTGGCCGAGACCGAGATGCGGTCGTTGGTCGTGGTCTTGTCGCCGACCTGGAACTCCAGCGTCGAGCCGCCCGTGGCGAACAGCTTCTTGCCGTTGAACGAGGTGTTCTTGACGGTGCGGTCGATTTCGGCCTGCAGCTCCTTGAACTCCTTGTTCAGGTTGGCGCGGTCGCCGTCGCTGTTGGTCGCGTTGCGCGACTGGACAGCCAGTTCACGCATGCGCTGCAGCATGTCGCCGACCTTGCCGAGCGAGCCTTCCGCCGTCTGCGCCAGCGAGATGCCGTCGTTGGCATTGCGGATCGCGACGTTCATGCCCTTGACCTGCGAGTTCATGCGCTCGGCGATGGCGAGGCCGGCGGCGTCGTCCTTCGCGGTGTTGACGCGCAGACCCGAAGACAGGCGCTGCATGGACATGGCGAGCGAGCTCTGCGAACCGGTCAGGTTGCGCTGAGCGTTCATCGAGATGATGTTGGTGTTGACAGACATTGCCATTTGAAGATCTCCAAAGTTAATGACTACCCGGCAAGAGCGCCGGCATTGCCTCGGCACGGGCTGGGGCTTGCGCCTCGGCTCATGCCGCGCCCTGGGGCCTTGCGGCCTTCGGGCTGCGCCCGGCGTGAGTCATCCGCTGAGATCGATGCAAGGACTTCGTTGAGTGCTGTCCCCGTCGAACCATTGGTCGGCTACTCCGGACCCCGCGGCTCCTTGCGGAGTCACGTTGGGAGGGTTTTCGTCGACCGGTGCAGGAACTTTAGGGGTCGATCGCGCCGCCGGATTCGAAAGGGCCGCGGCGGTGGCCCGTAAAGGCGGTGTTTTTCCCTGCTTTCCTGCTCTTCGGCAGATCGGGCCTCTTTCTAGAGTCGCTGCAGTCCGTCGAACCGCGCGTCCGCGCGCGCTCCCTGCATGTCTTCGCACCCCGATGCTGCCCGCGCCCTGCCTCTTGCGCACAAGCGCGCCCACGGCCGCCTGCTGGCCGGCCGCGAGCACCTGCGCAAGCACCGCTGGGTCGAGGCCGAGCGCGAGCTCGGCGCGGCCGTCGGCGTCGCCACCGCCTCGGCCCACGACTGGCTGGGGCTGGCGATCGCGCGCGTCAAGCTGCAGCAGTTCGAGGCGGCCCTCGAGGCCGCCGACCGCGCCGCCGCCGTGGCGCCCGGCCTGCCCGAGGTGCACGACGTGCGGGCGCAGTGCTGCATGCACCTGGGTCGCCAGGCGCAGGCCATCGCCGTCTACGAGGCCATGCCCGGCGGCGGACCGACGCACCACGACTCGCTGCTGAACTACGGCACCGCGCTGGTCCACTGCAACCGCGCGGCCGAGGCGATCGCGCCCTACATGCAGGCGCTGGCGCAGAAGATGGACTCGGTGCTGGCCTATGTTCGCCTGGGGGCGGCCTTCAAGCAGCTCAAGCTCTACGAGCAGGCGGTCGAGTGCTTCCGCACCGCCGTCGCGCTGGAGCCCGACAACCTGACCGCCCACGGCTACCTGGTCCACCTGGACCAGTTCGCCTGCCGCTGGGACCACTTCGAGGCCGACGTCGAGGCGCTGCTGGCGGCGCTGGGCCAGGTCCACGCGTCCGGCAGCCTGGCGCACGAATGCACGCCCTTCGCGCTGCTGGCCATCCCGCACCACCCGCTGCAGTTGCGCCAGGCCGCCGAGCTGGAGGCGCGCCGGCTGTCCCACGGCGTCAAGCCGCTGCCGGCGGTCAAGCGTCCGGCCGCGCCGCGGGCCAGGCTGCGCGTCGGCTACCTGTCCTGCGACTTCTACCAGCACGCCACCGCGCTGCTGGCCACCGAGGTGCTGGAGCGCCACGACCGCAGCCGCTTCGAGATCTTCCTCTACGACCACAGCAAGGACGACCGCTCGGCAGTGCGCGACCGCCTGAAGCGGGCGGCCTGCCACTGGGTCGAGCTGGGCGCGGCGACGCCGCGGCAGATCGCCGAGCGCATGCGCGCCGACGGCATCGACATCCTGGTCGACCTGAAGGGCTACACCCAGGGTCATCGCCTGCAGACGCTGGCCTACCGCCCGGCGCCGCTGCAGATGAGCTGGCTGGGCTTTCCCGGCACCACCGGCGCCGCCTTCGTCGACTACTTCATCGGCGACCCCTGGGTCACGCCGCTCGAGCACGCGCCCCACTACCGCGAGAAGCTCGCCCAGATGCCGCGCAGCTACCAGCCCAACGACCGCGGCCGTGCGACCGGCGGTGGCGCGACGCGCGCCGACTGGGGCCTGCCCGAAGAGGCCGTGGTCCTGGCCTGCTTCAACAACGTGTTCAAGATCACGCCCGAGGTCTGGGACAGCTGGATGCGCCTGCTGCACGCCGCGCCGCACACCGTGCTGTGGCTGCTGGACGCCAACGACCAGGCCAAGGCCAACCTGCGCGACGCGGCCGCCCGGCGCGGTGTCGACCCGGCGCGCATCCACTTCGCCCTGGCCGTGCCGCCCGAGCGCCACCAGGCCCGTCTCGCGCTGGCCGACCTGATGCTCGACACCTGGCCCTGCAACGCCCACACCACCGCCAGCGACGCGCTGTGGGCCGGCCTGCCCATCGTCACGCTGTCCGGCCAGACCTTCGCCTCGCGCGTGGCCGGCAGCCTGCTGCAGGCGGTCGACCTGCCCGAGCTGGTCTGCGAGCGCATCGAGGACTACGAAGCCACCGTGCTGCGCCTGGTGCGCGACCCGGCGGCGCGGGCGGCGCTGCGCGCCCGCCTGGCCGACGCGCGCGACCACGCGCCGCTGTTCGACAGCGCAGGCTTCGCGCGCGACCTGGAGGCGCTGTACCTGCGCGCCTGGGAGCGCCACGCCGCCGGCCTGGCGCCGGACCACCTGCCCGCCGAGCCCGCATGAACACGATCCCGCCCGTCCACCTGGTGGTGATGCAGCCGGCCGGCTACGTCCATTCGCTCGGCTTCCTGGACCAGACGCGCTACCTGCGCCACCAGTTCCGCCGCTTCGGCGCCGAGGTCACGCTGGCCAAGAACCGGCTGCGCGAGGACGCGGTCAACATCGTCTTCGGCGCCCACCTCGGCTTCCCGGCCGCGTGGAAGCAGCGCCATGCCTGCATCTTCTTCAACCTCGAGCAGCTCGGCGCCGGCGGCGCCCAGGTCGGCGACGACTACCTGAAGCTGCTGCGCGGCTCGGCCGTCGTCGACTACGACGCCGCCAACCTCGCGGCCTATGCGGCCGACCCGGGCGAGGTGCCGGTGGTGCCCTTCCTGCACGCGCCCTACCTGGAGCCGGCGGGCGACGAGCTGCCGCTGGAGCAGCGGCCCATCGACCTGCTGTTCTTCGGCAGCATGAACCCGCGCCGCCAGGCCTTCCTGCAGCGCGTCGAATCCTGCGGCGTCAAGGTCACCGGCCTGGCGCATGCGCTGTACGGCCCCGAGCGCGACCGCCTGGTGCGCCAGGCCAAGGCGGTCATCAACTGCCACTTCTACGAGACCAGCCGCTTCGAGCAGGCGCGTGCCTTCCACTGCCTGTCGCTGGGTACGCCCTTCGTGTCCGAGCGGGGCCCCAGCACGGTAGTGCCGGCCGGCTTCGAGGACGCGGTGCAGTGGCTGCGCGGCGACGACGGCCTGGAGCAGTACTTCCGCCACGATTTCCGCAGTGCCGCCGGCTTCGATGCGGCGCGCGCGCGGCTGGCCGCCTGGCGCGGCCACGACCCGATGGAGGCCTATGCCGATCTGCTGGCCTTCGCCGCCGGCTACCTGAAGGGCCACCGCCAGGCCCACGATGCGCTGTCGGCCTGGCGGCCGCGGCAGATGCAGCTCGAGACCGGTGCGGGCTACCGCGCGGGCTGGCTCAACCTGGACCGCGAGGAGCGCCACGAGCCCGACATCGTCGCCGACCTGGGGGCCGAGCCGCTGGAGCTGCCGCTGGACCTGGGCACGCGCTTCGGCAGCCCCTTGCGGCTCGAGGCCGGCGGCCTGGAGCGCCTGTGCGCCGGCCGTGCGCTGGAACACAGCGCCGACGCCGACGCCTTGGTCGGCAACGCGCTGGCCCTGCTGCAGGTCGGCGGTGAACTGCAGTTCGACCTGCCCTGCGGCCCCGGCCTGGGCGCGTCGATCTGGCAGGCCTGGTGCGACGGCTTCGCCGAGCGCGGCTGGTTCGAGCACCGCTTCGAGCTGGCGCGCAGCCGCTGGCTGGACGCCCGAGCCCAGCCCTGCGAGCCCGAGGCGGCGGCGACGCTGGAGGTGGTGCTGCACAAGCGCGAGACCACGCTGGCCGAGCGCATGCAGGCGCGCACCTGGCAGGCCGGCTTCGGCGGCGTGCCCGACGACCTGCCGGCCGGCGAGCCCGTGGCCGTCGTCGCGGCCGAGCCGCTCGCGACGCCCAGCTGATCGGATCGGATCGCGCAACAGCGCCGGCTTTCTGCCGCTGTTCGGCACAAACGCCACGGCCTCGTGCCGGGATGATCGAGGCATGAGCCTCCATTGCGCCCTGGATCCGTCCCTGCCTCTCGTCCCGCTGGCCGACATCGGCCGCCTGCGCTTCGACTTCGGTACGGAGGCGACGCAGACGCTGCTTGAGGTCGCTGCGCTGCCCGAGGACATCACCCGCATCGAGCTGCGCTGGGACCCGGCGCTGGCCGGCCCGCTGACCCGGCCCTCGGCGCTGTGCAAGCTGCTGATGGATGCGGGCTGGATGCCGCACGCCCAATGGCAAGGCGAGGTCCTGCATCTCGACGCCGAGCGCTGCTTCGAGGCCGCGCCCGCCGACACCGGGCCGAGCCGCTTCACCGTAGTCATCGCCGCCAGCGACGACGCCCGCCTGCAGCGCAACGCCGACGCCTCGCCGGGCCTGCGCGAGGTCGACGCCCGCGTCATCGCCTGCACCGGCGCCGCCGGCCCCGCCGAGGCGCTGGACGGCGCGCTGCCGCACTGCGAGACCGACTGGGTGCTGGTCGCCAGCGAGGACGTCTACTTCCCAGCCGGCTTCGGCCATCGACTCAACGCGGTGCTCGCGGCCATCCCCGCCGACGAGCGGGCCGGCACCCTGATCGGCTTCTCGGGCTGCGCGGTGGACGGCGCGGGCCAGGGCTACGTGCCCGCGGGCTCGGTGGTCGACGCCGGGCGTCGCCGCGATCACGCGGGCAGCGAGCGCGCGGTCACGCTGGACGACCTCGCCGTGGTCGTCGCGCGCGACAGCCTGCATCGCCTCGACCCTGCGCTCGGCGGCACGCTCTGGGCCACCGGGCTGGTGCTGGCCGCCGTCTGCGAGCACCAGCGCTTCGCGCAGGTGCTGCGGCTGCCGTTACACCACGATGACGAGGGCTGCGCGCCTGCGGCCGACGCGCTGCTGGCCTCGGCCGTTCATCTGCTCGAGCGCTACCCCGCCTTCGGCCCGATCCCGACCCGCGAGGGCTTCATCGATGCCGCGCTGGTGGCGCGCCTGGCCGCCGCGCGTCGCGAGGCCGCGCCGGCCTTCCGCCACCTGGACGAAGTGGGCGCCGCGATCGAGCGGGCCATCGCCGACGGCCGCCACGAGGACGCGATGTCCGGCCTGGTCAACGGCGTGCACCGCGACTTCTGCCAGCCCGGCGTGGCCCACACCGCGCTCTACTACCCGGGCCTGGACCGCGCGATGCTCACGCTCGCGCAGCGCCTCGCCGCCGGACGCCCGGCCACACAGGCGCTGCCGCCCGGCGACACCACGCTGATCCTGGCGACCGAGCTCTACAAGCTGGGCGGCCACTCCAAGGTGGTCGAGGACGTGTCGCTGGAGGTGAGCCATCCGGTCATCGTGCTGACCGACCTGTTCCAGACCCTCCATAAGGACCGCAGCCAGATGGACTGGCTGCTGGAGCGCTACGGTCACGCGGCGGTGATCGCGCTGCCCGGCGCGTCGCTGTGGTCCAAGGCGCAGACGCTGCACGACCTGGTGCGCAGCCTGCGGCCGAAGAACATCCTCTACTTCAACCACCACCAGGACCCGCTGCCCTTCGTGGCGACGCTGGCCTCGCAGCCGCTGGAGCGCCAGGCGCTGTTCCATCACTGCGACCACAACCCCAGCCTCGGCTGCACGGTGCCCGGGCTGCGCCACGTGGACTTCATCGCGACGCTGCACGAGCGCTGCGAGATCGACCTCGCCCGCCCGGTGCAGCGCCTGCCGCTGTACGTGCCCGACCAGGGGCAGCGGCCGCCGGTGCGCGTCAAGGGCCGGCAGTTCTCGGTCGTCACCTCCGGGCGGCCGGGCAAGTTCGCGCGGCGCGGGCCTTTCGCGCTGCAGGCCATCGTGGCGACCGCGCTGCAGGCGGTCGGCGGGCAGTTCTTCCACATCGGCCCGCTGGACGAGGCCTGGCTGGCCGAGATCCGCGCCTACCTGTCGGCCCAGGGCCTGGCGGCGTCGCGATTCGTGCACCTGGGCCTGGTGCCGTCGGTGTGGCAGCAACTGGCGCAGCTGGAGGCGGCCTTCTACATCGGCTCGGCGCCGGTGTCGGGCGGCCGTGCCGGCATCGAGGCCCAGGGCTGCGGGGTTCCGGTGCTGCCCTTCATGGGCTTCGAGGAAGGCTCGCTGCTGGCGGACTACTCGTCCTACGCGGACGAGTCGCTGGGCTGGGGCAGTCTCGACCAGCTGGCACAGCAGCTGCGCACGCTCGGGCCGCGCCATGCCGAGCTCGCCGCCGAGGCCCGCGCCTTCTACGAGCGCTGCTTCTCGCGCGCAGAGTTCCGACGGGCGCTGCACGAGATCCTCGAAACGTGAACCTGCCCTTGCGCCCGGCCCAGTCCCGGCCAGAATGCAGCGCCAAGCGACCGAGCCGATGCTGAGCGTCAAGTCCTACGTCCCCGAGGCCCAGCCCGACTGGGATGCCTTCGTGCGCACCGCGCGCAACGGCGTCTTCCTGTTCGAGCGCGGCTACCTGGACTACCACGCGGATCGCTTCGAGGACGCCTCGCTGATGCTCTACGACGATGGCGAGCTGGTCGCGCTGCTGCCGGCGCATCGCGTCGGCGCGGACATGATCTCGCACGGCGGCCTGACCTTCGGCGGCCTGCTGATGCATCCGGCTTGCGGCGCGGCGGACGTGCTGGCGCAGTTCGATGCCCTGATTGCAGCGCTGCAGGAACGCGGGGCCGGACGGCTCCTGTACAAGCCGGTGCCGCACCTCTACCACCGGCAACCCGCCGAGGACGACGTCTACGCGCTGCACCGCCTGGGCGCGCGCGTGGTGCGCACCGAGCTGTCGACGACCGTGGACCTGGCGCGCCGGCCGCCGCTGGCCAAGGGCCGGCGCCATGCGCTGTCGAAGGCGCGCCGCGCCGGCGTCGAGGTCCGGGCGAGCGAAGACTACGCGGCCTACTGGACGCTGCTGGGCGAGGTGCTGGCCGAGCGTCACGGCGTTGCCCCCACGCACCGCCTCGACGAGATGCAGTTGCTGGCGCGGCGCTTCGCGCAGATCCAGCTGGTCGCGGCCCATGCGGCTGTCAGCGGCGCGCTGCTGGCCGGCGCGGTGACCTATCGCTACGACGGCGTGCTGCACACGCAGTACCTGGCCAGCTCGCCGGCCGGCCGCGAGGTCGGTGCGATGGATGCCGTCATCGCCCACCTGCTGGAGGTCGCGTCCGAAGGCTGCCGCTGGCTGAACTTCGGCGTGTCCACGACCGACCAGGGCCGCCAGCTCAATGCCGGCCTGGCGGCACAGAAGGAGATGTTCGGCGGGCGGGGCACCGTGCTGCAGACTCTCGAGCTGGTTCTTCCCCCCCGATCGGAAAGCGCATGAGCTCCGCACGCGACATCGACGACTACCAGCGCGCCTACGCGGCCAGCGACTTCGAGCCGACGCAGGCCCTGATGCGCAAGCGCATGCTGCTGGACCTGCTGGCGCGCTGGAAGCCGCGGCGGCTGCTCGAGGTCGGCTGCGGCAGCGATCCGCTGTTCACGCACTACCGCGACTTCGACCGCTTCTGCGTCGTCGAGCCGGGCGCTGGCTTCGCGCAGCAGGCCATCGCGACGGCGGGCGGCGATGCGCGCGTGCACGTGGTCCAGGCCTTCATGGAAGACGCCGCCGGCATGCTGGCCGGCGAGCGCTTCGACTGCGTCCTGCTCAGCGGCCTGCTGCACGAGGTGCCCGACTGCCGGCCGCTGCTGGCGGCGGTGGCGTCGCTGTGCGGCCCCGACACGCGGGTGCACGTCAACGTGCCGAACGCGCGTTCACTGCACCGCCTGCTGGCACTGGAGATGGGGCTGATCACCGAGCTGCACGAGCTGTCGGCCAACCAGCGCAAGCTGCAGCAGCCCCGCACCTTCGATCTCGAGATCCTGGGCGAGCTGTGCCGCCAGGGCGGCTTCGAGGTGCTGGAGAGCGGTTCCTACTTCGTCAAGCCCTTCACGCACCGCCAGATGGCGCAGCTGCAGGGCATCGGCCTGCTGGACGAGCGCATGCTGGCCGGCCTGTACGGCCTGGAACGCCACGTTCCCGGCCTGGGGTCGGAGATCTTCGTGAACCTGCGCCGCACGGCGGGGACGCCGACCTGATGGCGGCGGTCGAGACCCCGCTGGCCATCGTCGGCAACTCGCTGGCGGTGGCCGTCGCCGCGACCGAGCGCGCGCGTCGCGGCTTGCGGACCGTCGTCGTGAATCCGGGCGGGCCCTGGGGCGCCTACTTTGCCGGGGTGCAGGCCGACGGCCGGCGCTGGGACGCCGGCATGGTGAGCTACGAGTTCACCTCGTTCCGCCAACCCGGGACGCCGCCGCCGCTGGCGAGCTACGACCCGATGGTCCGCAACGACATCGGCCGCTTCGTCGGCGTCGTGCAGGACTACATCCAGGGCCGGCAGGCCACGCGCACCATGGCGGCGCCGCAGATGTGGATCGACGGTCGCTGGCTGCCCGACCTGCTGCTGGCCAACGGCCTGGACACGCTGCCCCAGCTCGCGTGCGCCGCGGCGGCGCGGGCCGAGCTGGCCGCCGGCATCGATGCGGCCCGGGCTTCGCCCTGGCACGCGCGGCGCAAGAACGACTGGGCGGCCGATGGCCGCGGCCCCGACGGGGCCCTGCTGGACTGCGTCACGGTCTCGCGGCTCAACCATGGCCGCGTGCTGCACGAGGCCGTGTTCGCCCCCTTCGCCCGGCAGGTGCTCGGGCGCGATGCGAGTCACCTCGCGGCGCTGTATCACCGCATTCCCTGGCTGCCGCTGTACTGGCCGGAGACGCTGTTGTCCTGGCTGGACGGCCGGCCGCAGGCCTTGCCGCCGACCGAGTTCAGCTACCCGGTCGGGGCCAGCGTCGCCGACCTGTGCGCCGCGCTCGGCACCGAGCTCGCGGCCGCGCCCGAGGTCGACTGCCGGCTGCAGAAGCTGGCGTCCGTCGAGGCCCGGGCCCAGGGCTACGTGCTGCGCCTGGCCGACGGCGAGACGGTGCATGCGCAGCGCCTGGCCTGGGCGCTGTCGCCGGCCCAGGGGCTGGCCGCCTGCGGGCAGGACGTGCCGGCGCCGCCCGAGCAGCGGCTGCCGCTGCTGCTGGCCTTCCTGCGCCTGCCGCGCGCTGCGGTGTCGCGCAGCTTCAGCGTCGTGCATGCAGCGGCGGCCGACACGGGGCTCTACCGCGTCAACCACGTGAGCGACTGCGCGGGCGAGTTCGAGTCGCCCGACGTGCGCCTCGTCGTCGAGGCCCATCCCGAGGTGCTGCAGGGCCGTCACGGCGTGCTCGCCGACGACGCGGCCACGCTGCGGGCCGTGCTGGACGACCTGGCCGGCCTGGGCATCGTGCGCGCGGGTGCGACGCCGGCCTTCGCCAAGCTGATGCGCATGGCCGGCGCGCTGCCGCTGCCCACCGCGGACGGCCTGACGGCGTATGCGGAGCATCGCGCGATGCTGCTCCGGTGCCTGCCGGGCGTCGAGGCCATCGGCAACAGCGCCGGGCCGTTCGCGACCGCGCTGTCCGACCAGATCGTCCAGGGCCTCGTGCTGGCCGAAGCGCCGGTCGCCCACTGAACCACGGAGAGTCAGAGATGGCCCTTGCCGACTGCCGCATCATCGAGCTGCCGAAGATCCAGGATCCGCGCGGCAACCTCACCTTCGTCGAGGGAGGGCGCCAGCTGCCCTTCGACATCAAGCGCGTCTACTACCTCTACGACGTGCCGGGCGGCTCGGAGCGCGGCGGTCACGCGCACCTCGCGCTGCACCAGTTCGTGATCGCGATGTCCGGCAGCTTCGACATCGTGCTGGACGACGGCTTCGAGAAGAAGCGCATCCACCTCAACCGCTCCTACCTCGGCCTCTACCTCCCGCCGATGACCTGGCGGGAACTGGACAACTTCTCGTCGGGCAGCGTGTGCATGGTGCTGGCCTCCGAGCATTTCGACGAAGCCGACTACCTGCGCGACTACAGCGAGTTCATGATCCAGGTGCACGGCAACCGCCGCAAGGCCTCGCGCGACCCGGGGACGGCGTGATGGCCGACGTGGCGGTCCCCTTCCTCGACCTCAAGCGCATCAACCTGCGCCACCAGGACGCCTACGCCGCGGCGCTGACGCGCGTGCTGGCCAGCGGCCGGGTGCTGCTGGGCGAGGAAACCGAGGCCTTCGAGCGCGAGTTCGCCGCCTACTGCGGCGTGAAGCATTGCGTCGGCGTCGGCAACGGACTGGACGCGCTCCACCTGGTGCTGCGCGCCTGGGGCATCGGTCCGGGCGACGAGGTGATCGTGCCTTCGCACACCTTCATCGCGACCTGGCTGGCGGTGAGCCAGGCCGGTGCGACGCCGGTGCCCGTCGAGCCCGACGCGGCCAGCTTCAACCTCGACCCGGCGCGCGTCGAGGCGGCGATCACACCGCGCACGCGGGCGCTGGTGCCGGTGCACCTGTACGGCCGACCGGCGGCCATGGATGCCCTGCGCGAGATCGCCGCGCGCCGCGGCCTGAAGCTGCTGGAGGACGCCGCGCAGGCCCACGGGGCGCGCCTCGGCGTGCGGCGCTGCGGCGCGCTCGGCGACGCCGCGGCCTTCAGCTTCTACCCCGGCAAGAACCTCGGTGCGCTCGGCGACGGCGGCGCCGTGACCACCGACGACGACGCGCTGGCGGACCGCATCCGGCTGTTGCGCAACTACGGCTCGCGCGTCAAGTACCGGCACGAGGCGGCGGGCTACAACACGCGGCTCGACGAGCTGCAGGCGGCCTTCCTGCGCGAGCGCCTGAAGCAGCTGGACGCCGACAACGCGCGCCGCCGCGAGATCGCGCGTCGCTACGGCGAGGCCCTGCGCGGCCTGCCGGGCCTGACCCTGCCGGACGGCGCGGCGGATGCGGAGCCGGTGTGGCATCTCTACGTCGTGCGTCATCCGCGACGTGATCGCCTCGACGCGGAGTTGCAGGCGCGCGGCATCGCCACGCTGGTCCACTACCCGACGCCGGCGCACCGCCAGGCGGCCTATGGCGAGTTCGCAACGGCGGACCTGCCGATCGCCGACCGCCTGGCCGCCGAGGTGCTGAGCCTGCCGATGGATCCGACGCTGTCGGACGAGGGCGTCGCCGCGGTCGTTGCCGCGGTGCGATCGGCCTGTAGCGCGATCGTGCGGTCGTAAGTCACGGCGCCCCCTGACAGGGACACGCCGTCCCTGTAGGAACTTCACTGACAAGCCTGTCTGTTCGCGGTGACGCCGCAAACAGCCGTTGCCCTATTCAAGCTTCGCGCTCGGCTGCCTACAGTTCTTCACACGGTGAACGCGAAAGCAACACCCGGAACATCCGCCAGATCCGAACCGCACACACGAGCCGAGGGAAAAGCAGCATGAACACCGAGCAAGTCCTGATGGAGATCCGCGAAGCCAACCTGTCGTACCTGATGCTGGCGCAGAGCCTGATCCGGGCCGACCGCGACCAGGCGCTGTTCCGCCTCGGCGTCTCCGAGGACACCGCCGACGTCATCGGCACGCTGAGCCCGGCCCAGATGATGAAGATCGCCTCGGGCAACACGCTGCTGTGCAAGATGCGCGTCGACGACGACCTGGTCTGGGGCCTGCTGACCAACCACGGCAAGACCGCCGCGAACGACGGCGTCAGCCGCCTGCACGCCAACATCCTGATGGCCGGCCGCCACCAAGAGGCAGCCTGATGACAGCCCCCGGCGCTGGGTACAGCGCCACCCCCCGAGGGGGAGCCGAGCCGGCTTGGGAGCGGCCCGGCGCTCGGCTCGGCGATCGCTAACCACATCGAGACACACCATGCGCAACAAGAGCATCCTCACCGAGGCCAAGCAGATCGAACGTGCCGTGACGCTGATCCAGCTCGGCGCCCGCCTGCAGGTGCTGGAGTCGGAAACCGACCTCAGCTACGAGCGCCTGTTGCGCCTGTACAAGGAAGTGGCCGGCAAGTCGCCCAGCAAGGGCCAGCTGCCGTTCTCGACCGACTGGTTCATGACCTGGCAGCCGAACATCCACGCCAGCCTGTTCCTGAACATCCACGAATACCTGAACAAGGTCGCGGCGCTCGACGAGATCGACACCGTGATCAAGGCCTACCGCCTCTACCTCGAGCAGACCGAGTCGCAGGGCCTGGAGGCGCTGCTGTCCATCACCCGCGCCTGGCGCCTGGTGAAGTTCATCGACAACGGCATGCTGACGATGACCGAATGCTCCAAGTGCGGCGGCCACTTCGTCACGCACCCGCACGAGATCGGCAAGCACTTCGTCTGCGGCCTGTGCAACCCGCCGGCGCGTGCCGGCAAGGGCAAGGCGGCCGGCGCGCTGCACCTGCACTGATCGCACACGCGAAGCCCGGGCCGCGATGAGCAGCGCCCGCCTCGTCGCGCCGCTCCCCGGCCTGCAGCGCCTGTGGCCGCTGCCCGCGCTGCTGACCTGGGGCCTGGCGTGGGCGGCCTTCCTCGCGCTGCGCGGCAGCAGTGCGCCGCTGTGGATCGCGGTGGCTGCCGGCCTGATGGTCGGCGCCTCGTTCTCCCTGATCGGCACGACCGCGATGCGCCGCCTGCTGCTGGCGGGCGGTTTCCCCGTTTCGCTGCTGGCCAGCGGCCTGGCCGCCGGCCTTCACACGGGTCTGCCCGGCTGGGCCTGGCTGCTGGCCCTGGCCGCGCTGCTGGCGGCCTATCCCCTGAAGGCCTGGCGCGACGCGCCGCTGTTCCCGACGCCCGCGGGCGCGCTCGACGGCCTGGCCGAGCTGGCGCCCCTGCCGCCCGCGGCGCGCGTCATCGATGCCGGCTGCGGCCTGGGCCATGGGCTGGCCGCGCTGCGCCGCGCCTACCCGCTGGCGCTGCTGGACGGCGTCGAGCACAGTGCGCCGATCGCCGCCGCCGCCTGGTGGCGTTGTCGCCGCCAGGGCCTGCGGGCCCGCATCCGTCGCGGCGACATGTGGGCCGCCGACTGGCGCGGCGCCTCGATGGTCTATCTGTTCCAGCGCCCCGAGAGCCTGCCGCGCGCCGTGGCCAAGGCGCAGGCCGAGCTGGCGCCGGGCGCCTGGCTGGCCAGCCTGGAGTTCGAGGCCACCGGGCTCACGCCGCGGGCCGTGCTGCGCGGTGCCGACGGCCGGCCGCTGTGGCTGTATCGCATGCCCTTCGCCGAAAGCGCTCAAGTTCCGCGTCCGCGACGCCGATAGCACCAGCAACGGTTTCTCGTGAGTGTGTGTCTCCTGGGTTGAAGGCGGATCGTCTGCGATCCGCCTTTCTTTTTTGCGCACTGCGCGGCCGCCGCCCCGCTCAAGATGCGGGCCGGTGCGCCGATAAGCACTGGGAACAACGCAGAACACCCCCGCCGGCGCCCGCGCCGGCACCACCCGACCCTCCCATCATGTTCGTCATCATTGGTTATGTCGTCGCGCTGGGGTGCATCTTCGGCGCGTACATCATCCACGGCGGCAACGTCGGCGTGATCGTGAAGGCGCTGCCGACCGAGATGATGGCCATCGCCGGCGGTGCGCTGGGGGCCTTCGTCGTGGCCAACCAGCCCAAGGTGCTGAAGGCGGTGCTGGGGGCGGTGCCCAAGCTGCTCAAGAGCAGCAAGTACACCAAGGCGCGCTACATGGAACTGATGGCGCTGCTCTACGACATCCTGCAGAAGGCCCGCAAGGAAGGCCTGATGGCGATCGAGAAGGATGTCGAGGATCCGCACAACTCGGCGCTGTTCAAGAAGTACGCGACCGTCGGCAGCGACCACCACGTGGTCGAGTTCATCACCGACTACCTGCGCATGATGGTCAGCGGCAACCTGAACCCGCACGAGATCGAGTCGCTGATGGACAGCGAGATCGACACCCACCACCACGAGGCGCACGCGCCCGCGGCGGCGATCGCGCGGCTGGCCGGCGCCCTGCCGGCCTTCGGCATCGTCGCGGCGGTGCTGGGCGTGGTCAACACCATGGGCTCGGTCGGCCAGCCGCCGGCGGTGCTGGGCGGGATGATCGGCTCGGCGCTGGTCGGCACCTTCCTCGGCATCCTGCTGGCCTACGCGGTCGTCGAGCCGCTGGGCGGCCTGCTGGAGCAGAAGAACGACGAGGGCACGAAGGAACTGCAGTGCATCAAGACGACGCTGCTGGCGTCGATGCAGGGCTACGCGCCGGCGATCGCGGTGGAGTTCGGACGCAAGACGCTGTACTCCACGGAGCGCCCGAGCTTCTCGGAGCTCGAAGGCCACGTCAAAGGAAAGAAGTGAGCCATGGCCGGCGACGCGAAGAAACTCCAGCCGATCATCGTCAAGAAGATCAAGAAGGGAGGTCACGCCCACCACGGCGGCGCCTGGAAGATCGCCTACGCCGACTTCGTCACGGCGATGATGGCCTTCTTCCTGCTGATGTGGCTGCTGGGCTCGACCACCGAAGGCGACCGCAAGGGCATCCAGGACTACTTCAACAACCCGATCAAGGTGTCGATGCTCGGTGGCGCCGGCTCGGGCGACTCGTCCAGTGTCGTCAAGGGCGGCGGCAAGGACCTGTCGCGCACCACCGGCCAGGTGCGCGAGGGCGACATCGAGGCACAGCGCAAGAGCTACAACCTGCAGGCCCTGAAGGCCGCCAAGGAGCAGCAGGTCGCGGCCGAGGCCGAGCGCCTGAAGGCGCTGAGCGCCCGCGTCGAGGCGACGCTGGCGGCCGATCCGCGACTCGCCGAGCTGAAGGCGCAGATCCGCCTGGACATGACGCCGGACGGCCTGCGCATCCAGATCGTCGACGAGCAGAACCGGCCGATGTTCGCGTCCGGCTCGGCGGCGCTGCAGCCCTACATGCGCGAACTGCTGCACACCATCGGCCGCGTGCTGGCCGAGGTGCCCAACAAGCTGACGCTGGAAGGCCACACCGACGCGGCGCCGTTCAGCGCCGGTGCCGCCGGCTACAGCAACTGGGAACTGTCGGCCGACCGGGCCAATGCCTCGCGGCGCGAACTGGTGGTCGGCGGACTGGCCGACGGCCAGGTGCTGCGCGTGCAGGGCCTGTCCGCCAGCTCGCTGTTCGACCGCGAGCAGCCGCTGAACCCGATCAACCGGCGCATCAGCATCATCGTGATGAACCGCGAGGCCGAGGAACGCTTCCACCGCGCGGCCCAGGCCGAGCCGCTGCAGCCACCGGCGATCGAAGTCGTGGAAGCCGTCGCGCAGTCCGCCTCAAGTGCGGCGCCCGCCATCCGATAACCCATCCAGCAATGGCCGCGCGAGCGGCCGGACCCCGATAGCGCGCGAGGACCCCGACCATGAGCACCCCCGACCTCAAGTTCCTGATCGTCGACGACTTCTCGACCATGCGGCGCATCGTGCGCGGCCTGCTCAAGGAGATCGGCTACAACAACGCCGAAGAGGCCGAGGACGGCGCGGTGGCGCTGCAGATGCTGAAGAACGCGAAGTTCGACTTCGTCGTCAGCGACATCAACATGCCCAACATGAACGGCTTCGACCTGCTGAAGGCCGTCAAGGCCGACGACAGCCTCAAGCACATCCCGGTGCTGATGGTGACCGCCGAGGCGCGCAAGGAAGACATCGTGCTGGCGGCGCAGACCGGCGCGGCCGGCTACATCGTCAAGCCCTTCACCAAGGCCACGCTCGAGGAGAAGGTCCAGAAGATCATGCAGAAGCTCGGCGCCCCGGCCTGAGCCCCACCCTCACGACTTCCAGGACATCCCCATGAAGATGGACGACACGGCGGTACTGGCTCCGGCGCAGGGCGCGGGCGGTGGCGCCTCGCCCGAGGTGTTCCAGCAACTCGGCCACATCACCCGCCAGCTGCACGACACGCTGTCGCAGCTGGGCGTGATGCCCAAGCTGCAGAACGCGGCCGAGGGCCTGCCCGATGCGCGCAGCCGCCTGAACTACATCGCCGAGAAGACCGGGGCCGCGGCCAACAAGGTGCTGAACTCGGTCGACCAGGCCAAGACCGAGCACGCCAGCATCGCCAGCGAGACGCGGCGCATCGCGGCGGCGATGGTCGCCGACCCGGTGAAGGCGGTGGCCTCGGGCGCGTTGATGAACTTCGTCGGTGACGTCGAGGCCGCGACCGCGCGCATCGACCGGCACCTGACCGACATCATGATGGCGCAGGACTTCCACGACCTGACCGGCCAGGTGGTCGCGAAGGTCGTGAGGCTGGCCAGCGACCTCGAGGACAGCCTCGTGAAGCTGCTGGTCCAGGCGGCACCGCCCGAGACCGTGCAGAAGGTCGAGTCGATCCTGAACGGCCCGGTCGTCAGCCCCGAGGGCCGGACCGACGTGGTGCAGAACCAGGGCGAGGTCGACGACCTGCTGGCGAGCCTGGGCTTCTAGGACCGCGCGCCGGCACGCCAGGCCCAGCGCGTGGCCGGCCGCGTCGGCCGGGCCGGCCGGTAGGCCGAGCGCACGCGCATCGGCGCCTTCATGTCCTCGGGCCACTGCGACAGCGCCACCGGGCGGCTCGCGGGCGCGGCTCGATCGTCGGCGTCGACCGGTGGGCGATGGGCGGCGAGCCAGCGGCGCCGCAGCTTGCCGTAGCGGTAGAAGTCCGGTTCGCTGATCGACAGCCAGAACAGGGCAAAGGCCAGCAGGCCCAGCAGCATCAGGCTGCCGCCCTCGCGCAGCGGCTCGTCCCAGGGGCTGAGCAGGCTCCACCCCAGCACGGCCAGCACGGCGAACACCGCCAGGTCGAAACCCAGCACCGCCGCGGTGCGCGTGAAGCAGGGCGCCAGCTGTACCTGCAGGGACTGCGGATCGAGGCGGCGCACCAGGCGCTGCTTCGGCCGGACGGAAACGCGCCGGATGGCGGCGATGCCCTGCTGGATGACGGTGACCACGGCGTGACCTCGGATTCGGATGCTGTCGGTAGGAGGCCGAAGGTAGCGACTCGTTCAGTGCGCAGCATCCCGCGACTGCAGGGTCCACCACGGGGACGCGGGATTGGGTCACGCGCTTCGGGCAGCGCGTGCTCACCTGCAAGGCCGGCCCGGGCGATCCGGCCCCTTTCGAGTGCCCTCAACCCCGGGGGGAGGGCGTGCACCGGTGCGGGGCCTTTGACGCTACCGTGGTGCCCATCGACGACAGCAGGGAGACGCAGCCATGAGCAGGCAACTGGTGGGAACGGTGAGCAGCTACAGGCGCCTGGGCCGGCCGTCGCGCCTGCCGACCTTGCGCGTCGGCAACCCCGGCGTGCTGCGCCGGCTGCTGGGCCTGTTCGGCCTCTGATCGCAGGACGGCCTGCCGCACGGCGGGCCGGTTTCGTCTTGGTGGGTGGCTTGCGGCGTCCTGCGGGGCGCCGCTCTCTTTTCAGGCGCCGTCCGCCGGGCCTTCGAGCAGCCGCTCCAGCCGTTGTTCCGCGACGCCGTAGTAGGCCTTGATCTCCTGCACCTGCGCCCGCAGCTCGCCGCGCGGCCGCGCGGCGCCGTGTTCCCGCTTGACCGCCAGCACCATCTTGTTCTTGCTGGTGTGCTCGAGCGAGGTGAACTCGAACACCTGGGTGTCGTAGCCCTCGGCCTCGAGCAGCAGGGCGCGCAGGCCGTCGGTCAGCATCTCCGCTTCCTGGCCGAGGTGGATGCCGTGGCGCAGCAGCGGCAGCAGCAGCAGCGGGCTCTTCATCTGGGGCCGCAGCTCCTTGTGGCAGCAGGGGGCGCACATGATGATGCGGGCGCCCGCGCGGATGCCCATGTGCATCGCGTGATCGGTGGCGACGTCGCAGGCATGCAGCGCGATCATCACGTCGACCGGTCGCGCGGCGTAGCTGCGCACGTCGCCCAGCTCGAAGTCCAGGCCGGCCAGTCCCAGTTCGCGAGCGCTGCGGTTGCCGAGCGCGACCATGTCCTCTTTCAGGTCCACGCCGGTGACGCGGGCCGGCAGGCCGCGATGGCGCAAGTGCTCGTGCACGGCGAAGGTCAGGTAGCCCTTGCCGGCGCCGAAGTCCAGCACCTGCAGGGGTCGGTCGTCCCGCGGAGCGGCCAGCGACGGTACGCTGGCGAGCGCGTGGTCCAGCACCTCGACGAACTTGTTGATCTGTTTCCACTTGCGTGCCATCGCCGGCACCAGCCGTTGCGAGGCGTCGGTGACGCCCAGCGCGGTCAGCCAGGGCGCGGCGATGTCCACCGGGCGGTGCTTGCGGCGGTCGTGCGAGGGCGGCTCCGCGGGAAGCGGCGCGTCCACCTCGGGCAAAGGCACCGGCGTGCGGCCCTGCCGCAGGCTGGCCTTGCCCTTGCGGCTGATGGCCAGCTGCAGCTCGCCGCCGTCGCGCGTCAGCAGATGGGCGTTGTCGAAGTCGCTGTCGAGCAGCGTCTCCAATGCAGCGAGGCCTTCGTCGACCGGCAGGTTGCGCGTGACGTCCTTCGTGCGGTGCAGGTGATTGAGCGACAGGCAGGGCCGGCCCTTGAGCAGCAGCGGTCGGGCCTGCACGCGCTGCAGGTCGGCGTTGGTGTCGCGCGGCCCGGCGAGGATGAGCTTCGTCACCGTGCCCGCGCTCAAGGCGGCGCGGGCCGCGTCGAAGAAGCGTCGGCGCGGATCGGCGGCGGTCGTTGGCGTCGAGGAGGGCAAGGCGGGGCGCGGCAGGGGGAGAGGAAGCCCCGATTGTCCGCCCCGCGCGTCGCGGCCGCCTAGCGGTAGCGGGCCGCGGTGATGAACTCCGAGAAGGTCTCGCACCAGACGATCACGGTGGTGTAGCGCGAGGGGTCGACGCCGGGCGGCAGCGGCACGACGAAGTTCTCGAAGGTCTTGACGTCGCCGATGCGCTGCATCGTCGGCTTGAGCCGCTTGAAGTCGGCCTCGGTCTCGACGAACTCGGGCGACAGGTAGAGCTTGTAGTCCGGGCCGGGCGCGATGCGGCCGACCAGGGTCACGTGCTCGCGCCCGATCGACACGCGGCCCTCGCCCCAGTGCAGCGCGTCGCTGTCCTTCAGGTCGCGGCGGAAGGTGCCGCTGAACGCGGCGCCGTCGGCGAGGCGCGCGGCCTCGGCCGCCGACGGTGCGTCGGGCGCGATCAGGATCGGCAGCAGGTAGACGCCGGCGGCAAAGCCGACCAGCAGGGCGGCCGCATGGGTGACGGCGAGCAGCAGCAGTTTCTTCATCGCGGGTTCCCTGGACGCATCGGACATCGGTCGTCGCCGGGTCGATAATCCTTGCATCATGAAGCTGCGCTTCACCAAGATGCAAGGCGCCGGCAACGATTTCGTCGTGCTGGATGCCACCCGCGAGCCGCTGTCGCTGAGCCCGGCGCAGTTCCGCTACCTGGCGGACCGCCGCTTCGGCGTCGGCGCCGACCAGATCCTGATCGTCGGGCCTTCCGACGAGCCGGGCATCGACTTCAGCTACCGGATCGTCAACGCCGACGGCGGCGAAGTCGAGCAATGCGGCAACGGCGCCCGCTGCTTCGTGCGCTACGTGCGCGAGGCCGGCCTGACGAAGAAGACCACGATCCGCGTGCGAACCGCCGGCGGCGTGATCGAGCCGCGCTGGCTGAGCGGCGGCCGGGTCGAGGTGGACATGGGCGCGCCGCGGCTGGAGCCGGCCGAGGTGCCCTTCGACGCGGCCGGCCTGGTGCCGCGCGAGGTGAACGGCGCGCCGCTGTGGCGCATCGACGTGGGCGGCCGTGCCGTCGAGCTGGCCGTGGTGTCGATGGGCAACCCGCACGCGGTGATCAACACCGCGCAGTTCGGCAGCGTCGCGGCCGGCACCGACCCGGTCGCCGAGCTGGGCCCGCAGGTCGAGCGGCACCCGCGCTTCCCGCAGCGCGTGAATGCAGGCTTCATGCAGGTGCTGTCGGCCACGCGCATCCGCCTGCGCGTGCACGAGCGCGGCGTCGGCGAGACCCTGGCCTGCGGCACCGGGGCCTGCGCGGCCGTCGTGGCCGGTGTGCGCGCCGGCTGGCTGGCGGCCGCGACGCCGGTCATGGTCGAGACGCGCGGCGGCGAGCTCGGCATCGAATGGGCCGGCCGCCCCGACGCGCCGGTCATGATGACCGGCCCCGCCGAGCGGGTGTTCGACGGCGAGATCGAGCTGCCTCAACAGGCCGACTGAAGGAAAGACCAACGCGCATGAGCACCCAGGGCATCACCGAAGACGACATCGCCAACTTCCTGCTGAACACGCCGGGCTTCTTCGAGCGGCACGCCGAGGTGCTGGCCTCGGTGCAGCTGACCAGCCCGCACGGCAACCGCGCGGTGTCGCTGCAGGAGCGGCAGATGGAGATGCTGCGCGAGAAGATCCGCGGCCTGGAGCTGCGGCTGATCGAGATGATCCGCCACGGCCAGGACAACGTCGCGATCGCCGATCGGCTGCACCGCTGGACGCGCGCCATCATGCTGACCACCAACGCCGGCGCGCTGCCCGGCGTGCTGGTGACCGAGCTGATGCACCAGTTCCTGATCCCGCAGGCCGGCATCCGCGTCTGGGGCGCGGCCGACGCCTTCGAGAGCCTGCCGTTCGCGCAGCCGGTCAGCGACGACGTCAAGAGCTTCGCCTCCAGCCTCAGCGTGCCGTACTGCGGCGTCAACTCGGGCTTCGAGGCGGCCGGCTGGTTCGACGAGCCGGGGTCCGTGCTGTCGCTGGCGCTGATCCCGCTGCGCTGGGGCCAGTCCACGCCGGCCTACGGCATGCTCGTGCTGGGCTCGCCCGACGCGACCCGCTACACCGCCGACATGGGCACGGAGTTCCTCGTGCGCATCGGCGAGATCGCCAGCGCCGGCCTGGCGCGCCTGCTGCCCGTCGGCTGAGGGGATGACGGCCCCCACGCGCCTGCGGCGCTGCCCCCCGAGGGGGCGCTCAGCCCTCTTGGGGCGGCCCGGCGAGGGCTGAGTCCCTGCGGCCGGCGATGAGCATCGACCCCGTCCGCAGCGACGTCGAGCGCCACCTCGAGCATCTGCGCGTCGAGCG
>CAZUUU010000011.1:0-41549 GCA_964622685.1 uncultured Methylibium sp.
CGGCCACGCCCTTCGTGCTGCAGTTCCTGGGCGACGTGAACCTGTTCCACGGCCGGCTCGGCCACGCCCCCGGCGATGCGGTCAGCTACGTGCGCCCGCACGAGCTGGCGATCCTGCCGGCCCCGGCCGACGGCTCGCTGCCGGCGACGCTGTCGCAGGCGCTGACCGTGGGTCCGAACACGCGCATCGAGTTCAAGCGCGTCGACGACGGCAGCTACGTCGACGTCGAGCTGCCGCGCAGCGAGTACCAGCTGCTGCGCCAGCGCTTCCCGCTGGAGCCCGGCGCCACGGTGCACCTGCTGCCGCGCAAGGTGACGCGCTTTGCGACCGACGAGGCCACCGACCCGGCGGCGATGATCTGAACAACAACTCCTGACATGTCGCAGGCCGGTGCGGCGACAGAATCGTCCGCGACGGCCGCCCGGGCGCGGCCCGCGCGGGGAGGCCGCAGATGTTGTCGAACAAGCCCTGGTTCCGATCGCTGGCGCTGCTGGGCGCGGCCTGCGCGGCCGTGTCCTGTGGCGGCAACGACGAGGCCCCGGCCGGCGGCAACCAGGCGCCGGCCGCCGTCATCGCGTCGCCGGCCCCGGGCAGCAGCTTTCGCGCCGGCGATGTCATCGCCTTCGCCGGCAGCGCCAGCGATGCCGAGGACGGCGCGCTGGCCGGCAGCCGCCTCACCTGGTGGGCCGAGCTGCATCACGACAGCCACACCCACCCCTTCATGCCGGAGACGCCCGGCACGAGCGGGCAGGTCGCGATCCCGACCCAGGGCGAGACCTCGGCCAACATCTTCTACCGCTTCCACCTGCGCGCGACGGACAGCGCCGGGGCGGCCACCGAGGTCACGCGCGACATCCAGCCGCAGACCGCGAGGGTCACGCTGGCGACCAGCCCGCCCGGCCTCGCGCTGACGCTGGACGGCCAGCCGGTCAGCGGGCCGACGAGCTTCACCGGCGTCGTCGGCATCCAGCGCGCGCTCGGCGCGGCATCGATGCAGAACTCGTCCGGCGCCAACCCGCGGCGCTACCAGTTCCAGGGCTGGAGCGACGGCGGCAGCGCGACGCACACGATCTCGACGCCGGTCGCCGACACGACCTACACCGCGACCTACCAGGACCTCGGCCCGGCGATCAACACGCCGCCGACGGTGACGCTCACGGCGCCGGCGAACAACGCCACCGGCACGGTGGGCGACGCGATCGGCCTGGCGGCGACGGCGGTCGATGCGGACGGCAGCGTGGCGAGCGTGCAGTTCCAGGTCGATGGCGTGGCGCTCGGCGCCGCCGACACGACGGCACCCTACGGCGCGATCTGGACGGCCAGCGCCGGCAGCCACACGCTGCGGGCCGTGGCGACCGACAACCTGGGCGCCAGCAGCTCGAGCGCCGCCGTCACGGTCACGATCGGCGCGCCCGCGGGCGACAGCCAGGCGCCGGTCGCCACGCTGACGGCGCCGGCCGCCTTCGCGGCCAACCTCGCCGGCACGCTGAGCCTGAGCGCGACCGCGACCGACAACGTCGGCGTGGTCAGCGTCGAGTTCCAGGTCGACGGCGTGGCGGTCGGCACGCCCGACACCAGCGCGCCCTATGGCGCGACCGTGGACTCGACGCTCTACGCGTCGGGCCAGCACATCGTGCGCGCCCGCGCGCGCGACGCGGCCGGCAACGTGTCGCCGTGGTCCGGCGCGACGGTGCAGTTCGGCGGCGGTCGCACCCAGCCGGGCGGCTTCACGCGCAATACCGCGTGGATCACCGGGCTGTCGAGCGCCACCGCCTTTGCGCAAGCACCCGATGGCCGCTTCTTCGTCGCGCAGCAGGGCGGGGCCCTGCGCATCGTGCAGAACGGCAGCCTGCTGGCCACGCCCTTCCTGACGCTGCCGGTCGACGCCAGCGGCGAGCGCGGCCTGATCGGCGTGACGCTGCACCCGGGCTTCGCGACCAACCGCTGGGTCTACGTCTACGCCACGACGACCGAGGGCGGCACCCACAACCGCATCAGCCGCTACACCGCGCAGACCGCCGACCCGAACCTGGTCGACCCGGCCAGCGAGCTGCGCATCGCCGACCTGCCGGCGCTGTCGGGTGCCACCAACCACAACGGGGGCGCGATGCACTTCGGCAGCGACGGCCGGCTCTACGTCGCGGTCGGCGACAACGCCAACAGCGCCAGGGCCCCGGACCTGAACGACCCCTTCGGCAAGCTGCTGCGCTTCAACGACGACGGCAGCATCCCGACCGACAACCCCTTCTACGCGGCGCCGGCGACGATCGTCGACGCGATCTGGGCACGCGGCCTGCGCAACCCCTTCACCTTCGCGGTGCGTCCGGGCGACGGCCGCATCCACGTCAACGACGTCGGCGAGGGCACCTGGGAAGAGATCAACGTCGGCGCGCCGGGCGCCCACTACGGCTGGCCGTCGACCGAGGGCCCGACCGGCGCCGCCGGCATCACCGGCCCGCTCTACGCCTACGACCACAACGCCAACACCACGCCCGGCGGTTTCTTCAGCGGCTGCGCGATCACCGGCGGCACCTTCTACGGCGACAGCGGCGCCTTCCCGGCGGCCTACCGCAACAGCTACTACTTCGCCGACTTCTGCTCGCGCTTCGTCGCACGGCTGGACCTGGCGAACGATGGCGCGGCCTACGCCTTCGGCACGCTGGCCGGCGAGCCGGTCGACATGCTGACCGGACTGGACGGTGCGCTCTACGTGCTGACGCGCGGCGGCATCACGCGCTTCAGTGCGCCCTGACCGGCGCGCCGAGGCCCGTTCAGTCCTCGACCGCGCCGCCCTCCAGCGCGCGCTGCACGACGCCGCGCGTCAGCGTCGGCGCGAAGCTCTCGATGAAGTCGTAGACGTAGCCGCGCAGGTAGGCGCCGCGCTTGAGGGCCAGCCGTGTCATGTTGACCGCGAACAGGTGGCGCGCGTCGAGCGCACGCAGGCCGCGGTCGCGCTCCTCGTCGTAGGCGATCGAGGCCACGATGCCCACGCCCAGGCCCAGCTCGACGTAGGTCTTGATGACGTCGGCGTCCATCGCGGTCAGCGCCAGCGTCGGGCCCAGGCCCTCGCGCGCGAAGGCCTCGTCGATGTGGGTGCGGCCGGTGTAGCCGGCGTCGTAGGTGATCAGCGGGAAGGCCGCCAGGCGCTGCAGGGTCAGGGCCTGGCCGTCCAGCAGCGCATGGCCGGGCGGCACCAGCACCGCGTGGGTCCAGCGGTAGCAGGGCAGGGCGACCAGGTCGGGGTACTGGGCCAGGGCCTCGGTGGCGATGCCGAGGTCGGCCTCGCCGTCCAGCAGCATCTGCGCGACCTGCTTGGGCGAGCCCTGGTGCAGCTGCAGCTGCACGTCGGGATGGCTGGCGCGGAAGTCGCGCACCGCGGGCGGCAGCGCGTAGCGAGCCTGAGAATGCGTCGCGGCGATGGCCAGCGGGCCGTGGCCCTGCTGGGCGTAGTCGGCGCCGGCGCGCTTCAGGTTGTCGGCATCCTGCAGCAGGCGCTCGACGATGGGCAGCACCGCGCTTCCGGGCGGCGTCAGGCCGGTCAGGCGCTTGCCGGCGCGCACGAAGATCTCGACGCCGAGCTCGTCCTCGAGCTCGCGGATCTGCCGGCTGACCCCCGGCTGCGAGGTGTGCAGCGCCTGGGCAACCTCGGTCAGGTTGAAGCCGAGCCGGACCGCCTCGCGGACCGAGCGCAGTTGCTGGAAGTTCATCGTCGGGCCAGGGCGCGGGCGGGCCGGCGCCAGGTTGCAAACCGGCGATTCTTCCGGCGCCGGGCCACCGCACGAACCACATTTTTCTGGTTTGCTAGTGCGCCGCAGGCATAAGGGGCCGTTCCCCGGCTCCGGCCTGTCGGCCGGCCCTGCAGTCCGTCGGGCCGCCGCGGCGGTGCGTCGCAGGCCGGTGGCCGGCCGGCGGACCGACCCTTACAGTCGCCGCCCATGGAGTCCCCTGCGCCCCCCCCGACCGCCGGCCCCGAGCCGACCCGCTGGCAGCGGCTGCGCGCGGCCAGCGTGCGCCACTTCCACACCTACGCCAACTGGCTGGTCGGCATCAGCTGGTGGCGCTTTGCCTTCCTGTCCATCGTGCTGCTGCTCGGCACGGCCATCCTGTCGGAGCTGCCGCCCTTCACCTGGACCATCAGCGAGACCATCACCGAGCGACCCGCGCGCCCGTCCGAGCTGCCCCAGCCGCCCAAGCCCCCGAAGCTGCCCAAGTCCGCCGAGCTGCCGGCCCCCCCGGAGGCTCCGGCCCCGGCCGCCTCGACGCCGGGGACCCGCCCGATCGTGCGGATCGAGAAGTCCAACGACGACGGCAGCGAGGAGAACGTCGAGATCTCGATCGGCCGCGACGGCGTCAAGGTCGTGCGCAAGCCCAAGCCGGCGCAGGCGGCGGACGCCGCCGCATCGGCGGCCTCGGCCGCCCAGCATGCGGCGGACGCGGCGTCGGCGGCCGTCTCCAAGCTGCGCATCGAGCTGCCCTCGGGCGTCGACACCACCGGCGTGCGCGAGGCCGTCGAGGCGGCCCGCGCCGAGATCGAGCGCGCCATCGAGGAGGCCAAGGAGGAAGCCGAGCAGGCCCGCCGCGACGCCGAACAGGCGCGCGAGGACGCCGAGCAGGCCGCCGCCGACGCGCTGGAGGCGCTGGGCGACACCAGCCCGCGGATCCGCATCAGCAAGGTGAGGCTGGGCGACTTCCTGAGCCAGCT
This sequence comes from uncultured Methylibium sp., assembly GCA_964622685.1. GTDB lineage: Bacteria > Pseudomonadota > Gammaproteobacteria > Burkholderiales > Burkholderiaceae_C > Methylibium. The sequence goes on from CAZUUU010000011.1 coordinate 4,703, forward strand.
GGCGCTGCTGTGGATCGTCGGCTCCATCATCATCAAGGCCACCTACAAGGGCCGCGTGCAGGCCGAGGTCAAGGCTGCGCAGGCCACCGAGGCGGCCGAGGGCGAGGCCTTGAAGCGCCAGGTCGTCGAGGCGCGCATGGCGGCGATGCAGGCCCAGGTCGAGCCGCACTTCCTGTTCAACACCCTGGCCAGCATCGACCACCTGATCGAGACCGACGCGCCGCGCGCCAGCAAGATGCAGCGCAACCTGATCTCGCTGCTGCGCGCCAGCATGCCGACGATGCGCGAGGCCAATGCGCAGGAGAGCCGCGACCTCGGCCGCGAGCTGGCGGTCATCAAGCCCTACCTCGAGATCCTGAAGGTGCGCATGGAAGAGCGCCTGATGACCGAGATCGCCGTGCCCGACGGGCTGCTGTCGGCCGAGTTCCCGTCGATGATGCTGCAGTCGCTGGTCGAGAACGCGATCAAGCACGGCCTCGAGCCCAAGCCCGAGGGCGGCCTGTTGCGCGTGGTTGCCGAGATCGTGCACGGGCAGCTGGTGGTGACGGTGTCCGACACCGGCCTGGGCTTCGGCAAGGCCGCGACGGCCGGCACCGGCGTGGGCCTGGCCAACATCCGCGAGCGCCTGCAGCTGCTCTACGGCCAGCGCGCCAGCCTCTCGATCACCGAGAACGCACCGAGCGGCACGCGGGTGTCGATCTCGCTGCCCTACACCCCCAAGCCGCAGGCAGGAGCCCCCGCATGAAGACCCTGGGCAAGTTCGCGCTGGCGATGCTGTGCATCGGCCTCGTGCTGGCGCTGCTGGCCGCCGCGGCCGGCAGCTGGGCGCTGATGCACGACGGCCTGCCCGGCGCGTCGGCGCTGGTCGAGATCGACGGCGAGCGCATCGCGATCGCCGAACTGGGCGTCGGCGGCGCGCTGCTGGCGGTCGGCGGCGTGACCCTGGCCTTGCTGGTGGTCGCGGTGGTGGTGCCGAGCGCGCTGCTGCTGGCCTTCGGCATGGTGGCGCTGGCGCTGGTGGTGACCGTCGGCGCGCTGCTCGGCGTCGCGGTGCTGTTGCTGGCGCCGCTGCTGCTGCCGGTCGGCCTGGGCTGGTGGCTGTGGCGTCGCAGCCGGCGCAGCGCCGTCGCTGACGGCGGCACAATCGGCGCCCAGTGAACCCCAACGACACCCCAGCCGCCACCGGCCCCCGCGCCGTCGTCGCCGACGACGAGCGCCTGATGCGCGAGCAGCTGCGCGCGCGCCTCGCCGAGGTCTGGCCCGAGCTGCAGATCGTGGCCGAGGCCAAGAACGGCGTCGAGGCCGTCGAGGCGGTGGCCCGGCTGCGTCCCGACCTGGTGTTCCTGGACATCCGCATGCCCGGCATGACCGGCGTCGAGGCGGCGCGCGAGATCGCGCGCCTGGAGCCGGTGGACGACGCGCCGGCCTGCGAGATCGTCTTCATCACCGCCTACGACCAGTACGCGGTCGAGGCCTTCGAGCAGGGCGTGGTCGACTACGTGCTCAAGCCCGCCGAGCGCGAGCGCCTGCAGGTCACGGTGCAGCGCCTGAAGGCGCGGCTGGCGCTGCGCGCCCAGGCCGCGGGCGACGGTCCTGCGCCCGCGCCGGCGCAGGAGCTGCACGCGCTGCTGGCTCGCCTGGCCAGCCAGCTGCAGCAGGGCGGCGGCGACGCCGCCGCGGCCCCGGGGCGGCTGCGCTGGATCCAGGCCACGGTGGGCCAGCAGATCCAGATGATCCCGGTCGACGAGGTGCTGTTCTTCATCTCCGACGAGAAATACACGCGCGTGCAGACGGCGCAGATCGAGGCGCTGATCCGCAAGCCGATCAAGGAGCTGATCGACGAGCTGGACCCGAACCAGTTCTGGCAGATCCACCGCTCGACGCTGGTCAACGCCAAGGCCATCGCCGGCATCAGCCGCGACCTGCGCGGCCGCCAGCTGGTGGCGGTCAAGGGTCACGCCGAGAAGCTGGAAGTCAGCCGCTCCTACACGCACCTGTTCAAGGGCATGTAGCGCGCCCCGGCGGCGCGATCAGCGGTACCAGCGCTCCAGCGCCGCTTCGCGCAGCTGCTCGCGCCGGGGGCCGGCCGGGCTCCAGCGGTCGTGGCTGCAGGCGGCGCGGGCGACGAAGTCCAGGAACACCAGGTGGCGCCGCAGCACGCGCTGCTGGCGGTGCTGGATCAGCGGGTTGAAGATGCCGTGGCGCGAGAACAGCTGGCGCGGGTTCTTCTTGACCCACAGCCACGAGCCCATCTCCAGCGTCAGCGGCAGGAAGACCTGCTGCGGCGCGAGTTCGGCGGCGCGCAGGTAGAGGTGGTCCCACAGGTCGCCGTGCGCCAGGTACTGGCGGCTCTGCGGCTCCAGCACGTAGCGGTGCTGCGCATGCGTCTCGTCGAGCACCGTGCCGAGCGCGTGCAGCTCGGGCAGGTGGGCGATCGGCCGCGCGGTGTGCGCGAACGGGAACCAGAGGCGGTCGTGCAGGCCGAAGCCGGAGTGGCAGTCGAGCGCGATCGCGAACGGCCGGCCCAGCAGTTCGGCCTCCACCACCTCGCACAGCGCGCGGCTCTCGGCCTGCATCGGCGCGCCCGCCGGCCCGCGGTACCAGGGCAGGCCGGCACCGAGGCGCTGGCCGCCGACCAGGAAGGGCACCGCATCCCGCGCGTCGACCGGCGCGTTGCGCATCAGGTCGACGCCCTGCGGGTTGGCGCGCGTGCCGCGCCACAGGCCGCCGGGGTTGACCAGCGGCATGAAGACCAGGCGCATGGCTTCGAGCTGGCGGTGCAGCAGCGTGTCCCAGTCCAGCCGGCCGACCAGGCTGCGCAGGCTGGCCAGCACGACCTCGGCACCGATGCGCTCGAGCCCGTGCACGCCGCCGAAGTAGCCGACCGCCGGCACCGCCGGATCGGGATTGCCGAGCGTGACCACATGCACCGGGAAGCGCCGATCCCAGGCCTGGACCTCGCAGACCTGGCGGCACTGCAGCAGCGCACCGCCGCGCTCGACGATGCGCTGCAGCTCGACCAGTTCGGGCAGCTCGGTGTCGGTCACGGCCGGCGAGCATAGGGCGACCGGCGCGCGCGCGGGGCAGGAGCCCGCGGCCACGGCGGGGTTCACGGGACTGCCATCGCGCTGTCACGCGGCGCCGCTAGCGTGAAGGCATGAACGGATTGCTGCGCACCACCACGACCAGCCTGCCGGCGCTGGGCGGCAGCCTGCTGTGGGGCGCGATCGAGTTCGTCGCGCTGTGCCGCTCGCGCTGGACCGGCCGGCGGGCGCGCCGAGGCTGACTCACCAGTCGCGCAGGCGGCGCTTGAGCTTCTCGACCACCGCCGTGTGCATCTGCGACACGCGCGAGCGGCTGAGGCCGAGCTGTTCGGCCGCGCCGCGGTGGTCGAGCCCGCGGTCGTAGAGCATCGTCATCAGCTCCTGCTCGCGCTCCTCGAGGGTGTCGAAGGCGGTGTTCAGCGCTACGCTGCGCTGGCGGCGCTGCAGCGCCTGCATCGGGTCGGCATGCTCGTCGAAGTCGGTGTCGTGCTCGACCTCGGGGGCCGGCGCGTCGTCGGCCAGCGGTTCGTCGCCGTCGCGCAGCGAGGCGGCGCCGGCCTCGACCATGCGCTGGTGCAGGTGGGCCAGCGACCAGCCGAGCTCCTGCGCCACTTCCATCGCACGCGGCGCACGCAGCAGGCGGTGCTCGAGGCGCTTGACGGCGTCGCGGATCGTGCGCTGCTCGGCGCGCGACTCGCGCGACAGCACGTCGGCGGCCCGCAGACTGTCGAGCATCGCGCCCTCGATGCGGCGCGAGGCATAGGTGTCGAAGCTGGCGCCGAAGCCGGACTCGAAGCGGTCGATCGCCTCGTTCAGGCCGATCAGGCCGGCCTGCAGCAGCTCGTCCATGTCGACGCCGGCCGGCAGGCGCGCGCGCAGCCGCGAGGCGATCTTGCGCACCAGCGCACGGTGCTGGCGCAGGCGTGCGCAGCGTTCGGCGGGGGTCTCTCGGGGCGGCGCGGTCATCTCGGCCCGGCCGCGGCGACTTGCCCGGGCCAGGCACCGACTCTAGCGCGGCCCGAGGGAGGTTTACCAGTCGCGCAGGCGGCGCTTGAGCTTCTCGACCGCGGCCGCGTGCATCTGCGACACGCGCGAGGGGCTGACGCCCAGCGTGATCGCGGCGCCGCGGTGGTCGAGCCCGCCTTCGTAGAGCATCTGCATCACCTGCTGCTCGCGCTCCTCGAGCGCGCCGAAGGCGGTGTTGAGCGCGCTGTGGCGCTGGCGGCGCTGCAGCGAGTCCAGCGGATCGGCCTGGTCGTCGGCGGTGTGGAAGATCTCGTCGTCGCTCTCGACGTCGGCCAGCGCTTCGCCGTCGCGCAGCGCGCTGCCGCCGGCCTCGGCCATGCAGCGATGCACCGCGGCGAGCGACCAGCCGAGTTCGTGGGCGACCTCCTGGGCGCGCGGCGCGCGCAGCAGGCGGTGCTCGAGCTCCTGCACCGCGGCGCGCAGCTCGCGCTGGCGCGCCCGGGCCTCGCGCGGCAGGCTGTCGTTGCTGCGCAGCGAGTCGAGCATCGCGCCCTGGATGCGGCGCGAGGCATAGCTGTCGAAGCTGGCCCCCTGGTCGCCGACGAAGCGCGACAGCGCATCGTTCAGGCCGATCAGCCCGGCCTGCATCAGCTCGTCCATGTCGACGCCGGCGGGCAGGCGGGCCCGCAGCCGGCCGGCGATCTTGCGGATCAGCGCTTCGTGCGCCAGCAATTGCGCACTGCGCTTGCAGGATCGGGTCCGGGTCAGGTTCATCGAGGGTCAGGGTAGGCGCCGAGTATGAAAGCCGGCGCCGCGCGTTCACTCACACGACGTAACAAGCGTCAGCAAAGCTGTAGCGATGCTGACGTTCATGCACGTGACATCCGCACGTGAAGCCGGCCGCAGGCCTCGCGCTGCGGCCGCGGGACGGCACGCGGGGGCCGGGTGCAGGGCCTGTTCGTGCCGGGCCGGCGCTGCAACTTGCTACATCTGGGGGCTCACGGGCGACGCCGTCGCGCCGAAGACGCCGCGGCGCTGCCGGCGCCGGCGCAAGGAAGTCACGCTTCTCCCCGTCTTGCGGTGAAGTGGCCCGTCGAAGGCTTGCTTTTCGAGTTCACCCGTGACAGGAGCGGCCGATAAGCTTTGCAACATCCTGAGAGAGGTTGCCATGCTTCACCATCACAGCCACAAAGCGACGCGCCACGTCCCGGCCCACCACGCGGCCCCGATCGGCGATGCCATCGAATGGGAAGAGCTGCCCTCCTTCGCGGATTCGCTGACGCAGCGCCTGATCGTGCGTGGCTCGCGGCCGCTGGCCCAGCGCATCGAGGCGGCCACCGCGCCGGCGTGGATCGAGACCATGGCCGCCGAACTCGACATGCCCCCGCCGTCCGAGCCCTTCCGCGAGACGCTGGAAGGCCTGGAGTCGCGCGAAGTCTTCGAGCCCGAAGTCTTCCGCCTGTTCTTCGGCTCCTGATCGCGCTCAGCGCGGAGCCAGCTCCCCGATCGCCAGCGCGATCTCGCGCGACACGGCGCCCAGCGCCTCGACGTGGGCCGCGGCCAGCGCGTCGTGGCTCGCCTCGGCCATGAGGGCGCGCCCCGCGCTGCGCCCCGAGCGCAAGGCCCCGTCGGCCACGCGCCGCACCGTCCACAACACCTCGTCGTTCACCGCGCCGCCGAGCTCGGCGTCGAAGCGCTGCACGTTGAGCGTGACGCGGAAGGCCGGTTCGGCCACCGCCGTCTGCGGATAGGCATAGACCAGCGGCGCGCCGAGCGCGGCCGACAGCTGCTCGGCGACGACGCGGCCGATCGCCGGCCGCAGCGGCTCGGCCCAGCGGTGCATCTCCGGGACCTGCACGCGGCTGCCGGGACCGAGCGTCGCGATCTGCGGCCGATCGACCCAGTCGGGCAGCACGACGGCGCCGACGGCGATCACGGGCGCGCCAGCCGCGACCGGTGTCGCCGTCGGAGCACGCGGCACCGCGAGGCGGTAGAAGCGCTCGGGCGGCGCGACCGCGCAGCCGCCCAGCGTCACGACAGCCACCAGTGCCAGCGTCGACACGGCCCGAAAGAGCAAGCGCTTGTTCAACGGGTCCCCGCCTTCTGGCCGTCGTCGGCCTCCTTGGGTTTGCCGCGCAGCACGGACTCCGGCCGGCGTTGCACGTAGTCGGTCAGCTCGCGCAGCGACTGGGCCGCGCGCGACAGCTCGCGCAGCGCCTCGCGCAGGTCCTGCTGGGTCGGCGCGTCGCTGGCCAGCAGCTGGCCGGCCGAGCGCATGGTCTGGCGCGTCTCGGCGATCGCGGCCTTCAGCTCGGGCGCGATGCCGGCGACCTCGCCGTCGAGGCGGCGCGTCAGCTGCTCGGCGCTGCGCAGCGTGGTGTCCAGCGTGCGCAGCGTCGCGCGCAGCTCCTCGGCGATGCGGTCGAAGGGCACGCTGTCGATGCGCTTGACGATGCTGGTCAGCGTCGCCTGCAGGTCCTCGAGGCTGCCCGGCACCGTCGGGATCTCGACGAGCCCGGCGCCCGGCGCGGCCTCGGCGCCGGCCGCGGCGCGCTTGCCGGCGCCGGGGAAGAAGTCGAGTGCGACGTAGCGCGCGCCGGTCAGCAGGTTGCCGGTGCGCAGCTGGGCGCGCAGGCCGCGGTCGATCGAGCGCCGCAGCAGCTCCTCGGGGTCGACGCGGGCGCGCGCGATCGCCGCGCTGACCTTGGACCCCAGCCGGTCGCGGTACAGCACCATCTGCACCGGGAAGCGGAACTCGCGCTTCTCGCGGTCGTAGCTGACGTCGATGGCCGTGACCTCGCCGACCACGACGCCGCGGAAGTCGACCTCGGCCCCGGGCGCCAGCCCGCGCAGCGACTCGCTGAAGTAGGCCACCATCGTGGTCACCTCGGCGTCGCTGCGGCGCATCGCCAGGCCCTGGTTCTCGAACAGCCGGAAGTTGGCGCCGGCGCGCGCCGCGGTCGCCGCGTCGACCCCCTCGGGCGTGCCGAAGGCGATGCCGCCCAGCACGATGGACAGCAGCGACTGCGTGTGCAGCTTCAGGCCGCCGGCCGCGTCGAGCGCGACGTCGACGCCGCTGGCGTGCCAGAAGCGCGTGTTCTCGGTGACGTGGCGCTCGTGCGGCGCGGCGACGAAGACGCGCAGCGTCACGCCGCGGCCGTCGTCGTCGAGCTGCGTCGAGGTCACCTTGCCGACCGGGATGCGCCGGAAGTAGACCGGCGAGCCGACGTCGATCGACCCGAGGTCGGGACTGCGCAGCACGAACTCGCGGCCGGGCTCGTCGGTGGTCACGGTCGGTGGCGTCTCCAGGCCGACGAAGTCGCGCTTGGAGTCCTCGGACTGGCCGATGTCGATGCCGATGTAGGCGCCCGACAGCAGCGTCGACAGGCCCGCGATGCCACCGCCGGCGAAGCGCGCACGGACCACCCAGAAGCGCGTGTCCTCGCGCAGCAGCGGCTGCGCGTCCTGGGTCATCGCGGCGGTGACGACGACGCCGCGGCCATCCTCGGACAGCGCGACCTTCTTGACGGTGCCGATGTCGACGTTCTTGTACTTGATGCGGGTCTTGCCGGGCTCGATGTCCTCGGCGGTCTTGAACGCGATCGTGATCGTCGGGCCGTTGTCGAGCAGCGCGCGCACGCCCAGGGTCAGGCCGACCAGCGCAGCGATCAGCGGGATCAGCCACACCAGCCAGCTGCTGCGGCGCCGGCGCGGCACGGCGATGGCGTCCGGGATCGGTTCCTCGTCCGGCGGCGACTCGCTCAAGCGCGCCTCCCATCCGCTGGTGGGTTCGCCGGCGTGTCCACCTGCGCGTCCACCGGATCCCAGATCAGCCGCGGATCGAAGCTCAGCGACGCGAACATCGTCAGCACCACCACCGCGCCGAAGGCCAGCGCGCCGGGCCCGGCCTCGATGGCGGCGACCGACTGCAGTTGCACCAGCCCGACCAGCAGGGTCACGACATAGATGTCCAGCATCGACCAGCGGCCGACGAACTCGATCACGCGGTAGGCGCGCGCGCGCAGCAGCGGCGCCGCGGTCGACTTCGCCTGCGCGCTCGCCGCCAGCGTGCCCAGCACCAGCAGCTTGGCCAGCGGCACGACGATGCTGGCGACGAAGACCAGGACCGCCAGGAACCACGAGCCTTCCAGCCACAGGTAGACGATGCCGGACCAGATGGTGTCGTCCTGCGCGCCGAACAGCGAGCTCGAGCGCATCACCGGCAGCACGTTCGCCGGCACGTAGAGGACCGCGGCGGCGAACAGGAAGGCCCAGGTCCGCAGCAGGCTCGCCGGGCGGCGCCGGTGCAGGCCGGTGCCGCAGCGCGGGCACTGCGAGGCCATCGGCGCCGCGGCCGGCCGGCTGAGGCGGCCACAGACGTGGCAGCTCAGCAGCCCCGCGCGATGGGCCGTCGGAGCGGCCGCGGCCATGCCGCCCGTCACCGCGCGACCTCCAGCCGGTGCCAGGTCTGGTGCGCGTCGAAGCTCGCCGCCGCCGCGGCGAACAGGAAGATCAGCCCGCCGAAGCACCACAGCGCCACGCCCGGCAGCACGCTGGCGATGCTGGCCAGCTTGACCAGCGCCACCAGCACGCCCAGCACGAAGACCTCGACCATGCCCCAGGGCCGGATCGCCAGCAGGCCGCGCAGCACCTCGCGGCCGGCCGCCGGCCGCTGCCCCAGCGCCAGCGGCAGCAGCAGCCACAGCATCGCGCCGAGCTCCAGGCTCGGCAGCAGCATCGTCGTGGTGGCGACCAGGGTCGCGACCAGCTTCGAGTCCTGCTGCCACAGCGTCGCGACGGCGCCGCCCAGCGTGGTGCTGTGGTGGCTGCCCTGCATGTCCAGGCCGACCAGCGGGAAGGCCAGCGCCACGACGAACAGCACCGCCGCGGCCAGCGTCAGGGCCAGCGTGCGCTCGACCGCTGCCGAGTCGTCGTCGTCGCAGGCGCGGCACAACAGCGCGCCGCAACGCCAGCAGCGCGCGCTGCCGCCGGACGGCAGGCTCACTTCGCGCTGCAAGGCATCGCAGTCGTGACAGGCCCACATGGGGGCGGAGCCTAACAAACCCGGCCGATCGATACCGGCTCGGCCGCGGAGTAAGCTGGCCGCATCGCCCTCAGCCCGGAGTCCCGATGAACGCGAACCCCCTGCGTGCCGGCGTGCTGGCCCTGCTGTGTGCCGGCTGCGCCTCGACCCAGCTCGACTCGCAATGGAGCGACCCGCAGTTCGCGGGCCAGTCGCTGCGCGGTGCCAAGCTCTTCGTCGTCTGCGAGGCGCCCGACGCGGTGCTGATCAAGACCTGCCAGGAGCGCCTGGCCGGCGAGGTCGTCGCCTTCGGCGCGACGCCGCTGCTGGCGCAGGCGCAGGCCACGCCGGCCCCGGGCCGCGCCGGCACCGCCGATGCCTACCTGCCGGCCGCCCGCGCGGCCGGTGCGCGCGCGGTCCTGCTGAGCAGCATCGCTCCGTCCGCCCGCGTGATCGGCGGCGGCCCGTCGATCGGCATCGGCGTGGGCGGCGGTGGCGGCCGGGTCGGCGGTGGGCTCGGCATCTCCTTGCCCATCGGCGGCCCGAAAGTGAGCACCGCCTACGGCGCCAACACCCTGCTCACCGACGTGGCCAGCAGCAAGCTGATGTGGACCGCGAACACCAGCACGCCCGCGGCCGACGACGTCGGCGCCCAGGTCGGCGAGCTGGTCAAGGCCGCGATGGGCGGGGCAAGCAAGGCCGGATTCTTCTAGGCCTGCGCAGTAGTTGGCGGCGCGTGGCCCCCGGCATGCATCCCCCAGGCCCGGGCCTGCGTAGAGATCGGTATCGCGACACCGACCCCGACGCCGCCATGAGCCCCGACCGCGCCTGCCTGCTTGCCCGCCTTGTCGCCACCGCCGCGTCGCGCCGCAGCGCCGATTTCGACACCTTCTCGGCCCTGGTCGCGGCCCGCTGCAGCGCGGACGAGCTGGCCGAACTGGGCCAGCTACTGCCGGTGCTGGCCGGCTACCCGGTCTTCGTGGCGGGCCTGAGCGCGATGCGCCGCTTCGAGCGCGACGGCGAGACGCCGCCGCTGCAACTGAGCGGCGCCCATGTCGAGAGCCTGGCGCAGCGCGCGCGGCTCGCGGCCATCCAGCGCTCGCTCGACCACCGCGAGACCGAGCCCTTCGTCTGGCTGGGCCGGCCCAGCTGGGCCACGTCGGCGCCGGCGCCGCTGGCGTCCTGAGGCCGACACCCATGAGCTCGCTGACGCACCGTATCAGCCGCCGCATCGTCATGCTCGGCCTGCTGGTCGGCGCGACGGCGGCCGTGGCTGCACCGGGCGCGGTGACCGAGGCCGAGGCGCGGCAGGTGCGTGCGGTGATACAGGCGCAGCTCAATGCCTTCGGCGCCGACGACGCCGAGCGCGCCTTCGCCCAGGCCTCGCCGGCGCTGCGGCAGCAGTTCGGGCAGGCCGAGCGCTTCGTCGCGATGGTCAGGCAGCACTACCCGGTGGTCTACCGGCCCGCGGCGGTGCGCTTCCTCAAGGCCGTGCGCGTCGACGGCGAGCTGACGCAGGGCGTGCTCTTCACCGACGCCAAGGGCCTGAGCTGGCTCGCGGCCTATCGCATGGAGCGCCAGCCCGACGGTGGTTGGCGCATCGCGGGCTGCGACCTGGTGGCGAGCGAAGCGCGCATGACCTGAGCGGCCGCGCCCCGCTTGCGCCGCTAGTCGTCGTCGCGCGTCTTGTGCTGCCCCATCAGCTGCACCTGCACCGCAGGCGGCACCGCCTCGTAGTGGCTCAGCGCCAGCGTGTAGCGGCCCTGGCCGCCGGTCAGGCCGTTGAGGCGCGCCTGGTAGCCGTTCAGCTCGGACAGCGGCACCTGGCCCGCGACGGTGATGTGCCCGGCCTGCAGCGAGTCGGTGCCGTTGACCTGGCCGCGGCGCGAGGACAGGTCGCCGGTGATGTCGCCCAGGCTGGTCTCGGGCGCGCTGATCTCGACCTTGACGATGGGCTCCAGCACGATGGGCGCGGCCTTCTTCACCGCCTCGACGAAGGCCTTGCGGCCGGCGGTCGCGAAGGCGATCTCCTTGGAGTCGACCGAGTGCGCCTTGCCGTCGTAGACGATCACGCGCACGTCCTTGACCGGAAAGCCGGCGATCACGCCGCCGTCGAGCGCCTGCCTCACGCCCTTCTCGACCGCGGGGATGAACTGGTTGGGGATCACGCCGCCCTTGACCTGGTCGACGAACTCGAAGCCCGCGCCGCGCGGCAGCGGTTCCACCTTCAGGAAGACCTCGCCGAACTGCCCGGCGCCGCCGCTCTGCTTCTTGTGGCGGTGGTGGCCCTCGGCCGGCGCGGTGATGGTCTCGCGGTAGGCGATGCGTGGCGGGCGCGTGTCGACCTCGCACTTGTAGACCTCGGTCATGCGTTCCAGCAGCGTGCGCAGGTGCAGCTCGCCCAGGCCGTAGACCACGGTCTCGTTGGTCACGGCCACGTGCTCGACCTTGAGGCAGGGGTCCTCGTCGACCAGCTTCTGCAGGATCTCCCACATGCGCTGCTCGTCGCCGCGGCGCCGGGGCTGGATCGCCAGGCCGTGCACCGGCACCGGAAAGGGCAGCGGCTTCAGGTGCAGGTGGTCGTCCTCGGCGGCGTCGTGCAGCACCGCGTCGAAGTGCATCTCGTCGACCTTGGGCACCGCGCAGAGGTCGCCGGGCAGGCCGCGCGGCACCTCGACGTGGGTCTTGCCCTGCAGCATGAAGAGGTGGCCGACCTTGAAGGGTTTGCGGCCGTCGCCGATGTAGAGCAGGCTGTCCTTGGTGACCGTGCCCTGGTGGATGCGGAAGATGCCGAGCTTGCCGACGTAGGGGTCCACGGTCACCTTGAAGACGTGCGCGATGACGTGCCTGGCCGGGTCGGGCTCGGCGTGCAGCTCCTTCGCGTCGGCGCCCTCGCCCTTGTAGAACTGCGGCGGGTTGCCCTCGGTCGGGTTGGGCAGCAGCTGCTCGAACGCGTCGAGCAGCTCGCCCACGCCGGCGCCGTTGCGCGCCGAGACGAAGCAGATCGGGATCAGGTGGCCTTCGCGCAGCGCCTGCTCCAGCGGCGCGTGCAGCTCGCGCGGGTCGACGTCGCCGTCGTTCAGGTAGCGCTCGACGAAGCCGGCGTCGACCTCGACCACCTGCTCGACCAGCGCGCGGTGCGCCGCGGCCACCGACGAGAAGTCGGTCTTCGCGGCGCCTTCGCCCGCGTCATAGAAGCAGTCGAGCACCTTCGTGCCGCCGGCGGCCGGCAGGTTGAGCGGCAGGCACTCCTTGCCGAAGGCCGCCTGGAGGCGCTCGACCAGGCCGCCCAGGTCGCTGGCCGCGTCGATCTTGTTGACGACGATCATGCGGCACAGCCCGCGCTCGGCGGCCCAGGCCATCATGTGGCGTGCCATCGGCTCGACACCGGTCTGCGCGTTGATCACCACCGCCGCGGTGTCGACCGCCTCCAGCGCGGTCATCGCCTGGCCGACGAAGTCGCCGTAGCCCGGCGTGTCGATCAGGTGCACGCTGGCCTCGCGGTGGTTGAAGTGCACCACCGCCGAGTTGAGCGAATGCTGGACCCGCCGCTCCATCGGGTCGAAGTCGCAGACCGTGCTGCCGCGCTCCAGGCTGCCGGGCGCGCCGATCACGCCGGCCTTGTGCAGCAGTGCCTCCGCGAGACTGGTCTTGCCGGCCGCCGTCTGCCCGACCAGGGCGACGCTGTGGATGCGGGCAACGTCCGGATGGACGGCAGGGCTGGATGCGGGCATCGCGTCTCCTGGGCGCCGGGGGGGTGGCCCCATGATCGCGCCGACCACCGCGGTCTGTCCACCCGCGGCCGCCCGGGGGCGCCCGGGGGTGGATCGCGCGCTGTTACGCGTCGGCACAGGGGCGGCGCGGCGTTTCCGCTGTAATCGTCGGGCCCTCGGCGCGTCCCTGCGCCCCCCGGAGTCCCGCCATGGTTTCGCTGCTCGCCTTCGTCCTGACCGCCAACGGCCTCGCGCCCTACTTCGTCGCCAGCTTCAGCTCGGGCCTCGCCTGCGAGAACGCCAAGGTGGCCATCATCGAGGCCGCGGCCAACCAGTCGCGCGGCGGCAGTTCGACCTACTCGCTCACGCCGAAGAGTCTGCAGTGCATCGCGACGCCGGGCCTGGTGTCGGCCGGCGCGCGCCCGCCCGCGCCGGCGCCGCGCACGGCCGCCAAGCCCAGGACACCACCCCGTCAGAACGCGCGCTGAATCGGCATCGCTCGATCGAACCCAGCAGCCGCCGCGGAGCCGGCTTCGCCGGTCCGCCAGCGGCGCCCCCTGGAGGGGGAGCGGCGAAGCCGCAACGGGGGTGGTCGTCAGGACGGCAGGAAGTCCAGCGGCCAGCTGACCACCATCACCTCGACATCCTTCGCACCGAAGTCGAACTGGCGGATGCGCGCGAGCAGCTTGCTTTCCAGCTCGCCCGCCTTGAGCTCGCTGGAGATGATGCGCAGCGCCACGATCTCGCCGGTCGGCGCGATCTTCAGCTCCAGCACCACCTTGCCCTGCAGCGACGGGTCCTCGCGCAGCGCGCGGTTGTAGATCGCGTAGATCGAGCCCTTGTTGCGCTCGAACACGAGCTTGATGTCCTCGAGCGAGCGCGAGGCCTTGCCGCTGCCGCTCTTGGCCAGCGTGCCGCCACGGCCGCCCGCACCGGTGCCGCTGCCCGAGCCATCGCCCTTGCCGCCGACGCCCAGCCCACCGCCGGGACCGCCGCCACCGCCACCGCCGATCGTGCCTTCGACCAGCGTCGTGCCGCGGCCTGCGAGGCCACCGCCGCCGGTGTTGCGGCTGTAGCCGGCGGTGTTGATGCCGCCGCTGCCGTTGGTGGCGTTCGAGGTGATCAGCGCGCGTGTCGGCACGCCCGGGTCGGTGCCGGCACCGACGCCGACACCGACGCCCGCGCCGATGCCCGGCCCTGGCTTGATGTCCTTGTTGAGCTGCACCGCGGTCGGTGCCAGCGCCAGTTGCGCCAGCTCCTGCTTCATCGCCATCAGGCCGACGCCCGCGGCCTTGCGCTTGGCGGCCTCGAGCGCCTCGCCCGGCGGCTTGCCCGCGATCGGGTTGCGTGCCTCGGGTACGGCCGATGCCCGCGGCGGCTCGGGCTTCTTCGCCTCGGGACGCGGCGCCTCGGGCTTGGCCGTCGCGACCTCGGTGGCCGCCTGCTTCTCGGCCTTGGGCGGCACGAGCTTGGGCGTGGGCGGCGGCTCGCGCTGCTCGACCACCAGCTTGGCCAGGCGCGGCGGCAGCTCGACCGGCACGCTGCGGTCCACCTCCGGCTTGGGCATCAGCAGCAGCACCAGGCAGATCAGCGCGCAGACGATGAGGACCGTGCGCAGGATGCGCTTGAACCGCGCCTCGTCCTCGATGACGAGGGCCCACGGCAGCACCGGGCTGCGGAAAGAGATCGTTGCGGCACTCATGACGCCGCCTTCTGCGTGACCGCGAAGGCCACGTCGCTGAAGTTCGCCCGCGCTGCGGTGTACATCACCTTGCGCAGCAGGCGGTAGGGGATGCCCTTGTCGCCCATGATCGTGATGGCCTTGGCCTGCGCCTCGTTCTCCTTGCGGATGGTCTGGCGGCCGGCCTGCAGGTCCAGCTCGGCCTTCAGCGGCGCGATCAGGTCGTCCTCGCCGGCCAGCGCCTCGCTGACCGACGCGACCTTGCGGCCGTCGACCACGATGTCGGTCGCGCTGACGGTGATGACCACGGTCTCGCGCGGCAGCTTCTCGGCGGTCGACTCGGGCAGCTTCACGGCCCTTGCGCTCGACAGCACCTCGATGCCGGTGGACGACATCAGGAAGAAGATCAGGATCGTGAAGATGTCGATCAGCGCCACGAGGTTCATGTCGAGCCCGTGCTCGTTGCGCGACTTGCGCTCGGCGCGCTTCTGGATCGGCGTGAGCTTCATCGCGGCCCCTATTTCTTCAAGGCGACACTGATCGGCGCGTCGCCGATCGAGATGTCGGGGAACAGCACCGTCGCCGGCGCGGCGGCCACGGCCGGTGCGTCCTTGGATTTGGGCGCGTGCGGCGGCTTGGCCTCGCGCACCATGTCCATCACCTGCACCAGCATCTCGTAGGGCGTGTCGGGCTGGGCGAGCACGGTGGCCGTGGTCGTCTGCGGGAACTTGCCCTTGATCATCTGCATCAGCGTGGACAGCGCAGCGTAGTCGTGCTGGCCCGCGGCCGGAGACGGGATGCGCTGGATCAGGCCGCCGATGCGGTCACCGACCTCGATCGCGTCGGGGCGGATCACCACCTCGAGCTTGAGATCATCGACCTTGAGCTGCTCGACCGCCGACGATTGCGCCGGCAGCGTCAGCTCCATCACCGACAGGCGCGTGAACACCGCCGTCGACAGCAGGAACGGCACCAGCACGACGATCACGTTGATGAAGGCCGTGACTTCCAGGCTCGCCGACGGCTTGCGAAGGCGACGGTTTCTCATGACAACCCCGTCGTTCAGCGCGTGGTCGCGGCCGAGTCGGCCTTGACACGCTGGACCAGGTTCAGGAAGCTGATCTTGGCGGCCTCGAGGCCGTCGACGATCTCGCTGGTGCGGGCCTGCAGGAAGGCGTGGATCAGCAGGAAGGGGATCGCCACCGACAGCGCGAACGCGGTGTTGTTCATCGCGATCGAGATCGAGGCCGACAGCAGCTCGGCCTTCTCGGCCGGGTTGACCGCCGCCACCGCGGTGAAGCCCTTGATCAGGCCGATGATGGTGCCCAGCAGGCCCACCAGCGTGATCACGTTGGCGAAGGTCGCGATGTAGTGCGTGCGCTTCTCCAGGCGCGGCACGATCTCCATCATGCCCTCCTCCATCGCCGCGTCGATGTCCTCGCGGCGGCCCGGGCTCTGCATGCGCTCCAGGCCGTGGGCGACGATCTTGCCGATCGCGGCGTCGGACTTGGTGGCGACGCTGTGCACTTCCTTGTAGCGCCCGCCCTGCAGCATCGGCAGGACCTGGGCCCACAGCTTGCGGTTCTGCGAGCGCGCGCGGTTGAGGAAGACGTAGCGCTCGATCGCGATCGCCAGGCCGACGGCCATGATCGCGATGCTGAAGTAGATGGCCACGCCGCTGTCCTGGAAGAACTTGACGGCGAAATCGATGAGGCTCATGGGGGGCTCCTGTGACGGCGGTTCGGTGATATGAGCGAAGGGTTCAGCGCGCGGCCGGGGGCGGCGCCGGGTTCTTGGGGGCTTGTTGCTGGGCGTCGTACTGCATCTGGCGGCGGTAGACGTCGCGGTCGATCGGTGCCAGCGCCTCGTCGAGCACGCTGGCCAGCGGCCGGCCCGACAGGTCGCCCGGCACGGGCTTCTTCCACGGCACGATGTAGAGCACCTTGGGCAGCTCGCGGTTGCCGATGATCTGGGTGCGATCGATGTCGGCCCGGTCCTGCGCGACGGCCGGCGCGGCGAGGCCGGCCAGCACGACGAGCGATGCGGCAGCGGTGATCTTCATGGCTGCTCCTTCTTGCTGACCAGGCGCTGGCCCGGCTTGCGGTTCTTGAGGTCCGCGACCCACTTGCCGACCGTGGCGTCCTTGCCGGCGGTCAGGATCTGGTAGCGCTCGTAGAGCTCCAGCGCGCGCGCGCCGTCGCCCAGGTAGAGGTCGTGCAGGATGCCGAGGTTGAGCTGCGGCGCGGCATAGGCGGCGTCGAGGGCGATGGCCTTCTCGTAGGCCGCGCGCGCCTTCGCGAACTGGCCCTGCTGGCGGTAGGCGATGCCGAGCTGGTTGAAGTACAGCGGCTGCTCGGGGCTCAGCTTCGTCGCCTGCTCGAACTCGGCCACGGCTTGGTCGGGCTTGCCGGCCTGGCGGTAGATGAGGCCCAGGTTGGCATGCGGCCCGCCGAGCTCGGGGTTCGACTTCGTCAGCGCGCGGAAGCCCCGCTCGGCATCGTCGGCGCGGCCGGCGGCGAGCGCGCGGCGCGCGTCGTCGAAGCTGCGCTGCGCCGCGGCCGGAACCGGCGCGGCGACCGGCGCCGCCTGGATGACCGGCGCCGAGGCGGCAGCGGCCGGGGCAGACGCCGCGGGCGCCGGCGTCACCGCCTGCTGGATCGCCTTCAGCGGCTCGCCCAGCGAAGCGCAACCGGCCGCGACCATGCCGACCGCCAGGGCTGCCATCAGGCGCAGCGCGCGTTCAGCGGATCGCATCGACCACTCCCTCGCTACGCTCGACCTTGCCGTAGCGGACCGGCCTGAGTTCGCCCAGCGCCTTGAAGCTCTTCTGCACCCAGCCGTCGTAGATGCCCTCGGCCGCGCGCTTCGCATTGACTTCGTGCAGCTCGATCGCCTTCTCCTCGAAGGGGAAGGCCTGCTCCTCGAGCAGCACGTCGTACTGCTCGCGCTCGATCTTCGACAGCTTCTTCGGCCGCTGCGAGCCGAGCAGCGCCTTGCCGAAGTCGCCGTAGAGCGACGCGGTGTGGAACGTCGACGCGGTGGTGACCTCGGCCACGCCGTAGTCGGCCGCGACGGCGTAGGCCTTCAGCGCCTCCTCGAACTTCGTCTTCTTCAGCTTGAGCTGCTTGGCCAGCGGCTCGACCAGCGCGACCTTGCGGTACTCGGCCACCGCTGGCTCGGCCATCGCCAGCGCCGCGGTCGCGCCCAGCGTGCGGGTGCGGCCGGTGCGGGCGCTGCCGCCGGTCTGGTCGGCCTGGTAGATCTCCTTCATCAGCGCGAACTCGCGCGTCGCGTTGCCGTCGGCCTTGGCCAGGCCCGCGAGGCGATAACGCGCCTCGACGGCCGGCTCGAGCGGCTGCGGATGCTCCTTCACGTAGCGCTCCCAGGCGCGCACCGCGGTGGCGCGCGCGCCGCCCTTGGCGATGGCCTTCTCGTGCAGGCTGGCGGCCTGCCATTGCGCCTCACGCGCGAGGGCTGGTTCGCGGCTCGCGGTCTTGGCGACGGCCAGGCGCTCGAACTCGCCGGCGGCCTGGCTCCAGCGCTCCTGCTCCAGGTAGGCGACGGCCAGCTTGCCGCCGACGTCGGCCTGCAGCGGATGGTTCGGATAGCGTGTGCGGAAGTCTTCCAGCGACTTCGCGGCGCCGTCCCAGTCCTTCAGGCCGATCAGCGAGGCTGCGGCGTCGTACTGCGCGGTCGCGCGCACCGTGGACTGCGGCGCCACCGCGGCGATGCGGTTGAAGTGGCCGACCGCGTCGCGCGCGCGGCCGTCGGCGCGGGCCTGCTCGCCCTGCTTGTAGATGGCGGCGGCCTGGCGCTCGACCAGGTCGTTGCGGGCCGGGTCCTTGTCGGGCGTCAGCGCCAGCACCTCGGCGTAGTTCAGCTCGGCCTCGGGGAAAGCGCCGCGCTCGAAGGCGCTGTGCGCCAGCACCGTCCAGGCGACGCGCCGCTGCGCAGGCGCGGCCTCGGGCTTGAGCGCCAGCACCTGCTGCGCGACGCCGGCGGCGCGCTCGTCGCGCAGCGCGTACAGCTTCTCGGCGGCATTGGTCAGCACGGGGCCGGTGCGCGGGTCGGCCTCGAAGGCCTTCGCGAAGCGCAGCGCGCTCTCGACGCCGGCGCGCTGCAGCTTCGGCAGCTCGGCCGCCGCCGCGGTCTTCTCCTGGTTGGCGTAGCCCAGCAGCGCGCCATAGCCGGCGTCGGCGCTCCTGGCGTGCGCCGGGTAGTCGTAGGCGGTCTTCTCGTACTCGACCGCGGCCTCGGCGTAGCGCTTGTCCTCGTACAGCAGCTCGCCCAGCAGGAAGTGGTTCTGCGCCGTGGCCGGGTCGGTGGGGAAGGACGCGATGTACAGGCGGTACCAGCGCACCGCCTCCTGATAGTCGGCGCTGGCCTTGCTCTTCTGCGCCAGCGCGTGGTGGTGGCGCGCCAGCTCGGTGAGGTGCGTCTTGACCAGCGGCTGCGCCTTCTCCCAGCCCTCGGGGTTGGCCTTGCGGAACTCGCTCTCGACGCCGTAGCGCGAGACGTAGTCCTTCTTGGCCTCGAGCGCCAGCGCCGGGAAGCCGTTGCCCTGGTAGATGTCGATCACGCGCGCTTGCAGCTGCGGCGCCTGCGCATGCAGCGGATGGCGGCGCGAGAACTGCCCGAAGGTGTCGGCCGCGTCCTTGACGCGCTCCTGCTTGAGGTAGAGCTCGCCGAGCTGCTGGTAGACGCGGAACTCGTAGCCCTTGCGCGCGTCGCTGGTGATGTAGGCCGGGATCGACTCCGCGCCCTGCAGGTTGGCGAGGCTGATGCTGGTGACGCGGAAGCTGTCGTCGACCAGCTCGCGCTCGGCGCGGCTCAGGCCGGCCAGGTTCTCCAGTTCACCGTCTTCCTTGAGCGCGTCGGCGTTCAGGTCCAGCACGCCGAAGAAGGAGCGCAGGCCTTCCTCGAGCTTGCCCTGCTTGAACTGCGACCAGCCCTGCATGTACAGCGCCCGCTCGCGGTAGCGATCGCTGGCGTCGGCCGCCAGCACCGTCGTGTAGGCCTGCTCGGCCTTCGCGTAGTCGCGCGTCGTGAACAGCAGCTCGCCGCGGCGGAACTGCGCTTCCTCGATCGTGGCGGTCTTGGGGTACTCGGCGACCAGGCGGTCCAGGGTCTTCAGCGCGGTCTCGAGCTCGCCCGACTGCTCCTGCGCGCGCGCCAGCTGATAGAGCACGCGGTCGTTGCCCGGGTCCTTGGGGTAGAGCTTGAGGTAGTCCTGGTACTGCTTGATCGCGGCGCGGTAGTCGGGCGCGCCGGTCGAGGTGGTGCCGCCCTGGCCGCTGGCGAGCCGGCTGTCGGTGCTGTCCATCTCGAGGTCGCCGAGCCGGCGCAGCGCCTCGGCGCGCTGCGGCGCCTTGGGCGCGATCTCGAGGAACTTGCGGTAGGCGGCGATGGCCTGGGCTTCATCGGCCTGGATGCGGCTGTCGGTCGCGACCTGCACCTCGCGGCCGGCCAGGGCCTTGAGCGTCGGCTCGTTGTCCGGCGTGCCGGTGTCGCGACGGCCCGCGCAGGCGGACAGGCCGCCGGCGGCGATCACCAGCCACAACAGGCTACTGCGGGCTCGCACGGTCGTTCTCCCGCGCCAGCTTGGCGCGATCGTAGAGCTGGGCCAGCGCGAAGCGGGCCTGGGTCGCGTAGACCACGAGTCTTTCCTTCTGGCCCTGCAGCTCGGCCACGGCCAGTTCCTGCACGACGTTCTGCTGCTCGCGCGCCAGCGTCTGCACGCGCGGGATCAGGGCCTGGATGGTCGGCGACAGCGCCTTGATGCGCGCCTCGAAGCGGTCGAAGCGCGCCGGCTCGTCGCGCTGCGCCTGCACCAGCGCGGCCTCGCGCGTGCGGGCTTCGTCGATCTGCCGGTCGGTGTCGCGCAGCGCCTTCTTCGCTTCCCAGACGCGCGCCGGATAGTCCTGCGCCAGTTGCCAGGTCAGCACACCGGCGGCGAGCCGAGCATGCTGGCGCGCGCGGTCGTAGGCCGCGTCGCTGCCCAGCGCCTGCAGCTGCTGCTGCACCTCGGCCAGGCGCGCCCGCTGCTCGGCCTGCTTGGCGTCGGCGAAGGCGACGCCGTCGGCGCGCGACTCGGCCTCGGCCAGCTCGGCGGCCAGCGTGTCGCGCTGCTTCTTCAGCGCGTCGATGTTCAGCGCGCCGGCCTGGCTCAGCACCTTGGGCAGGCGCTCGGCATAGGCCTGGCGGCGGTTGACCAGCATGTCGCCGAAGACGCCCAGCTTGTCCTGCCACTCGCCGAGGTTGCGTTCCAGGTAGCGCAGGTCGCGGAAGTTCTTGAAGGCTTCCTGGAACTCGTGCTGCGCCAGCACCTGGGTCAGGTGGCTGGCGTGCGGCATCTCGGGCAGCTGGTCGATCTTCCAGAACCAGCCCATCTCCTCGCCGGGGTTGTTCTCGATCAGGCCGTCCACCAGCTTGCCGGCGCGGATCGCACGGATCGACTCGTCGAGCTTGCCGCCTTCCTGGTCGAAGGCGGCGATCGCCTCGTTGTAGCCGTCCAGCGCCTGGCCGTAGGCGCCCAGCTCGGCATAGGCATAGGGCAGCGCGATGCGCGCCTCCAGCACCGCGGCATCGCCCGGATCGCGGCCGGCCAGCTCGGCCCAGGGCACGAGCGCGAGCTTCGGCTGTTTCAGCGTTGCGGCGGCCCAGCCGAAGCCGAGCAGCGCCTTGTTGGACTGCAGGCCGTTCAGGCGCACGCGCTCGAGCGCGGTGCGCGCGTCCTCGGCGCGGTTCTCCTGCAGCGCGGTGTATCCCAGCGCGACGTTGGCCTTGTCGCGCAGGCTGCGGATTTCTTCGTTGGGGCCGGGCATGCGGCCCAGCTCGTCCAGCAACGCGGCGCCGCGCGCCGGGTCGCCGCTCTTGACCAGCGCGACGCCGAGGTTGAAGCGCAGGTAGGGCACGGCAGAGCGGGCCGCCTGCTTGCCGTCCTTGGTCGCGGTGACGCCGGCCAGCAGCGCCGCCGCGCCGGCGTAGTCGCCGCGCGCCATCAGCAGGTTGGAGGCCAGCAGCAGGCGGTCGTCCTGCAGATCGCCGGGCAGCGTGCCCTCGATGCGCGCGAGCGCGGCCTCGGCCTCGGCGAGGAAGCCGCGCTGGTAGCGGATCTTCGCCAGGTAGTACCAGGCGCGGTCGCGCACCGCCGGCGCCGCGCCCTTCTCGATCAGCTGCGCGAAGATCTGCCCCGCCTCGCGGTGCAGTCCGTAGGACAGCAGCAGCCCGCCGCGCAGCACCTCGGCCTCGTCGGCGTGACTGGGCATGCGCTCGAAATGCTGCGACACCATCAGGCCGGTGACCGAGCTGAAGTAGTGGTCCTGGAAGAAGTGGAACAGCGTGTCGCCGTAATGCGGATCGCGCACGACGTTCGCCAGCGGCGCCTCCTCCCGGTCGAGCCAGGTCCACGGCGCATACCAGGTCGCCGCCGCCGCAGGCGCGGCAACGCCGATCGCCAGGGCTGCAGCAACAAGGCTCGACGTCACAACGCGCAACGGCCAAACCCAGCAGCCGCCACGCCCGGGCTTCGCCCGGTCGTCAGCGGCGCCCCCCTCGGGGGGGAGCGGCGCAGCCGCAACGGGGGGGAACGTCATCACCAAACCTTGACCTCGAACTCCGGCTGCAGCTTGCCGGTCGAGTCCTTGATCTGCAGCTCGATGTACTTGGGCTCGGTGCCCTTGTCGAACTTGATGGTGGCGCCGCGCTTGTAGTCGCGGCGCTGTTCGCCGTGCGCCGGGCCCTGGCCGGTGAAGAAGGCCACGATCTCGTGCGTGCCGGCGCGCAGGTTGCCCAGGTGCAGGCGCTGCACGCCACCGCGGTGCAGCGCGGCGACCTCGTGCGGCGTGTACAGGTGATTCGCGACGACCTTCTCGTCGAGCTTGATCTGCACCGACTCCAGGTTGAAGAGCTTGCCCACGTCCATCGACACGAACAGCGCCACCTGGGTGTTGGCCGGGAACAGCAACTCTTCCTCGAGCACCAGCAGGTCGCGGTTGAGGCGGATCACGTCGCCCTTGACGTCCTGGATGCGGCCGTCGAGCGCGTTGTTGGCCGACGAGGGCGCGGCGGCCGGGGCGGCAGCGCTCGTGGTGGGCGCGGCAGGCGCCGCCGTCTGCGCGACGACCGGGGCCGCGGCAAGCACCAGCGCGAGCAGCAGCGCCAGCGCCGCAACGGCGCGCGCCAGCAGGGAAGGAAGGGGGAAGGCGAGCGTCATGGCATCGGACCCTAGTAGGTCGCCGACACATAGACCTGCAGCACGTGCGCGTCGAACGAGTACGGCTGGCCGGTGCGGATGTCGGTGAAGTCGCTGAACTTGAAACGCTTGAACTCGTAGGCGCCGGTGACCTTGACGCCGTACTTCGCGGGGACGTTGGGAACGGTATAGGTGGCCTTGGCGCCGATGGCAACGCTGTTGAAGGTGCTGAGCTGCCGGTTGCGTGACACGTAGACGGTGTCGGCCTGGGCGTTGTCGCTGTAGAACAGCGCCTTGTCCTGCGTGTAGTAGCGCAGCAGCACGTCGCCCAGCCAGGCGTCGCCGAAGTAGCGGCTGTAGCCGGCCTCGGCGGTGTGGGCCGCGATGTCCCAGTTGTCCCAGAAGTAGCGGTACTCGCCGCGCAGCGCGTCGCGCGAGCCGAGGTCGCCGATGACGCGGAACTTCACGGCGCGGCTGGAGCGCGTGCGCGGATTGCGCTCGGGCACCGCGGCGCCGAACACGCGCGCGACGCGGTAGGGGCTGCCGAGGTAGCCGTCGTCGGACACCGCCTCGAGGTTGACGCTGGCCAGCCAGCGCGGCGTGAGGATCTGCGTCACGCCGACGCGGTACTGCCAGTGGCGCGCGTAGTCCTGGAAGGTGGCGTCGTTCTTGCGCTCGACCTTGTCGGAGGCGCGGGTGAAGCCCAGGCTCACCGTCGTCATGCCGCCGAAGACCTCCTGCGACACGTCCATGCCGATGGAGTCGGCGGTGTAGTCGGGTTCCTTGCTGTTGTAGAAGGACAGGCTGACCTGCGAGTCGCGGTAGACGTAGTCCGCGCCCAGGCTGTAGGCGGTGCGCTTTTCCTTGAAGGGGCTGGCGGTCGTCACCACGTCGATCGACGCATTGCTGACCATGTCGACGTAGTAGGACGCCGACAGCGAGACCTTGTCCGCCAGGCTCTTGCGCACCAGCAGCGCCGGCCCGGTGGCGCGCACGCCGCCGCCGTCGTAGACGTGGTACATCGCCTCGGCCTTGTCCTCGGGCAGCGTGACGCCGTGGGCGGCGCCGCCGGCCAGCACGCCGCCGATCAGGCCCAGCGGCGCGGCGGCGCGGGCGCGGCGCCCCTTGAGCGCGGCGCAGGCGCGCAGCGTGCGCTCCCAGCGCTCGCTCCAGGCGCGGGGCGCCTCAGTTGCAGCCACAGCCGCCTCCCTGCACGCCGGTGGCGCCGCGCGAGGCCTCGCGCACGTTGTGGATGTGCTCGCGGTGCGTCTCGAGCATGCCGTCGCGCACGAACTGCATGATCGGGTCGGCCAGGCGCTCGCGCTCGTAGGGCTTGACCCAGGGCTGGATCGCGCAGGCGCCGAGTTGCGAGAGCAGCAGCGCCGCCGTCAGCAGTCGCAGAAGAGGGCGCGCGTTCATTGCTTCAGCAGCTCCCGGATCTGCTGGTCGTAGGTGTTCTCGTAGCCTTCCTTGTAGCCACGGTGCAGGTAGCGCACGCGACCGTCGCGGTCGATCAGCACGGTCTGCGGCATCGCGCTCAGGTCGTAGAGCTTGCTGACCTTCTTGTCGCCGTCGGGCAGCACCGGGAACTTGACGCCCAGCTTGGTGGCCAGCGCCGCGGCGCTGCGCGGGTCCTCGTCGACGTTGACGCCCAGCAGCTGGAAGCCCGAGGCGCGGTACTTCTCGTACAGGCGGTTGAGGTGCGGCATCTCCTGGCGGCACGGGCCGCACCAGGTGGCCCAGAAGTTGACCAGCACGACCTGGCCGCGCTGCTCCTGCAGGCGCAGGTTCTGGCCGTCGATCGTGCGCAGCGTGAAGTCGGGCGCCAGCCCGGCCGGCGCCAATGGCAGGGCGTAGACGCTGGCCGTGACGGCCAGCAGCGCGCCGGGCAGCAGGCGCGTCAGCACCCGCCGGCGGGACGAGGGGGTCGAGGTCATGGAGGGCCGCTTTCGTCAGAAGTAGTAGGACAGGCCGCCGGTCAGTTCGAGGTTCTGGGTGTTCTGGCGCTTGCCCAGGATGTCGAGCGAGAAGATGTGGTCGCGCAGGTCCATCTGCAGCGACCAGTGGTCGGTGAGCATCAGCCGCACGCCGAGCCCGAAGTTGTAGGTCTGGCGCCGCTGGTCGGCGAGCTTGGTGCTGCCGATGCCGCCGATCAGGTAGATCGCGGTCGCCTTGGCGCGCGAGCTGCCGATGAAGACCTCGCCCGGCAGCAGGTTGTAGCCGACCGAGAGGTTGTAGTAGGACAGCGTCTCCTCGTCGTCGGTGAAGACGCCGCCCGGCAGGATCTGGCGGAACAGCTCGTCGCTGACCTTGGTCTGCGCGTAGTTGGCCTGGACGAAGAAGTCCTCGGTGACGTGGTAGCCGAGGCGCACGCCGTTGACCCAGCTCGAGCCGAAGTTCTGCGTCGAGTAAGTGCCGGTGAAGAGGCCGATCTCGAAATCCTTGTTCGGGAAGCGCGGCAACTTCACGTCGCGGCGGTCGACCTGCGGCACGATGACCTGTTCGTTCGGCGCGGTCTGCGTGGACTGCGCGCCGGCGGCGGTGGCCAGACCGGCCAGCGAGGCGAGGAGCAGGAGGCGGGCGATGTTCATGGCGTGTTCTTGCGCTCTCAGAAGAAGAAGGACAGCCCGGCGGTGATCGCGCGGTACTCGGTGCTGCGCTGGTCCGCGACGAAGGCGGTGTAGAGCGACCAGTCGGCACGCAGCACGAAGCGCTCGCTGAGGTAGTAGCGCGCGCCGATCGTCACGTTGGACAGGTTCGCGTCGGTCGGCGTGGCGCTGACGAGGCTGAGGTTGGGGATGTTCTTGAACTTGCCGACGCCGATGCCGAAGAACGGCGACAGGCGCCGGTCCGACCACGGCTCGGACAGCAGGTTCAGGTGCCAGAAGTCGGTGCCCGAGAAGGTGCCCTGGACCTGGCCGATCGTGCCCTCGATGCTGAGCGTGTCGGACAGCTTGTAGCTGGTCCAGAACTTGAGCATGGGCTCGCGCTCGAAGCGGCCGATCGCCGCGCCCAGCTGCACGCGCCGGCTCAGGTAGTCGTCGAGCGCGAGGTCACGAAAGCTCTTGCTGCCGCCGGCCTCGGTCAGCGTGGTCTCGAGCTGGCGGCGGTGCACCCAGCCGAGCTTGCCGCCTTCGGTGCGCACCTTGTACCAGTCGGTGAAGCGCAGCTCGATCGTGATCCACTCCTGCCGCGCCGCGACGAAGAACACCGGGTAGCCGCGACCGGGGCCGGTGTGCAGCTCGATGTAGGGGTCGGTGATCTGCACCCGCTCGGTGGCGGGTTCGTCGGCCGCGCGGGCCGGCGTCGACAGCAGGGGGGCCAGGGCGAGGCCCAGCGTCAGCGGCAGGCGCAGCAGAACGCGCAGGAGGGTCCGGGTCTTCACTGGGTGTTGCACGTGCCGGTGTTGGGGTCCGCCGGCGTGAACATGCTGTAGGCCGCGGTGCTGAACTCGTCTGCGCCCTGCGGCACGGGGCGGCTGATCCAGTACTGGAACACGCGCGCGTTCGGATCCTGCATGTCCAGGAAGATCAGCCCCCCGCCGTGGAGCACGCCCTGCACCAGCGGCTTCGTGAGCATACGGCTCTGGGTCGGGCTGCCGATCACCGTGGAGCCCTGGGCCGAGAAGAAGTTGCGGTACATGTCGCTGGCGCGGATCACGTCCGGCGTGTTGGCCGGGTTCGTAACGTCGATCGTGGTCGCGCCCGCGACGACGCGGAAGGCCCCGCCCGTGCCGCTGAGATCGTCGTGGCAACCCGAGGCGGCGCAGGTGTTGGTCGAGATGGCGCCGCCCTGGTTGATCTGCAGCGGCGCGATCAGGATCGGGTAGATGCAGCGCTGGAAGTAGGCGTAGGACAGCCGCTGGCCCGAGCTGCTGCCGGGGTTGTTGATCGTCGACGGGTTGCCCAGCGGGTTGTCGCCGCCACCGCCGCAGCTGGCCAGGCCCCCCAGGCCCAGCAGCGCCGCGCACAGGCCCGCGACGCCGAGGCGCGCGGGCCGGCCGGGGCGGGGGGATCGTTCTTCTCGTCTCACCGTCATGGTCAGCAGCCGCTGGTGATCCAGTTGGCGATCGTCGTGTACGCGGCGCTGCCGGCCGGCAGCACCGGGCTCGTCTGGCCGGCCGCGCCGCTGGGGTGCGGCACGGTCGACGGGCGGCTCAGCAGGTAGTTCGACGGCGCGTTGCAGGTGTCCGAGATCATCGTCAGCGTGACGTTGAAGTCGCCTTCGGGATCGCCGGTCAGGATGTAGCGGTTGCGCGCGAACGACGGCGCCGGCGTCGCGGCCCCGGCGTTGCCGCCGGGCTGGTGGCAGGCCACGCAGCTGCTGCGCAGGATGGGCAGCACCTGCGCGGTGAACGTGGCCTGGCTGAGCGCCGCCACCGGGCGCACCGCGGCACTGCCGGTCAGGTCGTTGTAGTACTGGCCGCCGAGGTCCATCCACTCCGTCATCAGGCGCTTCTCGGCCGCGTTGAGCATGCTCGCGTGGTCGGGCGCGCCGGACGGCGGGTTGGGATGCGCCGTGCGTGCCGCGGCGCTGGCCTTCAGGCTCTCGCCGAACATGATCTCGCCGAGGCGGCTCATGCGCGCCAGGCCGCCGCCGTTGCCGGCACTGGTCTCGACCAGCGCGGCACCGCGCTGCACCACCGGCACGCCGTCCTCGATGCGCGTGATCGGCTGGCCGGTCGCGGCGTCGATCAGCGGATCGCCGAGCAGCAGTTCCTCGTACGAGGTCAGGCGGCCGGTGCCCGCGGTCGTGGCCCGCAGGTCCAGCACGGCGGGATCGCTGTGGCAGGTGGTGCAGGTGTTGGCGCCGCGCGCCTTGGTCCACAGCGGCGCGATGTGGTCGGGGTAGTTGATGATGCCGTTGGCCGGCACCGGCGTCGTCAGGTCGTCGGCCGGGTTGGCGTTGCCGGTGTAGCGCACCAGGATCGAGGCGCGCGCCGTCACGCCGGCGCGGCTGGTGTCGGCCCAGACGTCGCTGAACACCATGTCGGGACCGAGCGTGAGCTTCGACGGGTCGAGGCGCGTGCGCAGCGCAGCCATCGTCTCGCCCGACAGGTGCGCGTTGCGCATCGAAGGCAGCAGCGCCTGCGGCAGCGTGTTCACCGTGGCCAGCGTGTTCAGCGCGGCGCCGCGGCGCGGGCTGTGGCAGCCGTCGCAGGTGCGGCGCTCGCCGGGGCGGACCTGGATCCAGTTCAGGTGGGTCTGCAGGCCGCGGCCCTTGGCGTCGATCACCGACAGCGCCAGCGGCACGTCGGCCGGCACCTGCAGCTTGAACGACCCGTCCGGCTCGATCGGTGCATAGCCCAGGATCTGCTGCGGCTCGAAATCGGTCTCGCCGATGGCCTCGCGCATGCCGGTCATGCCGGCCTGCGGGGCGACCGCGCGCGTGGCGCGGATGAAGCGCGCCGGGGCGCAGCCGTAGGCGAGGTCGGCCGGGTCCTTGATGCGCAGGATGTCGGCCACGCTCGAGCGCGTGTCCTTCGGGTCGGTCGGCGCGGTCATCGCGATGCCGACCGGGCAGCCGCTCGGCAGGTCGGCCGGCGCGAGCACGGCCTCGGACATGCGACCCAGGCCGTCGGTGTCGTAGACGCTGCGCACCTCGATCGTGGCCAGGCCCTGCTGGGCCAGGCCGGCGTCGAGCTCGGGTGCCGGCGGCGTGTTGGGCTCCGAGCGCGCCTGCAGCGCGACCGGGTCGGTGTACATGAAGCCGGCCGGCGGCGCGGCGACCACCAGGAAGGTCTGCACCGCCGGGTTGAACATGTAGATCGTGTACGGCGGCGGCACGTTGTCCTGCAGCGGGTCGGCGGCCACGTCGGTCATCAGGCGCTGGCGGTTGGACAGGCGCGTCACTTCCTCGTCGGTCAGCGTCGCGCAGGGCACGACCTGGCCGTTGCGCGTCACCTCGCAGGGCCGGTAGGCGACCAGCACGCGGTTCGTGCCGTCCCACAGCGGGTAGGGCGTGGTGATGCGGCCGAAGCGCGACAGGCCGCGGCCGTCGTTCAGCGCCTGCGCCGTGATCGCCACCTGGCCGCCCTGGCTGGCGATGCCGGCCTCGGCCGGCGTGTTCTGCTCGGAGTAGCGGCCGGCGTCGATCAGCATCAGCGAGCCGCCCTCGTCGGTGCCCGACAGCGACATCAGGTCCGACATCACGTAGCCGGCATAGGGCCCGTTGGGGTCCATCTCGCGCGGATGCAGGAAGCTGTTGCCGGGGCTGTGCGCGCCGTAGCGCACGAACATGTTGGTGCCGTCGGGCTTGACGGTGAAGATCGCGAAGCGGTTGCGGTCGCCGACGTGCTCCCAGCGCGAGAACATGATGTCGCCGTTGCGCTGCACCACCGGGTTGCGGTCGTGGCTCTGGTTGACCGAGATCTGGCGGATGTCGCCGCCGTCGGCGTCCATCGTGTGCAGGTTCATCACCCGCTCGCGCTCGTACTCGTCGAGCGCGTAGTAGGTGCGGCCGAGCGCCTGGCTGCGCGTCGTCGTCTGCCGGTTGGACGTGAACACGAAGCCGCGGCCGCCCGGCAGGTAGGCCGGGTCGACGTCGTCGTGCTCGGTCGAGCTGGTGATGCGGCGGAAGCTCCCGCCGGTCAGCCCGCCGCTCGTCATGTCGTATTCCCAGATGTTCCAGCGCCCGGTGCAGGCCGGCTGGCCGCCGATCTGCGCCGTGCTGGTCGTCGGGCAGCGCATCGCGAAGACGATCTTGCGGCCGTCGTAGGAGACCTCGGGGTCCGAGGCGTCGCCGGCGCCCTGCGTGAACTGCGCGGTGATGTTGTGTTCGGGCGCGCTGGGCGAGGACTTCTCGCGGATCATCAGGTCACCGCCCGGTGCGCTGGGCGCCCCGTTGGTGGGGTTCATCTCGATCGTGTTGACGCGCTTCACATAGGCGATGGGCACGTCGCCCTGGACCGTGACCGTGCCCTCCGAATCGCTGCCGCTTCCGCAGGCAGCGAGGACGGCCCCGAGCACGACCGCGCTCACGCTGATGGCTCCGATCTTCTGTGGCAGCTTCATCTTTGCCTCCTTGATGAATCCCTCTGTCCGTCGCTGAATCTCATTGCCGCGGCGACACGGCACCGGCGAGCAGGCCCGCCGAGTAATGCAGGGCCCCTGCCGCGTCGACGACGACCGCGTCGACCCCCGGCAGCGACTCGACCAGTTGCAGTCCCTTGTCCACACCCAGTACGAAGACGCTCTTGGACAGCGCCTCGCTGGTCAGGCCGTCGTCGGCCAGGATGGTCACGCTGTGCACGCTGCTCGGCGAGCGGCCCGTCTTCGGGTCGATCACGTGATGGAAGCGCACGCCGCCCTGCTCGAAGTAGCGCTCGTAGTCGCCCGAGGTCGAGACGGCGCAGTCCTCGAGCGGCAGCACCGCGACGACCTCGTCGGGCCGGCGCGGGTCGCGGATCGCGACGCTCCAGGGCCGCCCGCGCCGGTCGCCGAGGAGGCGGCTGTCGCCGCCGGCCGTGACGATCGCGTGGCGGATGCCGTGGCCGCGCAGGATCGCGGCGGCGCTCTCGACCGCGTGGCCCTTGGCGAAGCCGCCGAGGTCGATGCGCATGCCGTCGCGCGCAAAGCGCAGCGTGCGCGCCTTCGGATCCAGTTCGAGGCCGCGCCAGCCGATCGCGGCGCGGCCGCGCGCCAGCGCCGCGGCGTCGGGGCGGACGCCCCGGCGGTAGTCGTAGAGCTGGCCGACGCTGGCGTGGGTGATGTCGAAGGCCCCGCCTGAAAGTTCAGAGAACTCGATCGCGCAGGCCAGCAGCTGGCACATCTCCTCGCTCAGCGGCACGGCCTGCGCCGCGGCGTCGCGGTTGATGCGCGACAGCTCCGAGTCCGGCTTGTGCGGGCTCATCGCGCGGTCGATGCGGTGCATCTCGGCCATCACCGCGTCGATCGCGGCCTCGCCGGCGGCGCGGTCGTCGGCCCACAGTTCGACGCGGATCGCGGTGCCCATGATGGCCTCGTCGCGGCTCGCCCAGGCGCCGGCCGCACGGACGCGGCCCAGGCCACGGGCCAGGCTGGCGGCTTGAAAGCCGGGGTGGGTCATGCCGAACAACATGTCGCTGCCGAGGCCTGTGGCGGCCCCGTCCTCCCGCTCGATCGATGAATGGTCCGATGCGTCGTCGGGCCGGGGAACGAGACGGAGGTCACGCAACGCAGCTCGACGCGACGGCATCTTCTCGCGGAGTTGCGGCGAGAAGGCGTCAATAGTTAGCAGCGCGTATAGACCTTACAAGCGGTCGCACAAGAAACCGGAACCTGTGGTGCCGGCCCATGTGCAACTGCGTCAGATGTGTGCAGACGCAACGAGAGCGACATCCCGTCGCCCTCGGAGCCAAGAAACGTCGGGCACCGGCCGCGGCCGGCCCCGGCTCAACGCGAGCGCCGTGCGGCGTCCGCGGGACAGGTGCTCAGGCCGAGCAGCCGGTAGGCCGGACAGAAGCCGAGCGCGCCGCTCAGCAGCGGCAGCAGGCCGACCCAGCCCCAGACGCCGATCGTGCCGGCCAGCGTCAGCGCCAGCAGCACGACACCGACCGCGACACGCAGCAGGCGGTCGAGCGATCCCACATTGGCTTTCATCGTTTGTCTCCTCGTTGGTCAAGGCGGCACGGGCCGTCGATGCCAGCAGCTTAGGCGGCCCACCGCGCCGAGCGCTTGATGCAGCGCAAGCCGCGCGCGCGTCGTCGGCGCACACTGGCGGCGTTGCCACGGCCGGAGTCCACGATGTCCCAGCACCTCCACGTCGACCCGGCCCCGGCGGACGCGGGTCCCGCGGCGCCGGTGGCGGAGGTCCGCTGAAGCGGCCGGCCGCGCGGGTGGCCCGGGCGGCCCGCGCCGCCCTGTTGCTGGCTGCGGCGCTGGGCGCGGGCTGCGTCGCGCCGCCGCTCGCCCCGGTCGTGATCGTCGCCGGCCCCGGGGCGGGCTTCTCGGCGGCGATCGAGCGCAGCCTGCCGTACACCGTCGGCGTCTACCGCAGCGGCGACGAGGCCGCGCCGGCCTCGCGCAACAGCGCCGACGCCGAGTTGCTGACCGACGTCAGCCTGGGCGCCGGCATCGTGATCGACGCCAGCGGCCTGATCGCCACCGCCGCGCATGTCGTGAGCGGCACCGACCCGGTGGTGGTGCGCCTGCCCGACGAGCGCGTGCTGCCGGCGACGCGCCTGGGCGTCGATGCGGACACCGACCTCGCGCTGCTGAAGGTCGATGCGCGCTGGGACGCGCCGCCGCCGCTCGGCCACTCGATGAGCCTGCGGCCCGGCGACTGGGTGATCGCGATCGGCGAGCCCTATGGCCTGGAGCGCTCGGTGATGGCCGGCATCGTCGGCGGCGCGAACCGCCAT
The DNA here is from genome assembly GCA_964622685.1 of uncultured Methylibium sp. GTDB lineage: Bacteria > Pseudomonadota > Gammaproteobacteria > Burkholderiales > Burkholderiaceae_C > Methylibium. The sequence goes on from CAZUUU010000011.1 coordinate 36,664, forward strand.
TTCGCCGACGACGACGCGGTGCTCTTCATCCAGACCAGCATCACCGTGAACCCCGGCAACTCGGGCGGGCCGCTGGTCGACGCCCGCGGTGCGATCGTCGGCATGAACCTGCGCGCCGTCGTCAGCCCGCTGGGCATGGCCGGCCTCGGCCTGGCCCTGCCGATCGAGCTGGTGCAGCAGATCGCGGCCGAACTGCAGAACGGTGCGGCCGCCCGGCGTCCGCGCCTGGGCGCGCTGTTCGAGGACGTGCTGCCGCCGGAGGCGCTGGCCGCGGGGCTGGCGCGCAGCAGCGGCGCGATGGTGCGGCTGGTGCGGCCCGAGGGCGCCGCGATGCGCGTCGGCCTGCGCGTCGGCGACATCGTCGTCGGCATGAACGGCCGACCGGTCGGCGGCGGCGCGGAACTGGCCCGCCTGCTGCTCGAATGGCACGCCGCCGAGCCGCTGCGCCTGACCGTGTTCCGCGACGGCGGCTACCGCGAGCTGCGGTCGCCCTGATCGCGCCGCGCGCCCGGCGTGCACTGGGGCCGTCAGGCCCGCAGGCTCTCACCGACCCGCATCACCTGCCGCAGCCTGTGAAACAGTGCTTCGAACTCGGCGTCCGGCGAGTGCTCGGCGAGGGCGTCACCGTGGCTGCCGAAAGCGCGATCGAGAACGATCCAGTCGGCCGCCTGGAAACAGCGCTCGGCCAGCGGCAGCACCTCGGTCTCCTCGGCCTGCATGTGCGCGAGGTAGAACGTCGTGTGGCGCTCGAGCGCCAGCTCGAAGGCCGCGCGGCGCGATTCGCCGAGCAGTTCCCAGGCGTTCAGCAGATGCTCGAGATCGCGCAGGCGGCGTTCGCCCTGGCCGTGCTCCTGGTGCAGGCGGTCGAGCAGCGCACCGGCCTCGGGGGCCACGGTGCGCAGCCGTGGGAACAGCATCGCCGACTCCCTGACGTGGTGGCGCCGCTCGGGAAACTCGCTGATGTAGAAGAGCATCGCGCGCAGCGCGCCGAAGTCGGGCACGTGCCGATGATGCCGGGCCTCCCGCATCATCCGCGTCATGCAGCGCAGCACCGCGCGCAAGGCCTCGTGCTCGCGGCGGATGATGGACGGCGTCGCCGGCGCTTGCATGGGCGGTGCGTCGTTCAGTCCGGCGTCGCACGATCGCCGCGTTCCAGCGCGGCCTGGCAGTCGATGCAGCGCGTCGCTGCCGGCTGCGCCACCAGCCGCGCTGCGCCGATCGGCGCGCCGCAGTCCTCGCAGTCGCCGTAGCGGCCCTCGTCCAGCCGCTGCAGCGCTGCGGCGACGGCGCGCAGCTCGGCCAGGTCGCGCTGCTCCTCGGCAGCGGCCAGCGTGTCGTCGACACGGCGGCCGGCCAGGTCCTTGCGGTCCTGCACCTCGTCGTCGATGCGCTGCGAGCGGCTCAGCGTCGCGCCCAGCGCGCGGTCCAGTTCGTCGCGCAGCACGCGCTCGCGCTCGTGCAGCGCCTCGCGCAAGGCGACCAGCGGCAGCGTCGGCATCGATCCCATGGCTTGGCTCTCCGGGCGGCAGGCGATGGCTGCGCTCGGTCGCATTGTTCGGTCGCCTCGCGCGGGGCGGCTTGACCGGCGTCAAGGCGACGGCCGATCCCCGGGCCTAGGCTGCGCCATCACCCACCGCCACGGATGCTGACCATGACCGCTCTCCGTTCGATCGTCGTGCACGTCGATGGATCGCCGCGCAGCGCGGCGCGCCTGACGCTCGCGCGCAAGCTGGCCGCCGCCCACGGCGCGGTGCTCGAGGCCGTGCTGGCTGCCGCACCCAGCCTGGCCGAGCTGCCGATGGCCTACAGCGCCGGCAGCGAGGCCGCCACGGTGATGCTGGAGCTCGACGCCGACCGGCGGCGCCGTGCGCGGCTCCACTTCGCGCGCGAGGCCGAACGCCCCGGCCCGCCGATGCACTGGCTCGAACTCGACCAGGAGCTGACCCAGCACGGCTTCGTGCAGCGCGCCCTCTACGCCGACCTGCTGGTGCTGGGCCAGCACGACGCCACCGACCCGCTGGCCTGGGGTGTCGCCAGCGACTTCGTGCCCTCGGTGCTGGCCGACAGCGGTCGGCCCGCGCTGGTGCTGCCGTACGCCGGGCACTTCGCCGAGGTCGGCCGCAACGTGCTGATCGCCTGGAAGCCCTCGCGCGAGACCATGCACGCGGTGAGCGCCGCCCTGTCGCTGCTGCGCGAGGCACGCCAGGTCCACGTCGCCTGCAACGCCCCGGCGGGCGAGGCCGGGCGCGTCGCGCTGGGCCCGCTCGAGGCCTACCTGCAGCGCCACGGCGTGACGGCCAGCGTCGCGGTTCACGGCGTCGCCGTCGAGCAGGTCGGCGAGAGCCTGCTGTCGACCGCGGCCGACGTCGAGGCCGACCTGATGGTGATGGGCTGCTATGGCCACAGCCGCACGCGCGAATGGCTGCTCGGCGGCGCGACGCGCAGCGTGCTGCAGGCCATGACGCTGCCGGTGCTTATGGCGCACTGAGGGCGCTGGCGGCCGCCTTCTAGCGGGCCGCGGCGATGACGCCGCCGCCGAGACAGACCTCGCCGTCGTAAAGCACCGCCGACTGGCCCGGCGTCACGGCCCATTGCGGCGCACTGCCGAAATCCAGCGCGAAGCGCCCGTTGGCGTGCGGCGCCAGCATGCAGGGCGCATCCTCCTGGCGGTAGCGCGTCTTGGCCGCCAGCGCACCGGCGGCCGGCGGCGTGCCGGCGACCCAGCTGGCGTCGTCGGCCTCGAGCCCGGCCGACTGCAGCCAGGCGTGGTCGTGGCCCTGCACGACGTAGAGCGTGTTGGCTGCCATGTCCTTGCGCGCGACGAACCAGGGCTCGTGCTCGGCCCCGCCCTTCGCGGCCCCGCGCTCCTTGACGCCGCCGATGCCGATGCCCTTGCGCTGGCCCAGCGTGTAGAAGGACAGGCCCACGTGCTCGCCCAGCACGCGGCCGCGATCGTCCCGGATCGGCCCCGGCCGCTTGGCAAGGTAGCGGCTCAGGAACTCGCGGAACGGCCGCTCGCCGATGAAGCAGATCCCGGTCGAGTCCTTCTTGGCGGCGACCGGCAGCTTGATCTCGGCGGCGATCTGGCGCACCCGCGTCTTCGGCAACTCGCCGACCGGGAACAGCGTGCGCGCCAGCTGGGCCTGGTTCAGGCGGTGCAGGAAATAGCTCTGGTCCTTGGCCGGGTCGAGCCCCTTCAACAACTCGTGCCGGCCCCCGCGCTCGCGGACTCGGGCGTAGTGGCCCGTCGCGATGCGCTCGGCGCCCAGCCGCATCGCGTGATCGAGGAAGGCCTTGAACTTGATCTCGGCGTTGCACAGCACGTCGGGGTTGGGCGTGCGGCCGGCCTGGTACTCGCGCAGGAACTCGGCGAAGACGCGGTCCTTGTACTCGGCGGCGAAGTTGACGTGCTCGATCTCGATGCCGATCAGGTCGGCGACGCTGGCGGCGTCGAGGAAGTCCTGGCGCGAAGTGCAGTGCTCGTCATCGTCGTCGTCCTCCCAGTTCTTCATGAACAGGCCGACGACCTCGTGCCCCTGTTGCTTGAGCAGCCAGGCGCTGACCGCGGAGTCCACCCCGCCGCTCAGCCCCACCACCACGCGCTGCCTGCCTGCTGCCATGCGTGGATTCTAGGAAGCGCCTCCTTCCGGCCGCCGGCGTGGGGACTCAGGAGCGCTCGACCGGGTCGTAGAGGCCCGGGTCCACGAAGACGGCGTCCAGCGGGAGCCGCACGCCGGCCAGGAAGTCATCGACGTTGCGCTGCAGCGCCGGGCTGCGGTGGCGGTCGCGCGCCGCGCGGACCTCGTCCGCGGTCATCCATACCGTGCGCAGGATGCCGTCGTCGAGCCGCAGCGAGGGATCGCGCGGACCGACCGTGCCGACGTAGGCGAAGCGCAGGTAGGTCACGTCCTCGGCCGCGCGGCCGGGCCGCGCGCTACGCACGAAGCGCGACATGTAGACGCCCAGCAGCGCGGTCGGCGTGAAGACGCAGGCGGTCTCCTCCAGCACCTCGCGCACCACCGCCTCCTGCAGCGACTCGCCCGGGTCCAGGTGGCCGGCCGGCTGGTTGAGGCGGATGCCTTCGGGCGTCTCCTCCTCGACGAGCAGGAAGCGGCCGTCCTGCTCGATCACCGCGGCCACGGTCACGCTGGGTCTCCAACGGGTGCTGCTCATCGGCGCCATCGTATAGGGGCGACCCGGGGGCGGTCCGGCGTCCGGGCCGGGGTAAGCTTGCGCGCCATTCGGGTGACCGGGAGGTCGGGTGGCCAAGAGCCGGGCAGCGACCGGGGTGCGCCCGCCGTGACCAGGCTCCACGAGAAGATGCAAGAGGAGATCGGCTCATGGCTTTGCTGATTGGAGTGCCCAGGGAAACGGCTGCGGGCGAGAAGCGCGTCGCCACCGTGCCGGCCGTCGTCGAGAAGCTCGTCAAGCTGGGCTTCCGCGTGGCGGTCGAGCGTGGCGCCGGCGACGCGGCGAACTTCGACGACGACAGCTACCGGGCCGCCGGCGCCGAGCTCGCGGCCAGCGCGGCCGAGCTCTGGGCGATGTCGGACATCGTCTTCAAGGTGCGGGCCCCGAGCGCCGACGAAGTCGGGCTGATGCGCGAAGGCGGCCTGCTGATCGGCTTCATCTGGCCGGCGCAGAACCCCGAGCTGATGCAGCAGCTGGCCGCCCGCAAGGCCACCGTGCTGGCGATCGATGCGCTGCCGCGCCAGCTGTCGCGCGCGCAGAAGATGGACGCGCTGACCTCGATGGCCGGCGTCAGCGGCTACCGCGCGGTGATCGAGGCGGCCAATGCCTTCGGCCGCTTCTTCAACGGCCAGATCACCGCGGCCGGCAAGATCCCGCCGGCCAAGGTGTTCGTCGCCGGCGCCGGCGTGGCGGGC
>CAZUUU010000012.1:0-40181 GCA_964622685.1 uncultured Methylibium sp.
GGTAGGGCACCGTCAGCAGCTTGATCCAGATGCCGATCAGCGGCAGGTTCAGGATCACCAGCATCAGGTTGCCGATCCACATGCTGGCGATCAGGCCCCAGAACAGGTCCGGGTTGCTGGTCATCACCTGCGGGCCGGGCTGGATACCCTTGATCGTCATCGCGCCCACCATCAGCGCCATCACCGCGTTGGGCGGGATGCCGAGCGTCAGCATCGGGATGAAGCTCGTCTGCGCGCCGGCGTTGTTGGCCGACTCGGGGCCGGCCACGCCCTGGATCGCGCCCTTGCCGAACTTGCTGGGATCCTTGGCGACCTTCTTCTCGAGCGTGTAGGCCGCGAACGAGGCCAGCAGCGCACCGCCGCCCGGCAGCACGCCGAGGATGGAGCCCAGCGCCGTGCCGCGCAGCACCGCCGGCGCGGCGAGCTTGAAGTCTTCCTTGGTCGGCATCAGCCCGCCGACGGACTTGGTGAACACCTCGCGGTGCTCGGGGGGACGCCCGAGGTTGGCGATGATCTCGCCGAAGCCGAACACGCCCATCGCGATCGCGACGAAGCCGATGCCGTCGGTCAGCTCGGGGATGTCGAAGCTGTAGCGTGGCGTGCCCGAGATCACGTCGGTGTTGATCTGCCCCAGCAGCAGGCCGAGGATGATCATCGCGATCGCCTTGACCAGCGAACCCGAGGCCAGCACCACCGCGCCGATCAGGCCCAGCACCATCAGCGAGAAGTACTCGGCCGGGCCGAACTTGAAGGCCAGCTCGGTCAGCGGCGGCGCGAAGGCCGCGAGGATCATCGTGCCGACCGTGCCGGCGAAGAAGCTGCCGAGGCCGGCGGTCGCGAGCGCCGCGCCGGCGCGCCCCTGGCGGGCCATCTGGTAGCCGTCGATCGCGGTGACGACCGAGCTCGACTCGCCCGGCACGTTGATCAGGATGGCGGTGGTGGACCCGCCGTACTGCGCGCCGTAGTAGATGCCGGCCAGCATGATCAGCGCCGGCGTCGCGTCCAGCGCGTAGATCGACGGCAGCAGCATCGCGATCGTCGCGACCGGGCCCAGGCCGGGCAGCACGCCGATCAAGGTGCCCAGCACGCAGCCGAAGAAGCCGTAGAGCAGGTTCTGGAACGAGAGTGCGACGCCGAAGCCGGTCGCGAGGTTGTTGAGCAGGTCCATGTCGTGCCCCTCGTCTCAACCCGCGAGGAAGGTCGGCCACACCGGGATCGTCAGGTTCAGGCCCTTGACGAAGATGACCCAGCTGCCGAAGGTCAAGATGACCGCCGTGGCCACCACGCCCTTCCAGTGGAACTCGTCGCCGCCCAGGCTCGCGATCAGGATCAGGATCGGCGCCGTGCCGACCAGGCCGAGCCGCGGCAGCAACAGGCCGAAGGTCACCACGCCGCCCAGGATCAGCAGCAGCGGCTTCCAGGCGATGTCGCCGATCGGATCGCCGCCGTCGCTCTCGATGGTGATGGCCTTGAACAGCACCACCGCGCCCAGGATCGCGAGGATGACGCCGAGCAGCAAGGGGAAGTAGCCCGGGCCGGGCTTGGCCGAGGTGCCGAAGCTGTAGCTGGTGGCGCCGATCGCGAAGCCCACGCCGATGGCGAGGAACATCACCCCCGACGCGAAGTCGCGTTGACTCTTGATCTTCACGCGCGGTCTCCTTGTTGTATCGCCGGGCGGGCCCTTGGCGTGCAGCCGCATTCTAGGAAGGGGGGGCACGCGCGCCCTGTGTGGTTTACACGTAGCGCTGCAGCGCAGCAGCCCGCGTGTCAGGAACCCGGGACCCCGGGAAGCCGGCCGGGCCGCACGCGGCCTCAGTGCTCCCAGCGCGGCGTGGAGCGCAGGACCTCGTCGAGCGTCGTCACGCCCTGGGCGACCTTCATCGCCCCGGCCAGCCGCAGGGGCTGCAGGCCCTGCTTGAGGGCCTGGCGGCGCAGGCCCGCGGCGTCGTACTGCGGGTGGATGCAGGTCTGCAGCGCATCGCCGACCTCGAGCAGCTCGTAGAGCCCGGCGCGGCCGCGGTAGCCGGTGTGCCGGCATTCGAGGCAGCCGACCGCCTTGTACGGCCGGTACTCGCCGCCGAGCTTCCAGGGCTTGATCGCCTCGTCCAGCACCTCGCGCGTCGTGCTGGCGTCGTCGGGCTGCTTGCAGGCAACGCACAGGGTGCGCACCAGGCGCTGCGCCAGCACGCCGATCACGGTGGCACCGATCAGGTAGGGCGGTACGCCCAGGTCGGTGAGTCGCGTGACGGCCGCGGCCGCATCGTTGGTGTGCAGGGTGCTGAACACCAGGTGACCGGTCAGCGCGGCCTGGATCGCCATCTCGGCGGTCTCGAGGTCGCGGATCTCGCCGACCATGATGATGTCGGGGTCCTGGCGCATCAGCGCGCGCAGGCCCTCGGCGAAGCCGAGGTCGATCGAGGCCTGCACCTGGGTCTGGTTGAAGGCCGGCTCGATCATCTCGATCGGGTCTTCCACGGTGCAGACGTTGACCTCGTCGGTCGCCAGGCGCTTGAGCGTGGAATACAGCGTGGTCGTCTTGCCCGAGCCGGTCGGGCCGGTGACCAGCACGATGCCGTGCGAGCGCGTGACCAGCTGCTCCCAGGTCTTCGCCTCGTGCGGCGCGAAGCCCAGCCCCGACAGCGGCTTGACCGCGTTGTCGGGGTCGAAGATGCGCATCACCATCTTCTCGCCGAAGGCCGTGGGCAGCGTCGACAGGCGCATCTCGACGTCGCGCGTGGCGCCGCTGCTGCCGTCGGCGGCCGGCCGCCGCGTCTTGATGCGGCCGTCGAGCGGGCGGCGCTTCTCGACCACGTCCATGCGGCCCAGCAGCTTGACGCGGCTGGTCATCGCGCTCATCACCGACAGCGGCACCTGGTAGACGGTGTGCAGCACGCCGTCGATGCGGAAGCGGATCGCTCCCATCTCGCGGCGCGGCTCGAGGTGGATGTCGGACGCGCGCTGGTCGAAGGCGTACTGCCACAGCCAGTCGACGATCTGCACCACGCCCTGGTCGTTGGCATCGAGCTGCTTGTTGCTCTTGCCCATCTCGACCAGCTGCTCGAAGCTGGCCGGGCCGGCGAGTTCGCCGCTCTTCTGCGCCGCGCGCACCGACTTCGACAGCGAATAGAACTCGGTCGTGTAGCGCTGGATCTCGGGCGGGCTGGCCAGCACCAGCTTGATGGTCTTGCGCGTGTGCGCCTCGATCTCGGGCACCCAGTCGGCGTCGAAGGGCTCGCAGGTCGCGACCAGCGCCTCGGTCGCACCGACCTGCACCGGCAGCGCACGGCGGCGCTCGGCGTAGGTCGCGCTCATCACGTCGGCCACGCGGGCCACGTCGACCTTCAGCGGATCGATGCGCAGGTAGGGCAGCTTGCAGTGCGCCGCCAGCCACTCGGTCAGGGCCTCGACGTCGAGCGGCACCGCGGTCTTCGCGTGGACCAGCCCGGCGCTGGCCAGCCGCACCAGCGGGTGCTGGGCGCTGTCGCCGGCCCCGAAGCGCTGCGCGACGCGCTTGCCTTCCTCGAGCGTGATCACCCCGTCGGACAGCAGCCAGGTCACCAGCTGGCGCCAGTGCAGCGGGCCGCGCGGCGCATCGGCCGCCGGCTTGTCGGCCTTGTCGCCGCGGCGGGGCGCGGTGGGGGTGCGGGTGTTCATGCGGCGGTGGCCTCGCGGTCCGGCAGATTCTGCAAGAGCTTGAGCCACTTGCGGGCCGGCAGCTGGAAAGAAGTCTCGATGCGCTCGGCCCGTTCGGCCAGGACGCTGCGCGGCGGCAACGCCCCGCCCTTCCAGGCCAGCACGATGGTGTTGCCCTCGCGCGTGGGCTTGAGCATCGCCACGCGCTCGTCGCCGAAGGCCGCGGCGATGCGCTCGGCGCTGCGCCCGAAGCTCACGTCGCGGCCGAACAGGTTGACGCTCATCACCCCGTCGTCGGCCAGCAGCGCATGGCAGCCCCGGTAGAACGCCAGGTCGTCGAGCACCGGCGCGGCCGCCTCGTGGTCGTAGAGATCGACGCACAGCGCGTCGGCCGTGCCGTGATGCCGGGCGTCGGCCACGTAGGCACCGGCGTCGGCCTCGACGACCTGCAGCCGCGCATCGTCGGCCGGCAGCTTGAACCACAGGCGGCACACGCCGATCACGCCCGGGTTGATCTCGACCGCCGTCGTGCGCCAGCGCATGGGCTTGTGGCAGAAGCGCGTGATCGAGCCGGCGCCCAGCCCCAGCTGCACCGCGTGGCCGGCCGTGCCGAGATCCGGGCGCAGCAGCGTCCAGGCCATCATGCGCTGCACGTACTCGAGCTCGATCTTCTGCGGCCTGGCCATCCGCATCGCGCCCTGCACCCAGGGCGTGCCCAGGTGCAGGTAGCGCACGCCGTCGGACTCGGACACGGTCGCCGGCGCCAGCAGCGGCTTGCGAGCGCGGGTGGTCATGCCGCGACCAGGCCGTGCTGCACGAACACCGCGCGCCAGGCTGCCTGCTTGCGCTCGAAGGACCAGCTGGCGTTGGCCGGGCTGCTGGACGGCAGGCGATGGACCGTCCAGCCGAGCGCCGACGTCAGCGCCGCAGCGCGGGCCGATTCGCCGCCGTTGTGCGCCACGGCCTGCAGCCCGGGCGCGCGCCGGCGCAGGCTGGCCAGGTCGTTGGGCACGGCATCGCGGATCGCCGTGTCGAGGCTGCCCTGGCGCCGGCAGGCGGCGTACACGTCCCACAGGCCCAGGCCGCGGGCCTTGATCTCGGCCAGCCTGCGGGCGTATGGCAGCGCGGCCAGGTCCGTGCCCCAGATCGCCGACAGCAGCGGCCAGAACTGGTTGCGCGGGTGCGCGTAGTAGCGCCCGGCCAGCAGGGAGGCGGCGCCCGGGAAGCTGCCCAGCACCACGAGTCGCGTGGCCCGGCCGACCACCGGCGACAGACCCTGAAGCAGGTCGTCGCCCGCCGGCGACGTCGGGCTCATGTCGTCACCCCGGCCGCCACCTCGGCCGCCTCCAGCGCTGCGAGGCGCGGCAGGGCCGCATGGGCGTTGTCGCGGTTCGCCGCCGCCAGCGCGGGCGGCTCGATGCCGCGCAGCCGGGCCAGTTCGGCCGCGATGCGCGGCAGTTCGGCCGGCTCGTTGCGGCTGGTCTCGCCGGCCGCGCGCTCCGCGGCCGTGCGGTACAGCCACTGCGGCGGGATGTCGGGCGCGTCGGTCTCCAGCACCAGGGCCGACAGCGGCAGGCCCGTCGCCAGCCGCCGCAGCTGCAGCGCCCGGTCGAAGGTCATCGCCCCGCCGAAACCGAGCTTGAAGCCCAGGTCGATGAAGGCGCGCGCCTGTTCGGCACTGCCGTTGTAGGCGTGGGCGATGCCGCCGCTCACGCGAAAGCGCCGCAGCTGCTTGAGCAGCGCATCGGCCGAGCGCCGCACATGCAGCAGCACCGGCAGGCCCAGGTCGCGCGCCAGGGCCAGCTGGCGCGTGTAGAAGTAGTCCTGCTTGTCGTGATCCAGGCCGGGCACGAAGTGGTCCAGCCCGATCTCGCCGACCGCCACCAGGCGCGGATCGTCGCGGTGCGCCGACAGCGCCTCGCGCAGGGCCACCAGCGCGCCGTCGTCCAGCGGGCCGGTGTACATCGGGTGGATGCCCAGCGCGTAGCTCAGGCCATGGGCATGGGCCAGTTCGCGAACGGTGTCGAAGTCGAAGGGCGCGACGGCCGGCAGCACGATCTGGGACACGCCGCCGGCGCGCGCCCGGGCCACGATGGCGTCGCGGTCGGCCTCGAACTCCGGCGCGTCGAGATGGCAGTGGGTGTCGATCCACATGACGGCGGCTCGCTAGGAGGCGCCGACCGCGGGCGGACCTATCACTACGTGCGGACCCCGCGTTCCGGATGCACCTAGAAACCCGCTTCCGGTTTTGGCTGGTCGGCCTAGCATGCTGCGATCGTTCTTCACCACCCCGAGGATGCCACGATGAAGTACAGCCCCTCTCCCCTCGTCCTTTCGCTGGCCGCGGCCGCGATGCTGGTCGCCGGCTGCGCCGGCATGATGGAAGCGCCGGTCCCCGTCCTGAAGGACGGCGAACTCGCGCTGCCGGCCGACTACAAGACCTGGCCCAAGTTCCTCTCGGCCGTGCAGCGCCCCGACGCCAAGCAGGTGCGCGAGATCTACATGAACCCGGTGGCGGCCAAGGCCACCGCGGCCGGCGGCTTCGCCCACGGCAGCATGTTCGTGATGGAGAACTACGCCGCCAAGGCCAAGGCCGACGGGACGCTCGAGACCGGCCCCGACGGCAAGCTCGTCAAGGGCGAGCTGCTGCGCGCCTTCGTCATGGGCAAGAACAAGGGCTGGGGCGACGACGTGCCCGAGGCGCTGAGGAACGGCAACTGGATCTACGCCTCCTACCTGGGCAACGGCCAGAAGGGTCCCGAGCCCGGTGCCGCCTGCCGCGGCTGCCACACGCCGCTGAAGGACAAGGACTTCGTGTTCCGCTACGACGAGCACTTCGCGCAGAAGGGCAAGCCCGGCGGCTACTGACCGGCGCGCCGCCCGCGCGACGAAGCCAACGCACCCGGCGTCGAGCGCGGCTCGCGCCGGGTGTCCTGTTTGCGAGCGGTGAAGTGGACAGCACCGCCGCGGCTGCCTATGCTGGGTTCACTCCGCAGCCAGCCAGGAAGGCCAGCCATGACCCTTTGCCCCGTTGCCGTAGCCGTCGGCTGCCAGAAGTGCCCCGCCTTCTCGATCTGCCCGCTCAAGGGCGTGATCGGCGACCAGCAGAAGCCAGCCGCACCGCCGGCCGCGTCCACCGACACTGCCAGGAAGAAGTGACGCGGCTGGCGGCGGCGTCCTCGTCCCACTGGCCGCGCGAGAGAACCAGGTGCTCGAGCCTGGTGCCGCGCGGCGTCATGGCGCTCGCTACGCGCCCGCCTCGGAGCCGCTCGAGCGTCGCCTGATCGCGGTGACCTCGATCTCGATCTTCATGCGCGGGTCGGCCAGGCCCGCCGAGATCATCATCGCGGCCGGCCGCACCTCGCCGAAGTGGCGCCGCAGCACCGGCCAGCAGGGCTCGAAGTCCTCGACGCGCGGCAGCACGTAGGTGACGCGCACGACGTCCCGCAGGCTGGCGCCTGCCTGCTGCAGCGCGGCCTCGATGTTCTTCAGGCACTGCTCGGCCTGGGCCGGCACGTCGTCCTCGATCGTCATCGAGGCATAGTCGAAGCCGGTCGTGCCGGAGACGAACACCCAGTCGCCGGCGACGACGGCCCGCGAGTAGCCGATCTGCGCCTCGAAGCTGGAGCCCGAACTGACGAGTCTTCTGTCCATGGGCCTGGTCCGGCGGCGGAGTGGGTCAGGGCGCGATGCTAAGTCCTGGCACATCGTGTTGCACCGGCCGGCCCCGCAGGCGTTACCCTTCCCGCCGACTGCCCTGCTGCCCCGCTTCGTCCGATGCCTCTCGCCAAACCCGTTGCCTTCGATCCCTATGGCAGCCGCCGTCGCCGCGGCGTGCCGCGCTGGTTGCTGCTGCTGCTGCTCGGCGTGGCGATCGGCGTGGCCGGCGTGTTGTACGTGCAGCGCAATCACCTGCCGCCGCGGTTGTCGGCGCAGGAGTCCGTGCAGTTGCGCGCGGCCTTCGACAAGGCCGAGGCCGAGCGCCTGCGGCTCGACGGCGCGCTGGCCACCACGACACGCCAGCTCGAAACCGCACTGGCCGAGAAGAAGACGCTCGGCGACGAACTGGGCGCCAGCCGCAGCGGCGCCGAGAAACTGCGCAACGACAACCTGGCCCTGTTGGCCGCCTTGCCGCCCGATCCGCGTGGCGGTGGCGTGTCGGTGCGCGCCGCCACTTTCACGCAACAGGACGGCAAGCTGGTCTACGACGTGGTCCTGTCGCGGCCGCGGTCGGCCAAGGCCTTCACCGGCGTCGTGCAGTTCACCGTCGCCGGATCGCCGGCCAGCGGCGGCGCCGAGGCGGCGCATGCCCTGCCGCCGATCGCCGTGTCCGTCGGTGCCTACGAGACGCTGCGCGGCACGCTGGCCCTGCCCGAGGGCTTCAAGCCGAAGCAGGCGACCATCCGCGTGATGGAGCGGGCCGGCGCCGATCCGGTCGGCATGCGCGTCATGTACGTGCAGTGACGCTGCCGCGACCGCTGTCTCGCTAGGCCGACAGCACGCCCCGATCCAGCCGCAGTCGCCGCCCGCAGCGCGCGGCCAGCGACTCGTCGTGCGTCACGACGATGTAGGCCGTGCCCTGGGCGCGTGCCAGGCCGAGCATCAGTTCGAACACGCCGTCGGCCGTCGCGCGGTCGAGGTTGCCGGTCGGCTCGTCGGCCAGCACGCAGGCGGGCTGGGTGACCAGCGCGCGCGCCACAGCCACACGCTGCCGCTCGCCGCCCGACAGCTCCGACGGTCGGTGCGCCGTGCGCGTCGCCAGACCCACGGCCGCGAGCATCGCACGCGCCTGCTCGCGCGCCTGTTCGCGCGGCAGGCGGCGGATGAAGAGAGGCATCGCCACGTTGTCGAGCGCGCTGAACTCGGGCAGCAGGTGGTGGAACTGGTAGATGAAGCCGAGGTGACGATTGCGCCACGCGCCTTGCCCTGCCGCGCTCATCGTCGCGAAGTCCTCGCCCATCAGCTGCACGTTGCCGGCCGTGGGCGCGTCCAATCCGCCCAGCAGGTGCAGCAGCGTGCTCTTGCCCGATCCCGAAGCTCCGACCACGGCCAGCGTCTCGCCGCGCTCGACCTGCAGGTCGACGCCCTGCAGCACCGACACGTCGAGCCCGCCTTCTCGGTAGCGCTTGTGCAGGCCGCGGGCGACGAGGACGCCCGCAGCCGGCGCCGGGCCGCCCCAAGGCGGCTGCGCATCCCCGCGGGGGATCGGCTCGCGTATGTCGCGAGACGAGGGGCTCACGTCATTCATAGCGCAAGGCCTGCGCCGGCTGCACGCGGCTGGCGCGCCAGCTCGGGTAGATGGTCGCGACGAAGGCCAGCAGCAGCGAGATCACGCCGATCGGCACGATGTCGGCCGACTGCGGGTCGCTGGGCATGCGGCTGATGAGATAGATGCTGCCCGGCAGGAAGCTGGCGTTGAACAGTCGCTCGAGCGCCGGCACGATGACATCGATGTTCAGCGCCACCAGCAGGCCCAGCCCCAGGCCGGCCAGCGTGCCGATCACGCCCGAGGCCGCGCCCTGGACCATGAAGATGCCCATGATCGAGCGCGGGCTCGCGCCCAGCGTTCGCAGGATCGCGATGTCGGCCTGCTTGTCGGTGACCGTCATCACGAGCGTGCTGACCAGGTTGAAGGCCGCGACCGCCACGATCAGCGTGAGGATGATGAACATCATCCGCTTCTCCAGCTGCACCGCGTCGAACCAGTTGCGGTTGGTGCGGGTCCAGTCGCGCACGACGACGCCAGGTCCCAGGTCGGCCTGCAACTCGGCCGCGACACGCCTCGCGTCCTGCTGGTCGCGCAGCTTCAGCTGCACGCCGGTCGGCCCCTCGACGCGGAACAGCTTGGCCGCGTCGTCGACGTGGATCAAGGCCAGGCCGCTGTCGTATTCGTAGTGGCCGGCGTTGAACACGCCGACGACCGTCATCTGCCGCAGCCGCGGCACCACGCCCGCCGGCGTGACCTGGCCGTTGGGCGTGACGAGAGTGACCGGATCGCCACTGCGCACGCCCAGCGACCGCGCCAGCTCGCCTCCCAGCACGATGCCCCAGGCGCCGGGCCTGAGCTGCGCGAAGGCGCTGTCCTTCAGCTGCGCCGCCAGCGGCGTGACCTTCGGCTCCTCGGCGGGATCGATGCCGCGCACGATCGTTCCGCGCATGTCCTCGCCGCGCGCCAGCAGGGCCTGCGTCGCGATGAAGGGCGCGGCGCCGACGACCTCGGGGTTGTGCATCGCGGCGGCGGCGGTGGTTCGCCAGTCGGCGAGCGCGTCGCCGCGCGCGTCGAACACCTCGACGTGCGCGATGACGCTCAGCATGCGGTCGCGCACTTCCTTCTGGAAGCCGTTCATCACCGACAGCACGATGATCAGCGCCGCCACGCCGAGCGCGATGCCGAGCATCGACACGCCGGAGATGAAGGAAATGAAGCCGTTGCGCCGCCCGCCGCGTCCGGCACGGGTGTAGCGCCAGCCGATCAGGAGTTCGTAAGGGCTGCGCATGGGCGGCGATGCTAACTGAGCCCGCACGCGCCCTAAGCTGTAAGGCCACCCCTCCGAGCAGCCGCCTGCAAACCCAAGCGGCGACGTCAGTTGGCTAGACCATGTCCGCCAGGAGTCGCCGAACTCAACGGGATCCGACGCGGACCGTCATAGAGATAGAGTGAAAGCTATTCGACCTTCAGCAGGCAAAGAATCATGCGAGTTCGGTCTGTTCGGCTCATCAATTTTCGCTCCTTCGTCGACTCTGGACCGATAGAACTCGGCCCACTGAACATACTCGTAGGAGCGAACAACACGGGCAAGTCATCAATCCTTCGTGCCCTCTACTTGATGCAGGCGGGGTTGAACCGGCAGCACGCAGACGTACGAGTCGGAACTGGCAAAGCACGTGTAGAGATCGCCCTAGAGGAAGTTAAGGACATACACAAGTGGACATCCGCCGCGAACTGCGGTGCCGGTGAGTTGTCAGTGAATCTTGAATCAACTAATCGCCTCGACGGTTCAATGCAGATGCGCATGAAGACGCCGGACGGGGGCCTTCACTCCGCTAGCCCGATTAGCGCCGTCGACCCAGAGCACTTCATAGTGCCCTACTTGTCACGCCGAAGGACCTCAACTTATCAGGAGGATGTGCGAAGTCAGCATGCGCTGCAAGTCAACCCGAGCATGGAGTTCTTGGCGGCCAAGCTGTCTCGCCTCGCCAATCCGTCGTTCCCAACCTACGTGGAGTACAGCGAGAACTGTAAGGCGATCTTAGGTTTTGTGATTACGTCCATCCCTTCAGAGAACGGCCAACGCCCAGGTGTCTATCTTCCCTCTCGGGAGTCGATCCCAATTGAACAGATGGGAGATGGCGTACCGCAGATTGCTGCGCTTCTAGCGGATCTCGCGTTGTCACAGAACAAGCTGTTTCTTGTCGAAGAACCTGAGAACGACCTCCACCCTAGAGCGCTGAAAGCTTTGCTCGACCTCATACTCAAGAGTACAGACTCGAATCAGTTCGTTGTATCAACACACTCGAATGTGGTGGTGCGACATCTAGGCAGCGATGCGAAGGCACGCCTCTTCAGCGTCGTCACGCAGACTGATCGATTGCCAGCGGAAGCGGTCATTTCACCGGTAGACGCTACCCCCCAGGCTCGGATGGCCGTCTTGAGAGAGTTGGGCTACTCCCTTTCCGACTTTGACCTTTGGAGTGGTTGGCTGATTCTTGAGGAGTCATCGGCTGAACGAATCATTCGAGACTATCTGATTCCATGGTTTGCACCGAAGCTCACTCGAGTGAGAACGCTTTCAGTAGGAGGCATAGATGAGGTCGAACCGACCTTGGCCGAGTTCAACCGCCTTATCCGGTTCACGCATCTAGAGGAGCTTTATCGAGATGCTACTTGGGTGCGTGTGGACGGCGATGAACGCGGGAGGCAGATCGTTGGTCAGCTGCAAGCGCGATATGGCTCGTGGAGCCGTGATCGATTCGGGTGCTTTTCAGAGGCTCAGTTCGAGCGGTACTACCCGGAGGATTTCGCCTATCGAGTCGACGAAGTGCTTGGGATCAGTGACCGAGCTGAGCGCCGTAGTGCCAAGAAGGCACTTCTGGACGAAGTGCGGGCCTGGCTGGATGAGGACAGTGAGCGTGGGCGTAAAGCGATCGAGCGGTCTGCGGCACCTGTCATAAGCGAGCTGCTTGCTATGCAGGAGCAGTTGAGCGCCTGAGCATCGCAGCCAACGAGGCGGCGCACAGCCCTTCTTCCGCGGCAACTGCCTATGGCCTGGGCCTATCGCCCCCGGGTTTGTCCCCGGCTCACGGCGCTTGCGCCGGCTCCGAAGCTACTCAAGAATCGATCTCCTACCGAAGAGTAGACAAACAGCGCCGGCCCCTCGAGCCCGGCGCTCCAGGAGACTCGTGTTGCCCGCTTCCGCCCCGCCATCGCTGTTGAAGGTCGACGGCCTGTCGCTCGCCTTCGGCGGCGTGAAGGCCCTGAACGGCGTGAGCTTCGCGGTCGAGCCGGGGTCGATCACCTCGGTCATCGGACCCAACGGCGCGGGCAAGACCTCGGTGTTCAACACGCTGTCGGGCTTCTACCGGCCGGCCGCCGGGACCATGGTCTTCGACGGCCACGACCTCGCCGGCCTGCCGCCGCCGAAGCGCGCCGCGCTGGGCCTGGCGCGCAGCTTCCAGAACATCGCGCTGTTCCGCGGCATGACGGTGCTCGACAACATCAAGCTCGGCCGCCACTGCCACCTGAAGACCGGCGCGCTGCAGGCGCTGTTCTACACGCCCGCGGCGCGGCGCGAGGAGGAGGAACTGCGCCGCGAGATCGAGGAACGCATCATCGACTTCCTCGAGATCGACCACATCCGCAAGGCGCCGGTCGGCGCGCTGTCCTACGGGCTGCAGAAGCGCGTCGAGCTGGCGCGTGCGCTGGCGATGCGGCCGCGGCTGCTGCTGCTCGACGAACCGGTCGCCGGCATGAACCGCGAGGAGACCGAGGACATGGCGCGCTTCATCCTGGAAGTGCGGCGCGAGTGGGGCGTGACCGTGCTGATGGTCGAGCACGACATGGGCATGGTGATGGACCTGTCCGACCACGTCGTGGTGCTGAACTTCGGCCAGGTCATCGCCAGCGGCCTGCCGGGCGAGGTGCAGGGCAATCCGGAGGTGGTCAAGGCCTACCTCGGGTCCGGCAACGTCGAGGCGCTGCGCGAGCGGTTCCAGCGGGCAGCGCAAGCCGGCGTTGCGGCCAGGAAAGCCGCCTGATATGGATTGGTGGCTGCTGTTCGAGATCACGCTGGCGGGCGTCGGGACCGGCGGCCTGTACGCGCTGACCGGCCTGGCCTTCGTGCTGATCTACAAGGCCACGCGCGTCGTCAACATCGCGATCGGCGAGATGCTGATGCTGGGCGCCTACGTCTTCTTCAGCTTCGCGGCCGGCTTCGCGCTGCCGATCTGGCTGGCGATCCCCGGTGCGCTGCTGGTGTCGGCCGCCTTCGGCGCGGTGGTCGAGCGCACGCTGATCCGCCCGATGCTGGGCGAGTCGCCGATCTCGTCCTTCATGGTCACGGTCGGCCTGGCCTCGATGCTGGTCGGCCTGGTCGAGCTGGTCTGGAGCGCCGACCAGCAGCGCCTGCCCGAGTTCCTGCCCGCCAAGCACATCGTCATCGGCCAGGCCTTCGTGTCGCCGAAGATCTTCTACGGCTTCTGGATCGCGGTGCTGCTGATCACCGCGGTGCTGCTGCTGTTTCGCTACTGGCGCGGCGGCGTCGCGCTGCGCGCCACGGCAGCCGACCAGGCCGCGGCCTACTCGGTCGGCATCAACGTGCCGCGGGTGTTCTCCGTGACGTGGATGGCCGCGGCGGCGATCGCCGGCGTGGCCGGCATCGTGGTCGGCTCGATCGGCGGACTGTCGTCGGTGATGGGCGTGTTCGGCCTGTCGGTGCTGGTGGTGGTGATCTTCGGCGGCCTGGACAGCGTGGCCGGTGCCCTGGTGGGCGGCGTGATCGTCGGCGTGGTCGAGGCGCTGGCGGGCTTCTACATCGGCGGCGAATACAAGCTGCTCGCGACCTTCTCGCTGCTGGTGCTGATCCTGATGGTCCGCCCCTACGGCCTGTTCGGCACCCACGAGATAGAAAGACTCTGAGGCCACGATGCGCATCGGTTCCGCCAAGCAGAGCTACGCCGCCGACGCGGCGCTGTTCGACAGCGTCGCGCAGCAGCGCTGGGCGCTGACCGGCGGTGGCCTGCTGCTGCTCTTCCCCTTCATCGCCAACGAGTACTGGCTCTACCTCGCCTGCCTGGTCGCGATCAACATCGCCAGCACGATGGGCCTCAACATCCTGACCGGCTACACCGGCCTGGTGAGCCTGGGCCAGGCGGCCTTCATGGGCCTGGGCGCCTACACGGTGGCGATCCTGCAGCTGCGCTACGGCACGCCGATGCTGCTCAACCTGCTGGGCGGCGGCCTCGTGGCGATGCTCGCCGGCGTGCTGGTCGGCCTGCCCTCGCTGCGCGTCAAGGGCCTGTACCTGGCGATCGCGACCATCGCGGCCGGCGTCATCGCGCACTTCGTCTTCTCGCACTTCAGCCAGCTCACCGGCGGCACGGCCGGCCTCTCGGTGCCGCCGGCGACGATCTTCGGCCAGCAGCTCGACACCTCGTTCAAGCTCTACTGGGTGATCGTACCGATCACCGGCCTGCTGCTGCTGGGCGCGGCCAACCTCTTCCGCACGCGCATCGGCCGCGCCTTCATCGCCATCCGCGACCGCGACATCTCGGCCGAGGTCCTGGGCATCCCGCTGCTGCGCTACAAGCTGCTGTCGTTCGCGATCTCGTCCTTCTACGCCGGCGTCGCGGGCGGGCTGTTCGCCTACTTCTTCCGCGCGGTGACGCCCGAGAGCTTCCCGCTGCTGATGAGCATCTTCTTCCTGGCGGCGGTCATCGTCGGCGGCATGGGCACGGTGCTGGGCAGCGTGCTCGGCGCGGTCTTCATGACGCTGGTGCCCGAGCTGCTGAAGCTCGTCGTCAGCGCGCTGCCGCTGTCCGGCAACGCGACGCTGATCCTGTCACCGGTGCGCACCATCGTCTTCGGTGCGCTCATCGTCTTGTTCCTGATCTTCGAGCCGCTCGGGCTCGCGGAGATGTGGCGCCGCACCCGGCGGACGTTCCATCTCTGGCCCTTCCGTACCTGACCGGGTCGCATCCTCACCATCAAGGAGACAACATGACGATCAACAAGCGTGAGCTGATGGCCCTGGGCCTGGCGACGGCCGCATCGACCTGGGCGCCGGCGGCCCTGGCGCAGAAGGCCGCGGCCAAGGCGGCCGCACCGGCCGAGGACATCGTCTTCGGCGCCTCGATGCCGCTGACCGGCGTGTTCTCCTTCGCCGGCATCGCGATCGACGCCGGCATCAAGGACTACCTCACCATCCTGCACGAGGGCGGCGGCGTCAAGGGCCGCAAGGTCAAGTACGTGGTCGAGGACACCGGCTACAAGGTCGACCAGTCGATGGCGGTCTTCAAGCGCATCACCAGCGCCAACAAGGTCAACCTCTACTACGCCGACTCCACCGGCTTCGTGAAGACGGTCAATCCCGAGCTAGAGCGCAACCAGGGCATCCTGATGACCGGCGCCTCCTTCGCCAAGGAGATCAGCAACGCCGACAAGTACCCGCTGCAGTTCATGGTCGGCCCCGACTACAGCGAGATGGTCGCGATCCTGCTGCGCTACATCGCCCAGACCAAGCCGGGCGCCAAGGTCGCGCTGGTCTACTCGGACACCGAGTTCGGCCGCGACCCGATCGACGCGGCGCGCAACAACATGAAGGCGCTGAAGCTCGAGCTCGCCACCGAGATCGTCACCGCGCCGGGCAGCGTCGACGTGTCGGCCGAGATCGTCAAGCTGCGCCGCGCCGACCCCGACTTCACGATCTTCCACGGCTACGTGTCGGCGCCGATCCCGGAGTTCATCAACCAGGCCAAGTCGCTGGGACTGAAGTCGCAGTTCATGGGCACGTTCTGGACCATGGACAACACCACCGTCATGAAGATGGGCCCGGCGGCCGACGGCTTCATGGGCGTGATGCCCTACCGCTACTACTACGACACTGAAGGCAAGTCGCCGATGCTCGAGCGCATCCGCAAGATGCGTCCCGACTACCAGCAGACCGGCTACATGCAGGGCTTCCTGGCCGCGATGCTGCTGACCGAGGCCGCGCGCCGCACGCTCGACGCCGGCAACGAGCTCAACGGCAAGAACATGAAGATCGCGCTCAGCTCGATCCGCAACTTCGACACCGGCGGGATCATCGGCGTGCCGCTGTCGATCAAGGGCAACTCCATCCCGATCGGGCGCATCTACAAGGCCGACTTCAAGGCCCAGAAGATGCTCCCCGCGTCGGACTGGATCGACCTCAACAAGTGAGCGCGGGCCTGGACGACGGAGCAGCAGCGTGAGCGACGTGATCCTTGACGTCAGCAACATCGAGGTGGTCTACAACAAGGCCGTCCAGGTGCTGCGCGGCCTGTCGCTGTCCGTGCCGCGCGGCCAGATCGTCGCGCTGCTCGGCAGCAACGGGGCGGGCAAGAGCACCACGCTGAAGGCGATCTCCAACCTGCTGGAGCTGCAGAACGGCGCGATGACCGGCGGCCACGTCCGCTTCGGCGGGCAGGACACACGCGGCCTCGCGCCGCATGCGCTGGTGCGCGCCGGCGTCTTCCACGTGATGGAGGGCCGGCATGTCTTCGAGGACCTCAGCGTCGAGGAGAACCTGGTCGCGGCGACCTATGCGCTGACCGGCCGGCGCGCGCGCGCGGCCGACTTCGACAAGGTCTACGAGTACTTTCCGCGCCTGCACGAGCGCCGCAAGGGCCTCGCCGGCTACCTGTCGGGCGGCGAGCAGCAGATGCTGGCGATCGGCCGCGCGCTGATCGCCGATCCGCAGCTGATGCTGCTGGACGAGCCTTCGCTGGGCCTGTCGCCGGTACTGGTCGAGACCATCTTCGAGATCATCGCCCGCATCAACGCCGAGCGCGGCACCTCGATGCTGCTGGTCGAGCAGAACGCCTCGGTCGCGCTGGCGGTCGCGCACTACGGCTACATCATGGAGACCGGCAAGGTCGTGATCGACAACACCGCCGCCAGGCTGGCCAGCGACCCCGACGTGCGCGAGTTCTACCTGGGCCTCGGCCAGGAAGGCGGCGCGCGGAGCTTCAAGGACCTGAAGCACTACAAGCGCCGCAAGCGCTGGCTGTCATGAGCGCGCCGCTTCCCACCCACCTGAGCCTGCCGCAGGCCCTGCGCCAGCATGCGCAGTTGCGGCCGCACGCGATCGCGTTGCGCCAGAAGGAGTACGGCATCTGGCAGCCGATAGTCTGGGCACACTACCACCGGCGCGCGATGCAGGTCGGCCTGGGCCTGCGTGCGCTGGGCCTGGGCGACGGCGCGCATGTCGGCGTGCTGTCCGAGAACCGCATCGAGTGGGTGCTGACGCAGCTGGGCGCCGGCCTGGTCGGCGCGGTCACGGTCGGCGTCTACCCGACCAGCCCGACGCCCGAGGTCGCCTACGTGCTGGCGCATGCCGACGCCGAGATCGTCGTCTGCGAGGACCAGGAGCAGAGCGACAAGCTCCTCGAGGCGCGCGCGCAGTTGCCGCGGCTGAAGAAGATCGTCGTGATGGAGCGCAAGGGCCTGGCCGACACCAAGGCCCTCGCGCCGGACCTGGTGATCGGATTCGAGGAACTCGAAGCCCTCGGCGCACAAGCCGAGCCCACGGGCGTGGGCTTCATCGACGCCGTGCTAGCCCGCCAGACGCTGCAGGACACCGCTCTGATCATCTACACCTCGGGCTCCACCGGCAAGCCCAAGGGCGCGATGATCAGCTACGGCAACGTCGCCGCGATGGCGCCGGGCGTCGTCGACCGCCTGGGACTCGCGCCGTCGACGAGTCACCTGTCCTACCTGCCGCTGTGCCACGTGGCCGAGCAGATGCTGACGGTCTTCGTGCCGCTCTACCTCGGCTCGCGCGTCGACTTCGGCGAGTCGATCCGCACCGTGCAGGAAGACCTGCGCGAGGTCGCGCCGACGATGTTCCTCGGCGTGCCGCGCATCTGGGAGAAGCTGCACTCGGCGATCAGCATCAAGATGCAGGAGACCGGCCGCCTGCGCCGCTGGCTCTACCGGCGCGCACTCGCCGCCTGCGCGCCCTTCGCCTTCAAGGCCGCGACGCAGCGCAGCCTGAGGGAGAAGCTGGTGTTCGGCTTGTGGTACCTGCTGGTGCTGCGCGCGTTGCAGAACTTCATCGGCCTGCGCCGCGCGCGCATCGCACTCACTGGCGCGGCACCGATCTCGGCCGCCATCGTCGAGTACTTCCGCGTGCTGGGCGTGCCGCTGATCGAGGTCTACGGCATGACCGAGACCAGCGGCATGGTGCTGGGCCAGCGGCCCGACGCCATCGTGCCCGCCACCGTCGGCGTGCCGACGCTCGGCGTCGAGCACCGGCTGTCGGAGGTCGGCGAGCTGCAGGTGCGCGGGCCGGTGGTCTTCCAGGGCTACTACAAGAGCCCCGAGGCGACCGCCGCCGCCATCGTCGACGGCTGGCTGCACACCGGCGACGTGGTGCAGGAGGTGCAGGGGTCGCTGCGCATCGTCGACCGACTGAAGGACATCATGATCACGGCCGGCGGCAAGAACCTCACGCCGTCCGAGGTCGAGAACGCGATGAAGGCCAGCCCCTACATCAAGGAATGCGTGATCGTCGCCGACGCGCGGCGCTTCGTCGGCGCGCTGGTGCAGATCGACTTCGAGACGGTGTCGCAGTGGGCCCGGATGCAGGGCGTGGTGTTCACGCACTTCCGCTCGCTGGCCGAGCATCCCGAAGTGCGCGCGCTGGTGCAGGGCGAGGTCGACGCCGGCAACGCGAAGCTGGCGCCGGTGGCGCAGATCCGCAGGTTCCACCTGCTGACCAAGGAGCTGGACCACGACGACGGCGAGGTCACCGCGACGATGAAGGTGCGCCGCGCCAGCGTCTACAAGTCCTACGCCAGCGAGATCGAGGCCCTGTATGCCTGAGGCCAAGGCTCCACCGATCGCGTCGCCCTGGGGCCCCGTGCGCGGCCGCGCCCAGCAACGTGCGCTCAAGCGCCAGGCGGTGCTGCGCACGGCGGCCCAGCTCTTCAACGAGAAGGGCTATGCCGCCAGCACGCTGGACGAGGTGGCCGAGCGCCTGGGCGTCAGCAAGCCCACCGTCTACTACTACGTCGACAGCAAGGACGCGATCCTGCTGGAATGCGTGCGCGCCGGGCTCGAGATGCTGCAGCGCGCGATCCGCGAGGTCGACGCCCGCGGCGGCCGCGCGATCGACAAGCTCGATGCCGCGATGCGCGCCTACGTCGACATCGTGACCCAGGACTTCGGCATGCTGGTGATCCGCGTCGGCGAGGAATCGCTGCCACCCGAGGCGCGCCAGAAGGTGCGCCGCATGAAGGCCGGCCTGGACATGGAGTTCCGCGAGCTGATCCGCCAGGGCATCGACGAGGGCTCGATCGTGCCCTGCGACCCGCGGCTCGCCGCGTTCACGCTGGCCGGCGCGCTGAGCTGGATCGGCCGCTGGTACCGACCCGACGGCGGCCTGGACCCGAAAGCGATCGCCGATCATTGCATCGGCGTGCTGATGCAGGGCCTGAGCCGCGAGTCGGTGGCCGTGCAGGAGCCCGCGCCGCATCCACTGCCGGCCAAGCGGCGCGCACCGCGGCGCCGCACCGCCTGACCCGTCCGGAGACCCCGACCATGACCGCCTCCGCACCCGCCCCCGTGCAGATCACGCGCGACGGCGCCGTCGCCGTGCTGCAGTTCAACCGCCCCGCGGCCTTCAACGCGCTCGACGCCCACGCCGCCGAAGCCTTCCACACCGGCTGCATGGCGCTGGCCACCGACGCCTCGGTGCGTGCCGTCGTCGTGTGCGGCGCCGGCCGCAGCTTCGGCGTCGGCGGCGACCTGGCGGCGATGCGCGGCAACGCGGCGCTCGTCGCGCCGCAGCTCATCGAAGGCCTGCACGGCGGACTCAAGCTGCTGGCCGCGATGAATGCCCCAGTGCTCGCCAGCCTGCAGGGTGCCGTCGCCGGCGGTTCGATGAGCCTCGCGCTCGGCTGCGACCTCGCCATCGCCGCCGACAACGCCAGCTTCAACCTCGCCTACACGCGCGTCGGCGCCAGTTGCGACGGCTCCAGCTCCTGGGCGCTGCCGCGCCTCGTCGGCCTGCGCCGCGCGATGGAGATCGCGCTGCTGTCCGAGGGTTTCGACGCGGCCGAGGCGCTGCGCCTGGGTCTCGTCAACCGCGTGGTGCCGGCCGCGACGCTGGAGGCCGAGACGATGGCCCTGGCCCGACGCCTGGCCGCCGGGCCGACGCTGGCCTACGGCCGCATCAAGCGCCTGCTGCGCCAGTCCCTCGACCGCGACTTCGCGGGCCAGCTCGATGCCGAGGCCGAGGCCTTCGTCGCCGGCACCCGCACGCGCGACTTCCACGAAGGGCTCGAGGCCTTCTTCGCCAAGCGCCCGCCGGCCTTCGAAGGCCGCTGACCCCAGGAGATCCACCATGAGCGAACGCGTCCTCGTTGCCGGCGTCGGCATGATCCCCTTCGCCAAGCCCGGCGCCAGCGATCCCTACCCGGTGATGGGCGCCGCCGCCACGCGCGCCGCACTGGCCGACGCCGGCCTCGGCTACGACGCGGTCGAGCAGGCCTACGTCGGCTACGTCTACGGCGACTCCACCTGCGGCCAGCGCGCGCTCTACGAGGTCGGCATGAGCGGCGTGCCGATCTTCAACGTCAACAACAACTGCTCGACCGGGTCGACCGCGCTCTACCTGGCGCGCCAGGCCATCGAAAGCGGCGTCGCCGACTGCGTGCTGGCGCTCGGCATGGAACAGATGCGCCCCGGCGCCCTGGGCAACGTCTACGAGGACCGGCCCTCGCCCTTCGACCGCTTCGACGAGACCTGCGCGGCGCTCGCCGGCGACGAGGTGGCGTCGATCCCGCTGGCGCTGCGCTACTTCGGTGGCGCCGGGCGCGAGCACATGCAGCGCCACGGCACCCGGCTCGAGACCTTCGCGAAGATCCGCGCCAAGGCCAGCCGCCACGCCGCCAACAACCCGCTGGCGCTGTTCCGCGACGTGCTGAGCGAGGACGACGTGATGAACGCCAGGGCCCTGTGGCCCGGCGTCATGACGCGGCTGATGGCCTGCCCGCCGACCTGCGGCGCGGCGGCGGCGCTGCTGGTCTCCGAGTCCTACGCCGCGCGCCACGGCCTGCGGCGCGACGTGCGCATCGCCGCGCAGGCGATGACGACCGACCGGCCCGGCAGCTTCGCCGACGGCTCGATGATGAAGCTGGTCGGCAGCGACATGACGCGCGAGGCAGCGCAGCTCGTCTACGCGCAGGCCGGCGTGGACCCCAAGGACATCCGCGTCTGCGAGCTGCACGACTGCTTCGCGCAGAACGAGCTGATCACCTACGAAGCCCTGGGCCTGTGCCCGGAGGGCGGCGCCGAGCGCTTCGTCGAGGACGGCGACAACACCTACGGCGGCCGCGTCGTCACCAACCCGTCCGGCGGCCTGCTGTCCAAGGGCCACCCGCTGGGCGCGACCGGCCTGGCGCAGTGCTACGAACTCACCCAGCAGCTGCGCGGCACGGCCGATCGCCGCCAGGTCGACGGCGTGCAGCTCGCGCTGCAGCACAACCTGGGCCTGGGGGGCGCCTGCGTGGTGACGCTGTACGAGCGGGCCGGCGCCTGAACCACGCTCAGCGCTCGGCCACTGCCTCGACCTGGATGCGCAGGTCGACGTCCATCCGGAAGCCGTAGTCCTTGCCGGCGTCGAGCCGGAACTCGTCGCGCCGGATCGTCGCGCTCGCATCGGCGCCGCAGAGTTCGCGCTTGGAGAGCGGGTGCGGAACGCACTTGAAGTGGCCGATCGCCAGCGTCACCGGCCGCGTCACGCCGTGCAGCCGCAGCTCGCCGACGGCCTTCGTCGGCTTGCCGTCGACGAAGGTCTCGAGCCGGCCCGTGTAGCGCGCCTTCGGGTACTTCTTCGCCTCCAGGAAGTCCTTGCCGCGCGCCCAGGCGTTGAGCGCGTCGTGTCCGAAGTCGATGCTGGCGACGTCGATCTCGATCGTGACCGTGCCGCTGCCGGCGTCCCGGTCCAGCACGACCTGCCCGCTGCTGCGGTTGAACTTGCCGCGCCACACCGAGATGCCCATGTGGTCGGCCTCGAAGCTCGGGAAGGTGTGGGCCGGGTCGATGCGGTAGCTCACCGGCGCAGCGGACGCGGCAGCCACCGACGCCAGCGCCACGATCGGCAGGCAGCTCTTCAACATCCTCGTCATCGAACTCTCCTTGTGTCGGGAACCGGGTCGGGCGCCGCGACGACGCGATTGCGCCCCTCGGCCTTGGCACGGTACAGCGCCTCGTCGGCACGCGCGATCATCGCCTCGGCGTGCGGGTCGCCGGGCCGGGCCAGCGCGATGCCGACGCTGACGGTCACCGTCAGCGGCTCGCCGCGCGCGCGCAGCTCGCGCTCCTCGACCAGCACGCGCAGGCGCTCGGCCGAGCGCAGGGCCTCGGCGGCATCGACGTCGGGCAGCAGCACCACGAACTCCTCGCCGCCGATGCGGCCGACGGCGTCGGTCGACCGGGCGTGGCTCTCCAGCAGCGCGGCCACCTGGGCCAGCACCTCGTCGCCGGCGGCGTGGCCGCGCGTGTCGTTGATGCGCTTGAAGTGGTCGATGTCCACCAGCAGCACCGCGAACGGCCGGTGGTGCCGCTGGAAGCGCTCCCACTGGCGCTGCACCTCGATGTCGACGGCACGGCGGTTGAACAGGCCGGTCAGCGCGTCGCGCTGCGAGACGTGGCGCAGCTGCACCACCAGCCGCTGCGTCAGCAGCACCATGAAGCCGAAGTTGAACAGCGCGGTGCCGCCGAGGTAGTAGTACATCAGCGCGTAGTTGGTCGCGACGTTGCGCTGCATCTCGACCGGGTGCTCGAAGTCCAGGGCCTGGCGCAGCGCCAGCGCCAGCAGCATCAGGGCGATCAGCACGCCGGGCCCGACGATCGCGACCAGCGTGCGCCGGCCGAACTCGGCCTGCAGCGGGCGCCGCGTGGTCCACATCGTGCGCATCACGATGTAGGCCTGGCCGCCGTAGGCCAGCACGACGCGCCACGAGGCCTGGCGCTCGTCCGGGCCGACCAGCGCGATCGCGCCGGCCACCAGCAGCAGCATCGCGGCCTGCTCGCGGTCGCTATCGGGCAGGCGCATGAAGCGCTCGGTGCCGCGGCGCATCGCCGCGAAGGCCAGCAGCGACAGCACGTTGGCGCCGTTGTAGAAGATCCAGTGCCGCGGCTCGCCGCGTCCGCCGGCCAGCAGCAGCACGCCGCCGGTCATCAGCAGGAAGGCGCCCCAGTGCACGACGGCCGCGCGGTCCTCGCCCAGCAGCGCGCCGCACAGGCCCCAGGCCACCGCATACAGGCCCATCTGGAAGCCGACGAGCCACAGCATCGGCGGGATGTTCAGCTCGGGCATGGATCTCGGACGGGGTGGAGGGAGATGTCGGCGGCAGGGTAACGCGCGGCGACCCGGCCCGTCACAATCCGCCGATCCCGCAGTACCCCCCATGAACGACTTCAAGGGCAACAAGCAGTCCCTGCCCCGCAAGAGCTGTGCCGCCTGCGGCCGCACGATGGTGTGGCGCAAGGCCTGGGCGCGCACCTGGGAGTCGGTGCGCTACTGTTCCGACGCCTGCCGCCGCCACAAGCGGCCCGCCGATGCCGGCGCGCGCTGAGGTCCGCCACCTGATGGTGGTGCTGGGCGACCAGCTCGACCGCACCTCCAGCGCCTTCGACGGCTTCGACCCGGCGCTCGACCTGGCCTGGATGTGCGAGGCGAGCGAGGAGTCGACCCAGGTCTGGTCGAGCCAGCCGCGCATCGCGCTGTTCCTGTCGGCCATGCGGCACTTCGCGCAGGCGCTGCGCGACGAGGGCCTGCCGCTGGCCTACCGCGAGCTGCACGAGGGCGGTCTCGGCGGCGCGCTGCGGCAGGCGCTGGCCGAGCGGCGCGTGCAGCGCGTCGTGCTGGCCGAGCCGGGCGACTGGCGGGTGCGCGAGGCGCTGCGCGCCGCCGCCATCGAGGCCGGCGTGCCGATCGAGATCCGCCCCGACCGCCACTTCCTGTGCAGCAGCGAGGACTTCGCGCGCCACGCGCGCGGCCGCAAGCAGCTGCGCATGGAGACCTTCTACCGCGAGATGCGGCGGCGTCATCGCGTGCTGATGGAGGGCGAGGAGCCGGCCGGCGGCCAGTGGAACTTCGACGCCGACAACCGCGGCGCCTTCGGTCCGCAGGGGCCGGGCCTGGTGCCGCCGCCGCTGCGCTTCGAGCCCGACGCGATCACGCGCGAGGTCATCGCGCTGGTGCGCTCGCGCTTCGGCACGCACCCCGGCCGGCTGGACAGCTTCGGCTGGCCGGTCACGCACGCGCAGGCACAAGCCGCGCTCGACGACTTCGTCCAGCACCGCCTGGCCGACTTCGGCCGCTGGCAGGACGCGATGTGGGGCGGCCAGCCCTGGCTGTACCACGCGCACATCGCGTCGGCGATGAACCTCAAGCTGCTGGACCCGCGCGCGGTGGTCGCCGCCGCCGAGGCCGCCTGGCGCGCCGGCCGCGTGCCGCTGGCGTCGGCCGAGGGCTTCATCCGCCAGGTGCTGGGCTGGCGCGAGTACGTGCGCGGCATCTACTGGACGCAGATGCCCGGCTACGCGGCGCTGAACGCGCTCGACGCCCGGCAGCCGCTGCCCGCCTGGTACTGGACCGGCGAGACCGACATGCGCTGCCTGGCCGACGCGATCGGGCAGACCCTCGAGCACGGCTACGCCCACCACATCCAGCGCCTGATGGTGACCGGGCTGTACGCGCTGCTGCTGGGCGTGGAGCCCGCGCAGGTGCACGGCTGGTACCTGTCGGTCTACGTCGACGCGGTCGAGTGGGTCGAACTGCCCAACACCCTGGGCATGAGCCAGTACGCCGACGGCGGACGGATGGCCAGCAAGCCCTACGTGGCCACCGGCCAGTACATCCAGCGCATGAGCGACCACTGCCGCGGCTGCCGCTACGACCCGGCGCTGCGCCACGGTGAACGGGCCTGCCCGTTCACGACGCTGTACTGGGACTTCCTGGCGCGCCACGAGGCGCGCTTCGCGGCCCATCCGCGCATGGCGCTGCAGGTGAAGAACCTGGCGCGGCTGCCGGCCGAGGAGCTGCGGGCGATCCGCGATCAGGCGGATGCGATCCGCCGGCGCGACGGCGCGGCGACCTGAAGCCCTTCGACAGGCTCAGGGCGAACGGCCGCTAGACGACCGCTAGACGGCCGACAGCGCGGCCGGCTCGGTCGGTCGCGCCTCGGGCGCCTGCGCGACCGAGGCCGCCTCGCGCCGCAGCGCGCGCACCAGCTGCACCAGGTCCAGGCGAGGCAGCGTGCGGTGCTGTTCGCCCGTGCCGACCTCGACCAGCGGCTGCAGGCCGCGCATCGAGTCCAGGCTGGCCTCGACGCCGTCGGCGACGGGCTGCTCCCAGCGCGCGTTCTCGATCGAGCACAGCGCCTGCACCACCAGGCCGACACGCTGGCCCGCGTCCTCGACGATCAGCACGCGCGCGCTCGCCATGTCCAGCACCGCCGGGCGGCCGAGCAGCGTGCCCAGGCAGACCAGCGGCACCGCGCTGCCGCGGTGGGTGAAGAGGCCCAGCGTCGCGTCGCGCCGCTCGTGCAGCGGAACGGCGTGGGCCGGATAGACCAGGATCTCGCTCGCCTGCGTCAGCGGCGACGCAGTCTCGACCTCGACCTGGTAGGTCAGGTAGGGTCGGCCGCCGATCGCGGCGCCGGCCTGCGCAGCGCCCGCGACCACGGCCTCCTTCGCCGCCTTGGGCCGGCTCAGGCCGGCCAGCGCCGACAGGATCTCGTCGGCCTGGAGGGCGGCGGCATCGAGCAGCAGGTGCTGTTCGCCGTGCTCGTTCCCGTTCCCGTGCCCGTCGCGCGCACCGAGCACGCCGCGGAACAGGCGCGCGTCCCGCAGGCCCAGCGGCTGCAGCGGCAGGATCTCGGCCGCCGCGACCTGGGCGATGTCGCGCACCTCGTCGAGCATCAGCCCCAGCAGGCCCTGGGCGAAGCGCAGCACGACCACGGCCGACGCGGCCGGGTCGGCGGCCTGGCCCATGCCCAGCAGGCGCAGCGTGTCGATGACCGGCACCTCGTGGCCGTGGTGGTCGATGACGCCGCGGCACAGCTCGCCGACCAGCGCGTTGTCGCGCAGCGCGATGCGCGGCACCGTCGCATCGACGCTCATCGCGGCGATGCCGAAGGGCAGGCCGCCGCAGCGGAACAGCAGCACCGGCTCGCGCCGGCCGCGCACGCCGTCGCGCGACTCGGTGCGGGGCTCCACCACCATCGGCACGCCGGGCAGGCTGGCGATGCGGCCGGCGTCCAGCAGCGTGGCGACGCCGTCCTCGGTCTCGAAACTGTGGGTGGCGATGCCGGCCCCGGCCGGCATCGCGATGTCCAGGGCATGCAGGCGGTCGGCGGCGACGCGTGCCATGCCGCTGACGGCCGACACGCGCAGGCCGAGCAGCCGCCCCTCGTGACGCATCAGCACGATCACGCCGGTGCTGTCCGGCGCGGCCGGCGGCAGGCCCAGCACGTGGCGCAGGTCCAGCACCGGGATGATGCTGCCGCGCAGCCGCACCGCGCCGCAGACGCCGGCGGCCGGCACCGGCAGCGGCGCCAGCACCTCGGGGCAGGGAATGACTTCGCGCAGGCTCGCCACCGGCAGCGCCAGCGGCGTCGCGTCGATGCGCATCAGGCCATAGGCCTGGGCGTCGGTCGAGCGGTCCATGCCCGCGGCCTCAGGCCTTGGCGCCGTTGGCCGTCATCAGCTGGCCGATCAGGCGCTCGACGCTCTTGCTGGCCTGCTGCTGCGTCTCGGTCGACGCGGCGATCTGCTTGATCGACTCGCCGGTCTTGGCGACGCTGCCGACGATGCGCTCGAAGGCCGCCTTGGCATGCTGCGAGCGGTCGGAGCCGACGTTGACGCGGCTCACCGATTCCTCGATCAGCTTGGCGATCTCGCGCGCCGCCTGCGAGCTGCGCTCGGCCAGCTTGCGCACCTCGCCGGCCACCACCGAGAAGCCCACGCCGTGCTCGCCGGCGCGCGCCGCCTCGATCGCGGCGTTGAAGGCCAGCAGGTTGGTCTGGCCGGCGATATCGCCGATCACGCGCACGATCTCGGCGATCTCGGTCGACGACTTCTGGATCAGCTCGATGGCCTCGATGGACTTGCGCAGCGCCTCGAAGCCGGTCTCGGCGTTCGCCTGGGTCTCGCCCGACAGCTGCGTCGCGGCGGTGGTGTTGCGGGTGATCTCGGTGATGGCCGCGCCCAGCTCGGCCACGGTGCGGGTCATGTCGTCGGTCTTGCTGCGGATCTGCTGCTCGAGCTTGACCTGGTCGGTCACGTCGTGGGCGTACTTGACGACGCGGATCGGCTCGCCCTTCAGGTTGAAGATCGGGCTGTAGGTCGCCTGGATCCAGACGTCGCGGTTGAACTTGCCGACGCGGTGGAAGCGGCCGGTGAAGAACTCGCCCTTGTTCAGCTTGAGCCAGAAGTCGCGGTACTCCTCGGACAGGATGTAGTCGGGGCTGCAGAACATGCTGTGGTGCTGGCCGGCGATCTCGCGCAGCGAGTAGCCCATGGTGCGCAGGAAGTTGTCGTTGGCCGACAGGACCGTGCCCTCGAGGTCGAACTCGATCACCGCCTGGCCGCGGTCCACCGCCTTGACCTTGCTCTCGAACTCCGAGTTGCGCAGCTTGGAGTCGGTGACGTCGATCGCGAACTTGACGATCTTCATCGGCCGCCCCTCCATGTCGAGGATGGGGTTGTAGGTGGCCTGGATCCAGCACTCCCTGCCGCCCTTGCCGACGCGCTTGTACTCGCCCGACTCGAACTCGCCGCGGCCGAGCTTGTCCCAGAAGCTGACGTAGGCCTCGGTCTGCGTGTAGGCCGGGTCGCAGAACATGCGGTGGTGCTTGCCGCGCACGTCCTCCAGCGCATAGCCCATGAGGTCGAGGAAGTGCTTGTTGGCGTGCAGCACATGGCCCTTGAGGTCGAACTCGATCACGGCCTGGGCGCGCGAGATGGCGTTGACCTTGCCCTCGAACTCGGCGTTGCGCAGCTTCATCTGCGTGATCTCGGTGGCGAACTTCACCACCTTCATCGGCCGGCCTTCCATGTCGAAGATCGGGTTGTAGGTGGCCTGCAGCCAGAGCTCGCGGCCGCCCTTGGCGACGCGCTTGTACTCGCCGGAGTCGAACTCGCCGCGGCCGAGCTTGTGCCAGAACTCGGCGTAGGCCTCGGTCTGGGCGTGGCCGGGCGCGCAGAAGATGCGGTGGTGCTTGCCGCGGATCTCGTCGAGGGTGTAGTCGACGGTCTTGAGGAAGTTGTCGTTGGCCCACAGGATGTGGCCCTGCAGGTCGAACTCGATCACCGCCTGCGCGCGGCCGATGGCCGTGACCTTGCCTTCGGTCTCGGTGGCCTTGAGCTTGGCGGCCGTCACGTCGGTGGCGAACTTGACCACCTTCACCGGGTTGCCGCCCAGGTCGAAGATCGGGTTGTAGGTGGCCTGGATCCAGATCTCCTTGCCGCCCTTGCCCAGGCGCTTGTACTCGCCGGCGTCGAACTCGCCGCGACCCAGCTTCTGCCAGAACTGCTTGTAGGCCGGGCTGCGCGCGTGGTCGGGCTCGCAGAACAGGCGGTGGTGCTGGCCCTTGATCTCGTCCAGCGTGTAGCCGGTGACGTCGAGGAAGTTCTTGTTGGCGGTGAGGATGTTGCCTTCGAGGTCGAACTCGATGACCGCCTGCGCGCGCGAGATCGCGTTGACCTTGCCTTCGTACTCGGCATTGGCCAGCTTGGCGCCCGTCACGTCCATCGCGTACTTCACGACGCGCATCGGCTTGCCGTCCTTGCCGAGGATGGGGTTGTAGCTGGCGCGGATCCAGACTTCGCGGCCGCCGCGGCCCAGGCGCTTGTACTCGCCCTCGGCGTACTGGCCGCTCCGCAGCTGGTCCCAGAACGCGGCGTAGTCGGCCGACTCGGCGTAGGACTCCTCGCAGAACATGCGGTGGTGCTGGCCCTTGACGTCGGCCAGCGAGTAGCCCGCCAGCGTCAGGAAGTTCTCGTTGGCGTGCCGGATCGTGCCGTCGAGATCGAACTCGATCACCGCCTGGGCCCGGTCGATGGCCTTCGTGCGGCCCTCCAGTTCCAGGAGGCGTTGCGCCACGGCGGGCGGCAAGTCGACCTGATTGGGGTCGGTGGCGATGGTTCTGCTGCTCATGCGGTCTCCGTAGGCGGTGCGGTGGTCACGCCATGGCCAGGCCCCCCGAAGCCGATGTCGCTGCGTCGGAATCTTCGCCCGCCGGCCGGCCGTCAAAAGGTCGACATGCGGGCAAAAAGGGCCGCGTTTCCGCGGCTTGCCGGCCCGCGGAGCCGCCGCGGTGGGACGCCGCGGCGAGAATCGGTCCATGAGCGACCCGTCCGGCTCGTCCTTGCTCGCCTGCGGCAACTGCGGCGAAGCCATGCAGGCGCTGCGCCTGGCCGGCCACTACGACCGCGCCATAGAGATCGACCTCTGCGCGCCCTGCCACCTGCTGTGGTTCGACCGCATCGAGTCGGCCCGGCTCAGCGGCCCCGGCGTGCTGGGCCTGATCGGCACGATGGCCGAGGCGCAGTCGCTGCCGCACCGCACGCTGCGCGACGACGCCCGCTGCCCGCGCTGCCGCGGCGGCCTGAAGACCGTGCACAACCGCAGCCGCTGGGGCCGCTCGCTGCAGCTGGAGTGCCTGACGCAGCAGCACGGCGCCTGGCAGAGCTTCGCCCAGTTCCTGTTCGAGAAGGGCCTGGTGCGGCCGCTGTCGTCGGCCGACCGGGCCGCGCTGCTGCGGCGCGACGGCCGCATCGATTGCGTCAACTGCGGGGCACCGGTCGGCGCGGCCGACACCGAATGCGGCCATTGCCGCTCGGTGCCCAGCCTGGTCGATGTCGCCCGGCTCGCGCGCGCGCTCGACCCCGAAGGTGCGCTCGAGCCGCAGGCGGTGCATGTCGCCGCGGCCGAGCGCTCGGCGCTGGGCTGCATGGCCTGCGGTGCGGCGCTGGAGACGGCGCACGCGCTGCAATGCAGCCAGTGCGGCGCGACGCTCGCCGTCAGCCGCCTGGCCGATGCCCACCGGCAGGTCTCGGCACTGGAACCCGCGCTGCTGGCCCACGCGCGCAAGCCGACGCCGCAGGCGGTGCGCAGGCGCTTCGAAGCCCAGGCCGGCGACCTGCCGCGGCACCGCGAGTGGCTGGAACGCATGCGTGCCGGCGACCCGAACCGCGTCGACGACCGCGATGCCGGCGGCTCCGCGCTCGACTGGCTGGGCGGCGCGCGGACCTCGCCTCTGCGCGCGGTCTTCCTGGCGCTGGTGATCTGGTTCGTGTGGTGGTATTCGTAGTCTGCGGCGCACTCGGTCGCGGCCCGCGTTGCGAAGCAAGCGACCCGCGGACTCGGCAGCGCTCGTCGAACCCCGTGACGACCCCGTCCCGATAATCGGCCGCATGCACCTGCTGATCCCCTTCGCCGCGCCGCTGTCCGAAGCCGGGCAGCACGCGCTGCGCGAGGTGAACCTGCCCGCGCTCGAGAGCCTGCTGGCGCGCCTGACGCCGACCGCGCGCGACGAGGGCGACGAGTACCGGCTCTCGACGCCGCCAGAGCGCGAGCTGGCGCGCGCTCTGGGCTGGGCAGGCAGCGACGGCGCCCTGCCCTGGGCGGCACGCGCCGCGGCGGCCGACGGGCTCGACCCCGG
The DNA here is from genome assembly GCA_964622685.1 of uncultured Methylibium sp. Lineage (GTDB taxonomy): Bacteria > Pseudomonadota > Gammaproteobacteria > Burkholderiales > Burkholderiaceae_C > Methylibium. Next base: position 30,550 of record CAZUUU010000012.1, read on the forward strand.
CGATCTGCCCTGGGGCCTGCTGAGCCCCGTGCACTGGCAGGTCGATGCCGAACACCTGACGATGGGCGACCCCGAGGCGCTGGCGCTCGACGCCGCCGAGTCGCGCGCCTTCCTCGACGCGGTGCGCCCGCAGTTCGAGAGCCTGGGCTGGCGCTGCGCCTGGGGCGCGCCGACGCGCTGGTACGTGGCCCACGAGTCGCTGGCCGGCCTGCCGACGGCGTCGCTCGACCGCGTGATCGGCCGCAACCCGGACCTGTGGATGCCCGACGACCCGCGCGCGCGCCTCGTCAAGCGCCTGCAGGCCGAACTGCAGATGCTGCTGTACACGCACGCGCTCAACGACGAGCGTGAGGCGCGCGGCCAGCAGCCGCTCAACAGCGTGTGGCTCAGCGGCTGCGGCGTACAGCAGGCCGGTCGCGGCGCCGCGCCGCGCGTGCTGGATGCCCTGCGCGCGCCGGCGCTGCGCGAGGACTGGGCCGCCTGGTCCGAGGCCTGGCGCGCCCTCGACCGCGACGTGCTGCGCGAGGCGCTGACCGCGGCGCAGGCCGGCCGGCCGCTGACGCTGACGCTGTGCGGCGAGCGCCACGCGCAGACCTGGGAAGCGCGCCCGCGCGGCATCGTCGCGACGCTGCGCGGCCAGTGGCAGCGTGCGCATCCGGCCGCGCTGCTGGCCACGCTGTGACGAGACGCTGATGCAGATCACCGTCCGCGACGTGCCGCCGCGCACCGCCTGGGCACTGGAACAGGCCGGCGTGCACCCGCTGCTGGCGCGGCTGTTCGCGGCGCGCGGCATCACCGCGGCCGAACAGCTGGACGACGGCCTGGCCCGGCTGATCCCGCCCGACCAGCTGCGCGGCAGCGCCGACGCCGCGCGCCTGCTGGCCGATGCGATCGACGCGGGCCGGCGCATCGTCGTCGTCGCCGACTACGACTGCGACGGTGCGACCGCCTGCGCGGTGGCGCTGCGCGGCCTGGCGCTGCTGGGCGCGCAACCCGGCACGCTGGGCTACGTCGTGCCCGACCGGCGCGTGCACGGCTACGGCCTGACGCCGGCGATCGTCGACCTGGCGATGGGCCAGCGCCCGGACCTGCTGGTGACGGTCGACAACGGCATCGCCAGCCTCGAGGGCGTGGCCCACGCCAAGGCGCGCGGCCTCGCGGTGCTGGTGACCGACCACCACCTGCCGGCCCTGCACGACGACGCGGTCGTGCTGCCGGCCGCCGACGTGATCGTCAACCCCAACCAGCCGGGCTGCAGCTTCGCGAGCAAGTCGCTCGCGGGCGTCGGCGTGATGTTCTACGTGCTTCTGGCGCTGCGCAGCGAGCTGCGCGCGCGCGGCCGCTGCACGGCCGAGACGCAACCGCGGCTCGACGCGCTGCTCGACCTCGTCGCACTGGGCACCGTGGCCGACGTCGTGAAGCTCGACGCCAACAACCGGCGGCTGGTCGCGCAGGGCCTGAAGCGCATCCGCAGCGGGCGCATGCAGGCGGGCGTCGCGGCGCTGTTCGCGGCCGCCGGCCGCGAGCCCGCGCGCGCCAGCGGCTTCGACTTCGGCTTCGCGCTCGGGCCGCGGCTCAACGCCGCCGGCCGCATGGAGAACATGACGCTGGGCATCGAGTGCCTGCTGACCGACGAGCCGGCGCGCGCGGTCGAACTGGCCGCGCAGCTGGATGCGATCAACCGCGAGCGCCGCGACGTCGAGGCCGGCATGCGCGAGCAGGCCGAGGCGATGCTCGAACGCCTGCTGCCGGACGGCGATCCGCCGGCCGCGCTGTCCCTCTACGACCCAGGCTTCCACGAGGGCGTGGTCGGCATCGTGGCCTCGCGGCTGAAGGACCGCCTGCATCGCCCGAGCTTCGTGTTCGCGCGCGGCCAGGGCGGCCTGCTGAAGGGCTCGGGCCGCTCGATCGCGGGCTTTCACCTGCGCGACGCGCTCGACCTCGTCAGCAAGCGCGAGCCCGGCGTGCTGCTGCGCTTCGGCGGGCACGCGATGGCCGCGGGCGCGACCGTCGCCGAGGCCGACTTCGCGCGCTTCGCGCAGGCGCTGGCGCGCGTCGCCGGCGAGTGGCTGGACGCCGCCGCGCTGGCGCGCCGGCTGCCGACCGACGGCCCGCTCGATGCGCAGTGGTTCGCGCCCGAGACGGTGAAGCTGCTCGATCGCGAGGTCTGGGGCCAGGCCTTCGAGGCGCCGGTCTTCGTCGACGACTTCGAGGTGCTGTCGCAGCGCCTGGTCGGCGATCCGGCCAAGGCGCAGCACCTCAAGCTGGCGCTGCGCCACGGCGGCACCCAGCGCGAGGCGATCTGGTTCGGCCACGACCAGCCGATCGGCGACCGCGTGCGCCTGGCCTACCGCCTGAGCGTGGACAGCTGGCAGGGGCGCGAGCGCGTGCAAATGGTGGTGGAGGCGGTGGTGGAGGCGGCGGTGGAGGCCGTCGCCTGAGGCGGCCGACCCTCCCGCCGGGTTGCATTCGGTAGCAGCCCCGACACGGGTTCGAGGCAGGATGTAGGCTTGCTGTCAGCCAGGAACCGACGATGAGTACCGACCCCCGCACGGACGACACGGACCTGCTGACCCGGCGACGCCAGACGCTGACGCGACTCACGGCCCTGTGCGGCCTCGCCGCGGCCGGCGGCACCGCAGGCGTGCTGAGTGCCTGCGGTGGTGGCGGCGATGCCGCTCCGGCACCGCCGGTCGCCGGCGGACCGCCCGGGGCGCCGCCCCCACCGCCGCCGCCGTCGGGCCCGCCGCCGACCGGCCCGGCGCGCACGACGACGCTCACGACCGCGCTCGCCAGCCCCTGGGGCATGGCCTTCCTGCCCGACGGTCGCGCGCTGATCACCGAGAAGGGCGGCACGCTGCGCATCGCGACGCTCGGCGGCAGCACCGCCACGCTGTCCGGCCCGGTCGCCGGCGTGCCGGTGGTCGTGACCATGACCAACGGCCAGGGCGGCCTGCTCGACGTCGCCCTCGACCCCGACTTCGCCACCGACCCCTGGGTCTACCTAACCTATGTCGAGGGCAACGCCAACGGCGACAACACCGGCACCGCGGTCGGGCGCGGCCGGCTGTCGGGTACCCAGCTCGTCGGCTTTCAAGTGATCTACCAGCAGACGCCCAAGGTCAATGGCGACGGCCACTTCGGCTCGCGCCTGGCCTTCCGCAGCGATGGGACGCTGTTCGTCTCGCTCGGCGAGCGCACCCGCGAGACGCCGGCGCAGGACCTCACCGGCACGCTGGGCAAGGTCGTGCGCATCAACCGCAATGGCAGCATCCCCAGCGGCAACCCCAGCCTGGGCGCCGGTGCGCGGCCCGAGATCTGGAGCTACGGCCACCGCAACCCGCAGGGCGCCGCGGTGCATCCGACCACCGGCGATCTGTGGCTCGTGGAGCACGGCCCGCAAGGCGGCGACGAGCTGAACCGCGTCGTCGCCGGCGGCAACTTCGGCTGGCCCAACGTCAGCTACGGCTGCCCCTACGGCGTGAGCCCGGCCAACAACGCCTGCCGCATCGGCGGCGGCGTGCACTCGCCGGGCTATGTCGAGCCGGTCAGCTACTGGCCGCCGCAGTCGATCGCGCCATCCGGGCTGATGTTCTACACCGGCGCCGGCTTCCCGGAATGGCAGGGCAATGCGATGCTGGGCGCGCTGGCCGGCACGGCGCTGTGGCGCGTCGCGCTGAACGGCGCCACCGAGGTCTCGCGCGAGCGCCTCTTCGGCAGCCTGGGCCAGCGCATCCGCTGCGTGAAGCAGGGCCCCGACGGCTGGATCTACCTGCTGACCGACAGCGGCCGGCTGGTGCGCATCGACCGCACCTGAGGCTCGCGCTGCACGACGGGCCGCGAGCCCCTAGACTGCGGTCGATGCAAGTCCAGCCTCGCCGCCCCACGTCGCGCCGGCACCTGCTGACGGTGCTCGCCCTCGGCGCCCTGGTGGCCGGCGGCGCGGCCTGCGCGCAATCGAGCAACGGCTTTCGCCTGCCGGTGCTGAACGGCTCCGCGGTGATCCCCGGGCCGCAGGGCCTGAAGCTCGTCACCGTGGCCGGCGGCCTGCACCACCCCTGGGGCCTGGCCTTCCTGCCCGACGGGCGGATGCTCGTGACCGAGCGCGCGGGTCGCATGCGCATCGTGTCGGCCGGCGGCGAGGTCGGTCCGCCGCTGCAGGGCCTGCCCGAGGTGGACGCGCGCTCGCAGGGCGGCCTGCTCGACGTCGTGCTGGACCCGAAGTTCGCCGACAACCGCTGGGTCTACTGGAGCTACTCCGAGCCCGGCCCGGGCCGCAGCAACGGCACCAGCGTCGCGCGCGGCAAGCTCAATGGCGAGCGGCTCGACGAGGTGCAGGTCATCTTCCGCCAGCAGCCCAAGCTCGCGAGCAGCGCGCACTTCGGGTCGCGGCTGGTGTTCGCGCGCGACGGCCGGCTGTTCGTGACCACCGGCGACCGCCTGTTCCACCGCGACCTGGCGCAGAAACTGGACAACCACGTCGGCAAGGTCGTGCGCATCGAGGCCGACGGCCGCGTGCCGGCCGACAACCCGCACGTCGCCACGCCGGGCGCGCGGCCCGAGATCTGGAGCATCGGCCACCGCAACCCGCAGGGCGCCGCGCTGCACCCGGCCACCGGCGTGCTGTGGACGCACGAGCACGGGCCCGAGGGCGGCGACGAGATCAACGTCGACGAGGCCGGGCTCAACTACGGCTGGCCGGTCATCACCTACGGCGTCGACTACGGCAGCGGCCGCAAGATCGGCGAAGGCAGCGCCAAGCCCGGGATGGAGCAGCCGGTCACCTACTGGGTGCCGTCGATCGGCCCCAGCGGCATGGCCTTCCTGACCAGCGACCGCTACCCGGGCTGGAAGGGCAACCTCTTCGTCGGCGCGCTGCGCGGCCAGCTGCTGGTGCGGATCGAGCTCGACGGCAAGCGCGTCGTCAAGGAAGAACGCCTGCCGCTCAATGAGATCGGCCGCATCCGCGACGTGCGCCAGGGCCCCGACGGCTGGCTCTACCTGCTGACCGACCAGGCCGACGGGCGGATCGTGCGCCTGGAACGCTGAGCGCGCGAACCTGCGCGACAGCGCGGGCATCGCCCGCTTCCTACAATCGTTGCGTGAACGCGATCGTTCCAGCTGTCCTGAACGCCGACCTGCACTGCCATTCCAGCGTGTCCGACGGCACGCTCGCGCCCGAGGCGCTGGCCGCGCGGGCGCATGCCAACGGCGTGGAACTGTGGGCGCTGACCGACCACGACGAGATCGCCGGCCAGGCGCGCGCCCGCGACGCGGCGCTGGCGCTGGGCCTGCCCTACCTCACCGGCACCGAGATCTCGGTCAGCTTCGCCGGCATCACCGTGCACATCGTCGGCCTGGGCTTCGATGCCGAGGACGCGCAGCTCGCGGCCGGTCTGCAGGCCACGCGCGGCGGCCGCGGCCAGCGCGCACGCGAGATGGCCGAGGCGCTGGCACGCGTCGGCATCCCCGGTGCCTACGAAGGCGCGCTGCAGTACGCCGGCAATCCGGAGCTGATCGCGCGCACGCACTTCGCGCGCTTCCTGGTCGAGCGCGGCGTGTGCGCCAGCACCAACGAGGTCTTCCGCAACTACCTCGTCGACGGCAAGCCCGGCTACGTGCCGCACCGCTGGGCCGGACTGGGCGACGCGGTGCGCTGGATCACGCAGGCCGGCGGCACCGCCGTCATCGCGCACCCGGGTCGCTACAAGTTCACGCCGACCGAGGAGTACGCGCTCTTCACCGAGTTCATCGCGCACGGCGGGCGCGCGGTCGAGGTCGTGACCGGCAGCCACACGACGGCCGAGTACGTGAAGTACGCCGACATGGCACAGGAGTTCGACCTGCTGGCCTCGCGCGGCAGCGACTTCCATGCGCCCGGCGAGAGCCGCACCGACCTGGGCGCCCTGCCCTGGCTGCCGGGCAAGCTGTCGCCGGTCTGGGAAGCACTGGCCGACCGGGTGCAGCGCCCGTGACGCCCGGCGCCGGCCGCGCCCACCCGCTGCTCGGCGTGGCGCTGGTGCTCGTGATGGGGATGTGCTTCGCGACGCTCGACACCACCGCCAAGTACCTGGGCCAGACGCTGGCAGTGCTGGTCATCCTCTGGGTGCGCTACGCGATCCAGGCGCTGGTCATGGGCGCCTGGCTGGGCCTGCGCTTCCTGCGCGGCGGCGGCAACCTGTTCCGCAGCGGGCACCCGCGCTTCCAGACGCTGCGCGGCGCGCTGCTGCTGCTGACCAGTGCGCTGCTGTTCTACGGCATCCAGTACATGCCGGTCGCGGAGTACACGGCGGTCGGCATGCTGACGCCGGTGCTGGTGACGGTGCTGGCCGCGCTGTTCCTGCACGAGAAGCTGTCGCCGCTGCGCGCGCTGCTGGTGCTGGGCGGCTTTGCCGGCGCGCTGATCGTCGTGCGACCCGGCAGCGGCCTGTTCGGCTGGGCCGCGCTGCTGCCGCTGACGATGGCCATGGTCTACGCCAGCTTCCAGCTGCTGACGCGCCGGCTGTCGGGGCTGGAGCATCCGCTGACGACGCACTTCTACACCGGCTTCATCGGCACGCTCATCATGTCGGTGGTGCTGCTGCTGAGCCCGGTCGACGTGCTGCCGGCGCTGGCCGCCGCACCACCGGCGCACTGGGCGCTGCTGCTGCTGGGCGGGCTGGCCGGCACCGCCGGGCACCTGTGCCTGATCCTCGCGCTGGGCTTGGCGCCGATGGCGCTGCTGATGCCCTTCACCTACGTGCAGATCGCCTTCGCCAGCTTCGCCGGCTGGGTCGCCTTCCGCCACGTGCCCGACGGCTGGGCCTTCGTCGGCATGGCGGTGGTGGCCGTCTGCGGTGCCGCCTCGGTGTGGCTGAACCTGCGCGAGAGCGCCGCGGCGCGCCAGGCGGCGCCGAGCGAACTCGCCCCCGTCGCGGACTGAGAATGTCGGCATGTCGCAATACTTCGAGGTCCACCCCGACAACCCGCAGCCGCGGCTGCTGAAGCAGGCCGCGCAGATCCTGCACGGCGGCGGCATCGCGGCGATCCCCACCGACTCGAGCTACGCGCTGGTCTGCCACCTCGACGACAAGGCGGCGGCCGAGCGGCTGCGGCGGCTGCGCGGCTTCGACGACAACGACAAGCACCACCTGACGCTGCTGTGCCGCGACCTCAGCGAGCTGGCCAGCTACGCGCGCGTCGACAACAAGCCGTACCGCCTGCTCAAGCTGGGCACGCCGGGGCCCTACACCTTCATCCTCGAGGCGACCAAGGAAGTGCCGCGCCGCGTGTCGCACCCGTCGCGCCGCACCATCGGGCTGCGTGTGCCGGCGCATGCCGCCACGCAGGCGCTGCTCGAGGTCTTCGGCCAGCCGCTGCTGGCCACGACACTGATCCCGCCCGGTGAGCGCGAGCCGCTGAACGATCCGCACGAGATCCGCTCGCGCTTCGAGAAGCAGCTGCAGGCCGTCGTCGATGCCGGTGCCTGCCCGATGCAGCCGACCACCGTCGTCGACCTGAGCGGCGACGAACCGGTGCTGGTGCGCATCGGCCGCGGCGACCCGGCGGCGCTGGGACTGGCGGACCGGATCGCGGGGTGAGCGGCAGCGGCCGTGCCTATAGCGCGGCTGTCACAACCATCTCGATCTTCCACTCCGCCTTCGCCAGGCGGGCCTGGACGGTGGCGCGCGGCGGGGCGTGGCCGGCCGGCACCCAGGCTTCCCAGACCTCGTTCATCGCCGGGAAGTCGGCCAGGTCGACGATGAAGATCTGCACCATCAGCAGCTTGCGCTTGTCGCTGCCGGCGCGCGCCAGCAGTGCGTCGATCTGCGCCAGCACCTGCTGGGTCTGTCCGCGGATGTCCTGCGTCGCGTCGGCGGCGACCTGGCCGGCGAGGTAGGCGGTGCCGTGGTGGACGGCCATCTCGGACAACCTCGTTCCCACGTCGAATCTCTGGATGGTCATGTCTGCCCCTTGTGGTGAACCGCCTTCGCCTTCTGGCCGAGCTTGCTCTCGGTGCCGGCCAGCAGCTTCTGGATGTTGGCGCTGTGGCGCCAGACGAGCAACAGGCTCATCACGATGATCGCCATCGCCGTCTCGCCCATGCCCCAGATCAGCAGCTGGTAGAAGGGCGCGAACACGGCCGCGACGATCGAGGCCAGCGACACGTAGCGAAAGAAGAACAGGATGATCGCGAAGCTGGCCAGCGTCGCCAGCGCCAGCCACGGGTTCAGCGCCAGCAGCACGCCGGCCGCGGTCGCCACGCCCTTGCCGCCCTTGAAGCCGAAGAACACCGGCCACAGGTGGCCGACGAAGGCCGCCAGCCCCACCAGTGCCAGCGTGCCCTCGCCCAGGCCGTAGGCGGCGCCGAAGCGGTCGACCAGCCAGACCGGCACGGCGCCCTTGGCCGCGTCGAGGACCAGGGTCAGGATCGCCGCGGCCTTCTTGCCGGAACGCAGCACATTGGTCGCCCCGGGGTTGCCCGAGCCGTAGCTGCGCGGGTCGGCCAGGCCGAAGGCGCGGCTGACGATGACCGCGAAGGACAGGGAGCCGACCAGGTAGGCGGCCAGCGTGGCCAGCAGGGGAGCGAACGGGAGCATGCGGCTATTCTGCCGCCGCCTCCGCGACCCTCTCCACCGTCGTCGCTCAGCCCGGGCCGAGTCGCGCCTCGTGCAGGCGCTGGCGCTCGAACAGCAGGCTGCCGACGATGCCGGCGCGCCGCATCAGCGCCACCTGCGCCGGCTGCCAGTCGATGCGCCGGCCGGCCTGTTCGCCGCACAGCAGGCCGATGCGCCGGCCGTTGGCCGCGAAAGGCACGTCGAGCAGCGAACGGATGTCGTGCGGCACGAGGTAGGCCTCGCGCATCGTGACCAGCGCCGGATGCTGCTGCGCATCGGCTGCACTCAGGATGCCGTGGCGGTCCAGGGCCTCGAAGTAGGCCGCGTGCTCGGCCTCGACGAGCGGCGGCAGTTCGCTCGTCGCGAGCCGGCCGCTGCCGTCGTGCAGGCCGCGGCACACCAGCGCACGCCCGCCTGCATGGTCGCCGTGCAGCCACAGGCTCATGCGATCGCAACCCAGGCCCTCGGCCACCGCACGCAAGGCCTTGGCCACGAAGTCCGGGCCGTCGAGCGTGCCCTGCGCGCGGCAATCGGCGAGCTGCTGCATGCAGGCCAGCGCGCGCTGGCCCTCGGGGGACAAGCCGGTGAGCGGCACGGCGGCCTCAGCCTGCGGTGCCGGTCTTGAAGACCGCCACCACGCCGGCCAGGCGCGCGGCCTGGTCCTTCAGCGACGATGCCGCCGCCGCGGACTCCTCGACCAGTGCCGAGTTCTGCTGCGTCAGCTCGTCGAGGTTGGCGATCGCCGTGTTGACCTGGCCGATGCCGTCGCGCTGCTCGCCGGCGGCGGTGCTCAGCTCGCCGATCAGCGCCGACACGCGCTTCACCGACTGCACGATCTCGCCCATGCTCTGCCCGGCCTGCTCGGCCAGCTGCGAGCCGGCCTCGACGCGTCCGACCGAGGTCTCGATCAGCGCCTTGATCTCCTTGGCCGCACCGGCCGAGCGTTGCGCCAGGTTGCGCACCTCGGAGGCGACCACCGCGAAGCCGCGACCCTGCTCGCCGGCCCGCGCCGCTTCCACCGCGGCGTGCAGCGCC